>NZ_JBFUFB010000006.1:0-472070 GCF_056403655.1 Mesorhizobium sp. P2_F8
GGTGAGAACCGTGTGCTTCAGCTCGTCGAGATCGACATTGCAGGCGCGCATGACGGCGGCCGCCTCGGTGTCGTCGATGAGCGCGAGCAGCAAATGTTCAAGAGTTGCATATTCATGGTGCCGCTCATTGGCGAGCGTCAGCGCCTGGTGAAGCGCCTTTTCCAGGCCTTGGGAGAAAGCCGGCATGTTACCTCACTTCTTCTCCATCACGCATTGCAGCGGATGCTGATTCTGTCGGGCGAAATCCATGACCTGAGACACTTTGGTCTCGGCCACCTCGAATGTATAGACCCCGCACTCGCCCACTCCATGATTGTGAACATGAAGCATGATGCGTGTGGCGGCTTCGCGGTCCTTCTGGAAAAAACGCTCCAGCACGTGAACCACGAACTCCATGGGCGTGTAGTCGTCGTTGAGGATGAGGACCCGGTAAAGGCTGGGCTTCTTGGTCTTGGTTTTGGTGCGCGTGATAACGGCCGTCCCGCGGCCGGCCTCATTGCCGTCGCCGCCGCCGTTTTGCATCCGCGCCACTCGTCTCGTGGCAGTCAAATCGATCGTCACGTATTCCTGCCTCTTCGAATCCCCATGCGAGTTCGACATGTAGGTGTTCGATGGACGATTTTAAGCCCTTCTGTTTAGCTGACAATATGGCTAGGTGACCAAACTTGGCCGATTTTCGCAATCGTGAAGGGGCGCGAGCCCTTGGAGCGGAAATTGACATGAAAAAACCCGGCCACGCTTCCGCGACCGGGTTTTGTCCCGCACCCAAAGGGCCGGATCTTGCTCACGTCAGGCGAAATTACTTTGCCTTGGCAACGATCGATTCGAACGGCTTGTAGGCTTCCTTGGCGAGTTCGGCATAGAGGTCGCCAATCTTGGTGGCCTCGGCTACGAACGCCTCATACGATTGCTTGGCATAATCGGACTGGATCTCGATCGCCTTTTCCAGCGACTTGGCCGAAAACATCTTCTCGACGGCGGCGCTGCCTGCTTCGAAGCTCTTCTTGGTGTATTCGCCAGCTTCGGTGGCGATCGCCTGCGCGCCCTTGGAGAGCGAAGCGAAGCTCTTCAATCCGGTATCGGCAAACTCTTTGCCGTATTTGCTGAAGTCCTCATAGGTCTGGGTCATTTCACGCATTCCCTTGGGTTGAAGCGTCCTTCTTCGGGGCGCTCTTGTGCAATGCACGCTAGTATATTGTGCGCCGCACAAAAGTCAACATTTCACCGGCGTCCAGACACCGCCTGCGCAGTCAATGGCTAAAAATCGAATAAAGAGAGCTTCAAGCCCGAAGAAAATGGTGAACGCGGCGGTTACCATAAACGGATTGGTAACGCTGCCCCGGTAGCTTTGGCTGGAAGTGAGGCAGGACCCTTTGCCGCCTCCAGCGCAACGAAGAATCCAAGGGAAATACAAGTGCGTCAGGCGTTGTTGGGCATCGTTTCCAAATCCACCTCCCCTTTCAAAACGATGATGATCTTCGCCTTGGCGATGACAGTCGTCTGCGGCGACATTGCCTCGTCGATGGCGGCGAGGTCCGCGGCAATCGTCATCGACGCCAAGACCGGCAAGGTGCTTTATTCGGCGGATGCCGATGGCAGGCGCTATCCGGCCTCGCTCACCAAGATGATGACGCTCTATCTGACCTTCGAGGCGCTGGCGAAGGGCAAGATCAGCAGGAACTCGCAAGTCGTGTTTTCGGCCAACGCCGCCGCCGAGCCGCCGACGAAGCTTGGCGTGAAGCCGGGCGGCTCGGTCACGGTAGAGACCGCGATCCTGTCGATGGTCACCAAATCGGCGAACGACTCGGCGACCGCGCTCGGCGAAATGCTCGGCGGCAATGAAACCAATTTCGCCCGCATGATGACCGCCAAGGCGCGTGCGCTGGGCATGAACGGCACCGTGTTCCGCAACGCCAACGGCCTGCCCAACCCCGGCCAATTCACCACCGCGCGCGACATGGCGACGCTCGGCATCGCGCTGCGGGAGCATTTCCCCCAGTATTACGGCTATTTCTCGCAGCGCTCCTTTCTCTACGGGCGCCAGCGCATCAATGGTCACAACCGCCTGCTTGGGCGCATCAAGGGCGTCGACGGCATCAAGACCGGCTACACCCGCGCCTCCGGCTTCAACCTCGTCTCGTCGGTTTCCGACGGCAATCGCCGCATAGTCGGCGTCGTCATGGGTGGCACGTCGGGCGGCAGCCGCGACAACCAGATGGCTGCGTTGATCAACACCTATATGCCGCGCGCATCGACCCGTGGTGGCGGCGATCTGGTCGCCAAGGCCAGCGGCAGCAACCCGATCACTGCCCTTGCCAAGGTGCTGCTGCCCAAGCACGACGCGCCAACGCCGGACGACAAGCCGGTGGTGGCGCAAGATGACGCGACCCAGGACGATGCGACCGTTGCCGAGAACGCCACTGTAGCGGAAGACAGCACCGCGCAGAGCGAGCCGAGCGAAGAGGCTGCCGAAGACGCTGCCCCTGTCGTCAAGGCGAAAAAGGTCAAGACCGTCATCGTATCGGCGCCGCAGGTAGCCACGGCTCAGGTCGTGGCGGCCTATGCCGAACCAACACCGGCGCCGACGCCGGCGCCCACTGTCGACCCGGTCAACACCGCGTCGGTGCCCTCGGGCTGGGCAATCCAGGTTGCCTCGTCGCCCAAGCAGTCCGAAGCCCAGGCCTTCCTCGACAAGACCACCAAGCAGGCACCCAAGGCGCTGGCCGACGCTTCCGGCTTCACCGTCGCCTTCGACAAGGACGGCGTCACCTATTATCGCGCCCGCTTCGGCGGCTTTAGTTCCAAGACCGCCGCCTGGAAGGCCTGCACCGCTTTGAAGAAGAAGAACATCGAGTGCTACGCCGTCCAGCAGTAGGACGGTGTGGAAACAATCTCCCGGAAAAATTCTGCGTCGAAGGAGAACTAATTGTGATTGGAGAGCAAGACGTCCTTGGCTTCATTGATCCGCGCCGCCAGGAAAGACGTGCCGCCGATATCGGGGTGCAGGCGCTGCATCAGGCGGCGGTGCGCCTTGCGGACATCCGCCGCGGCGGCCCCCGCTTCAAGACCAAGGACCTTGTAGGCCTCCTCCTTAGTCATGGCGCCCGAACCTGGCGCAACACCCAGCCCTTCGCCACCGTCCGTCTCAGCGTTTTTGCGCCAGACGGGAAATCTGCCGTCAAGATACGTCTCTAACAGTTGCCGGCTCTCCGGATCGCCGGAGAGTTCGCGGTAAAGATGCTGCAGCTCTGCCAGCCCCATCGCGCCAAGCATCTTGCCCTCGTGGCGGCCAGCCAGGACCAGTCCTTCGAGGCCACCGGTATCGTGATCAAGCTCCATTTCGAGTGCCGCGGTGCGCACCGTCGAACGCTTGCCCGGTGCGAGCTTTGCCGTCGGCTGCTTCATCCGCATGGAACCATACCAGGCGATTGCCGCCGACAGAATTATGCCGCCAATGCCTTCGCGCCCGACCGCAACCATAGCGATGCCGACCAGCCCTAGGAGGACCGGCCCAAGTGTCTTCATGCCGCTGGCCAATTTTGCCGGGTCGGCGCGAAGGAAGATCGTGGCCACGCCGAGAAGCACCAAAAGCAGTGCCACCAATGCGATGATTGCGCCCATCAGTTCCCGCCGCCCCGCAGATGCTCAATCATAAGCCGGTCTTCCGGCCTGCCCCTGGCTTCGAGCGCCTTCAACCCACCGGTTGCAAACACCGCAACCGCCGAAAGCAGTCCTGCCAGGGTCGCGGCAGCCCGCCGATCAAATCGGAACCAAGCCCCTTTGGACAAACGCGCGATTTCCTTAAACGCCTTTTCTGCGCCGGAATCATGACCTTCCTGGAAGACGAAGACAGGAACGCCACGCAGGCCGAGGCTGCCGGCCTTTTCAGCCAGATCGTCGATGTTCTCTTCCATCGCATCGCCGATATAGACCAGCGCATTGACCCTGGCCGTGGCCGTCTGTTTCAGCGCATGCGCCAGCACCTTGCCGATCTGGGTGTTGCCGCTGCGGCATTCGATTCGCGTCATCAACTGCTTCAAGGCATTGGTGTCGGCCACGAATGCAGACGAACGGCACTCGCCCAAGCCGCGAAAATAGACCAGTTGGACGCTGAGGGTTCCGGCCTTGCCGACGGCATCGAACATCTGGCCCTGCAACTCACAAGCCAGATCCCAGGTCGGCTGGCGGCTCATTGTCGCGTCGAGCGAAAGGATCAGCCTGCCCGATCCCATCGCCGACGCGGCCAGCGTCCTTGCCTGCCGAAGAAACGCTTCGATCTCGCCGGCGTTGGATTGAGGTTTGACCGGCGCAGGATTGGCCCTTGTGGGCACGGGCTGCTTTTTGTCGCTCATGAAAACAAGATGTGGCGTTGTCGCGCCGCTTGCAAGTCCAGTGCGACGCAAGTTTGAGGGCCAGCAAACCAGCCGCAATTGAAGCAGACAACCCCTTGGGAGTGCGATGGCTTACAGCAGGCCGAGATCGGCAAGCTCGCGCCTGAGCTTCGGCGGCATCTCGATCAGCCCGACCTTGCCCTTGCCGAGATCGGCCGGCGCGTCCGACGGTTTCAGATAGCGCCAGCCCTGGAAGGCCCGGCGCGGCTGCCAGTCGGTGCGCACGACTTGCGGATCGAGAATGAGATGACAGCGGCCGATGCCTTCGCTGTCGATGAACGGCCGGATCTCGGTGATCAACTGCCGGCACTGCACATTGCCCTTGACCACCCAGTAGAGCGAACCGCCGTCGGTGATCTCGGCGCCGCGCGTCGGCACCATTCGCGTCGTGTGATACTGCTCGACCGGCTCACCGGCGCGCCGCCGCTCGTCGAGGCGAAAGGCGATCCACTCTTCGAGATCCTCGACGCTGTCGCAGCCGACACAGAGTTTTATGAGATTGAGAGACATCGCTTAAGGTTTAGTCCGGCGCGCGGATGCGTCAATGGCCTGATCGACTTCTCCACAGTGCCAGCACCCAGACCCCAAGCCTGTGGTGCCCAGAGGCCGTTTCGAAATTCGCTCTGGCGAGTCATATGGTGGTGGTTTCGAGAACCGGAGCGTAGCGGACATTTGGGTCCGTGAGCACCGCAAGCGCAGAAAACGCTGCCAGATGGCCGTCGGAGTGGGTTTCCAAACGGCCTCTCAGCACTCCACGACATTGACGGCGAGCCCGCCAAGGCTGGTTTCCTTGTACTTCTCGTTCATGTCGAGGCCGGTCTGGCGCATCGTCTCGATCGCCGCGTCGAGCGGCACGAAATGGATGCCGTCGCCCTTGATCGCCAGTGACGCAGCCGTCACCGCCTTGACCGCGCCCAGCGCATTGCGCTCGATGCAGGGCACCTGGACCAACCCGCCGACCGGATCGCAGGTCATGCCGAGATGATGTTCGAGCGCGATCTCGGCGGCATTTTCGACCTGTTCTGGCGTGCCGCCCATGACGGCGCACAAGCCAGCCGCGGCCATCGCGGATGCCGACCCGACCTCGCCCTGGCAGCCAACCTCTGCGCCGGAGATCGAGGCATTGGTCTTGATGATGCCGCCAACGGCTGCAGCCGTCAGCAGGAAGTCGCGGATGCTCGGCTGATCGGCCTCGGGATGGAAATGCAGCCAGTAGCGCAGCACCGCCGGCAGTGTGCCGGCAGCACCATTGGTTGGCGCGGTGACGACGCGGCCGCCGGCGGCATTCTCCTCGTTGACCGCCATGGCGTAAATCGACAGCCAGTCATTGGCGAGCAAGGGATTGGGTCTGTTCTGCTGCCACTGCTCCTGCAGCTTGTCATGCAGCATGCGCGCACGCCGGCGCACCTTCAGTCCGCCCGGCATGATGCCGTCCTGCGACAGGCCACGGTCGATGCAGCCCTTCATGGCGCTCCAGATGCCGTCGAGGCCGGCGTCGAGCTTTTCGCGCGACATCTGCGTCTCTTCGTTGATCCGCTTCATGTCGGCGATGGAAAGGCCGCTTTTGCCGGCCATCGCCAGCATCTCGACCGCATTCTTGAAGGGATACGGCACCTTCTTGCCTTCGGTCGTCACCGACCCCTTGGCCTTCATCCGCTGCAGCTCTTCTTCCGAAACCACGAAGCCGCCGCCGATCGAATAGTAGATGCGTTTGAGCAGCAAGCGGTCGCCCGCATCATACGCATAGAACGCCATCCCGTTGGCGTGGCCGGTGAGCGGCGTCTTGCGGTCCAGCACCAGATCGGTGGCCGGGTCGAAACGATAGGACGGATGGCCGGGCGGCGAAATGCGCTTCTCCGCGGTGATGCGGCTGGCAATGCCATCAGCCTGATCGGGATCGACAGTCTGCGGCGTCAGGCCGGCGAGGCCGAGCACGACCGCGCGATCACTGCCGTGGCCGATGCCTGTGTAGGCTAGCGAGCCATGCAGGCTGGCGGCGAGACGGTCGACCTTGACGCCCGCCGGACGCGGCCAGTCAGTTCCCGCGACCTCGTCGAGAAACCGCGCTGCGGCGGTCATAGGACCCATCGTGTGCGAACTCGAGGGTCCTATGCCGATCTTGAACAGGTCGAAAACCGAAAGGAACACGCGGCGCTGTCTCCTGGAGTCACGTCAAGGAATATATATAGGAATTCCCAGGATGTTTCCGCTCTTTTGGAAATCGCGGCGCATCGCCTGCCGACCTTGTTTGCTCCGGCAGCGACATTGGTTCGATCGCTCCCTGGCGAGCATCGAAGCGATCGCACTGAATGTGATAAATTCGGACTATGGGCGATTCCCTCGATCTTTCGACAGCCGATCTCGCGGCGCTGGCTTTCTTCCTCGTCGCGTGGCTGCTGCACACGCTTGCCTCCGACGGCAAGCTGGTCAGCCGCGTATCGCTGACAACGGCGATGAACACGCAGCGGCAAGCCTGGATGCGCACCATGGCCGAACGCGAGATCCGCATCGTCGACACCGCCATCATGAGCGGGTTGCAACAGGGAACCGCCTTCTTCGCCTCCAGCTCATTGATCGCGATCGGCGGTTGCTTTGCCTTGCTCGGCGCATCCGACCGGGTACTTGAGGTGCTGAGCGACCTGCCCCTGGGCGACGCCCCGTCGCGCGCGGCCTTTCAGATAAAGGTGTTCGGCCTGGTCCTGATCCTGGCGTTTTCGTTCTTCAAATTCGGCTGGGCGTACCGGCTGTTCAACTATTGCACGATCCTGATCGGCGCCGTGCCGATCCAGCATGGCGAAGCGTCACGCAACCCGGTCACCGAAACAGCGGTCTGGCGTGCGACGCAAATGAACATGCTGGCCGGAAAGCATTTCAATTCCGGCCTGCGCGGCGTGTTCTTCTCGATCGGCTATCTCGGCTGGTTCGTCGATCCCACGGTGTTCGTTTTGTCGACGCTGTTGCTCCTGGCCGTGCTGGTGCGGCGCCAGTTCTTCTCGGCGGCCAGACATGCGGTGATCGGTCAGCCGCCGGGCGCGGGAAAAGGCTGATCGATTCGGCCCGATATCCAGTAGGCGAAGAGCCCGATCCATTCCCGGATGGCCATTGTGGTGACCTGCAGCGAATCGGCCGGATTGTCGCGGAACAGGCCGATGCCTTCCCGCCCCGTGGTGCGGTAGTCGACCGGCCAGGGAATGGTTGCAAAACCGGCCTTGTCGAACAGCGCCTTGGCGCGCGGCATATGGAAGGCCGAGGTCACCAGCAGCCAGGTCTCGCCGGGCTTCGGTGTTACCAGCTCCTTGGTGAAGACGGCATTCTCATAGGTGTTGCGGGACTTGTTCTCGAGGATCAGGCGATCGGCCGTCACACCAAGCGCAGTGAGCAATCGGGGTGCCGTGGCTGCGTCGCCCTCGCCTTCGAGGAACAGTTCGCCAGTGCCGCCGGAGACGACCACCCTCGCGGTTGGAAAGCGCCGGGCGAGAATCGCGGTCTCGACCATCCGGTCGCCGCCGCTGTTCAATTCATAGCCGCCGCGCACCAGGTTGATGGCACCTTCGAAGCCGCCGCCGAGCACGACGATGCCGTCGACCTTTTCCGGCAGTGGCGGGCGCGCGAAACGCTCCTCCAGCGGGTTGAGCATCATCGCACCAAGCGACGTCCAGGCCGACAGCCCAAGGATCAGAAACGCCAGCACGCTGCCGGTGACGGCAAGCCGCCGGCGGCCGATCATTGCGGCAACCAATCCCGCCAGCAGAAGGAAGATCGTCAGGTTGAGCGGCTGGACGAAAAACCAGAAGACTTTGGAAAGATAGAAGAACATCGCTCAACCCCGTTGGACGAGCGACATCCTTACCACCACTTCTCCGGCTGGAATGTGCCGGCCGCCTGCTCGATGACAGCGGCGGTCTGGAACAGGGTTTCCTCATCGAACGGCCGGCCAATCAGCTGCAGGCCGAGCGGCAGGCCCTTGGCGTCGAGCCCCGCCGGCACGGCGATGCCCGGCAGGCCAGCCATGTTCACGGTGACGGTGAAGATGTCGTTCAGATACATCTTGACCGGATCGGCCGCCATGTCCTCATCGGCGATGCCGAAGGCGGCGGATGGTGTCGCCGGGGTCAGGATGACATCGACGCCGGTGGCGAAGACCTTCTCGAAGTCGCGCTTGATCAGATTGCGCACCTTCTGCGCCTGCAGATAGTAGGCGTCGTAATAGCCCGCCGACAGCACATAGGTACCGATCATGATGCGGCGCTTGACCTCGCGGCCGAAACCGGCGGCGCGGGTCTTCTCATACATATCGACGATGTCCTTGCCCGGCACGCGCAACCCGTAGCGGACGCCGTCGTAGCGCGCGAGGTTGGACGACGCCTCGGCGGGCGCCACGATGTAATAGGCCGGCAGCGCGTATTTGGTGTGCGGCAAGGAAATATCGACGATCTCGGCGCCGGCGTCCTTCAGCCAGGCAATGCCCTTCTGCCACAGCGCCTCGATCTCTTCGGGCATGCCGTCGACGCGGTACTCCTTGGGGATGCCGACCTTCATGCCCTTGATCGGCTTGCCGATCGCCGCTTCATAGTCCGGCACCGGCCGGTCGACCGAGGTTGTGTCCTTCGGGTCGACGGAGGCCATCGACCTCAACAGGATCGCGGCATCGCGCACATCGCGGGCGATCGGTCCGGCCTGGTCGAGCGACGAAGCGAAGGCGACAATGCCCCAGCGCGAGCAGCGTCCATAGGTCGGCTTGATGCCGACAGTACCGGTGAAGGCCGCCGGCTGGCGGATCGAGCCGCCCGTATCCGTCGCCGTCGCGCCGGCGCACAGGAAGGCCGAGACCGCGGTTGCCGAACCGCCGGAGGAACCACCCGGCACCAGTTGCGCATTGTCCAGGCTGCGCGCGGTCCTGGTGCCGCCAGCCGATACGAAGCCGCCGTCGCCCTGATGCGTGGTCGGCATCACCACCGTGTCGAGGCGCGAACGCCGCCACGGGTTGATGACCGGGCCGTAGTAGGACGTCTCGTTGGACGAGCCCATGGCGAACTCGTCCATGTTGAGCTTGCCCAGCATGACCGCGCCGTCGGTCCATAAATTGGTGGTAACGGTCGATTCGTAGCGCGGCTTGAACCCGTCAAGCACATGGCTGCAGGCCTGGGTATGGACGCCTTCGGTGCCGAACAGGTCCTTGATGCCGAGCGGGATGCCTTCCAGCGCACCGCCCTCGCCCTTCGCCAGTTTGGCGTCGGACGCCTTGGCCATGTCGCGCGCCTTGTCGCCGGTCACCGCCACATAGGCATTGAGCACCGGATTGGCGCGATCGATGGCGGCGAGATAGGCCTCGGTGATTTCGGTCGCGGTGATTTCCTTGCCGCGCAGCTTGGCACGGGCCTGTGAAATCGTCAGCTGGGTTAGGTCGCTCATCAAAGGCTCTTTTCGTAAAACACCGACCACTCGGAATCGGGATAATCCAGCACCGGGCCGCAGCGCGAAAACCCGGCGCGTTCGTAGACGGTCCACGCGGCTGGATGACGATCGCCCGTCTCCAGCACCAGGCGTTTCAGCCCCTCCTTGCGCGCCAGCGCCTCGACCCGCTCGACGATCCCTGCGCCGATCTTGCGTCCGCGATGCGAAGGCCGCGTGTACATGCGCTTGACCTCGCCGATGGCGCCGTCATGACGCTTCAGCGCGCCGCAACCGATGGCCAGGCCGTTGTCGCGGGCGATGAAAACGGTCGTATCCTCACCGGCCATCTGCTCAACCGTCAGGTGGTAGCAGTGCTCCGGCGGCGTCAGTTCGAGCAGCGTTTGGTTGAGCTCATTGACCAGACCGCGCACGTCGTCCTGCAGCGGCGTTTCAACGGCGATCTCGATAGCCATCGGCGCGCTACTCCACGACCTTCGGCACGAGGAAGAAATTCTCTTCGGTCGCCGGTGCGTTGGCTACGATATCGGCGGCCGTGTTGCCATCGGTGACGACGTCTTGGCGCTTCTTCATGTCCATAGGCGTCACCGAGGTCATTGGCTCGACCCCGGAAACGTCGACCTCGTTCAACTGCTCGACGAAGCCGAGGATGGCGTTCAGCTCGCCGGTCATGCGTTCGGCATCTTCTTCGCTCACCGCAATGCGGGCGAGACGCGCGACGCGCTTCACTGTCTTGACGTCAACGGACATGTTTTGCCTCGGGGAAAACCAGTTCGGGCTATAGCGGCGCCGCGCGCGCGGCGCAACATGCATCGTGCGAGAGCACCAGGCGTCGGCCCGGCTCTTCTGTCATCGGTCCACCGTCTAGATGCTGTCTATGGCAGGGCAACGCCCTCGCACAGATAGTAGCTGCCGCTGTTGCCGTTCGCCTCGCTTTCGTCATCGGCCGGCCGGACCGAGACGAGATCGATCTGCGTCGAGCTCATCTGGGTCACTGAAAGGACGTCGGGAAACACATAAACCGGTTCCTGGCAGATGGCCGTCACCGCCCAGCTTGGCGAGGCTGTCGCCTTGCTGATCTGTACGAACTCGCAATTGTATTCGACACCTTGCAGGCCATGCGCCGAAAGCACGATGTTGCCGGCGTCGATCAGCGTCTGCAGCGTGGCCTTCCTGGCCTGTGTGCAAAGCTCCTCGGACTGGAGGTAGACGCCTTCGATGAAATCGTCAGCGGCGAGCGCGGGCGACGTCGCGACCAACATGGACACGCAAAGAGACTGCCTCAAGGCCATGGTTTCATTCCGCTTTGGCTGCGTCTAAATCGTAATCGTCTCACCGATCTTCGGCAATGCCACCTTGACGCCGGATCCTTCCAGGCCCGCCTCGAACTTATCGGCGGTCGGATCGATCATCGGAAACGTGCCGAAGTGACAGGGAACCACGGTTTCGAATTTGAAGAAGCGGCGGCAGGCGAGCGCGGCCACCGCACCGCCCATGGTGAAGCGGTCGCCGATCGGCACGATGCCGATCTTCGGTTCATGCAACTCGTTGATCAGCGCCATGTCGGAAAAGATGTCGGTGTCGCCCATGTGATAGAGCGTCCGGTCTTCCGGGAAGTGCAGGACGAGGCCGCCCGGATTGCCGAGATAAGTGTTCTGGCCGCCATCGCCCGGGAACGAGGAGGAGTGCAGCGCCTGGACAAAGGTGGTGGTGAAGCCGCCGCAATCGACGGTGCCGCCGATATTGCCCGGGTTGATCTTCTTGTCGCTGGCGCCCTTGCCCACCAGGTACATGCAGATTTCGAAATTGGCGACCAACTGGGCGCCGCTTTTGCCCAGCACTTCCAGCGCACCGCTGATGTGGTCGCTGTGACCGTGCGTCAGCAGCACATGCGTGATGCCCTCGGCCGGCCCTTCCCAGCCGCCCGTCCAGGACGGATTGCCGATCAGATAGGGGTCGATGAGGATCTTGGCGTCAGCGGTTTCGATGCGAAACGCCGAATGGCCGTACCAGGTCAATTTCATGAATGCTTTCCTCGATTTTTGCCTTGCCAAAGGATAGAACGCCGATAGCCCTGAGATCAAAGGGTTACTGTGTCCGTTGTGTGTCTGAGAGAACACATGGCGGTGAAGGACGAAGGACGGCCATTGGGCATTATCATGATCGAGGAATTGCCGGCGCGGCTTGCCGGCGGCAAGACGCTGGCAGGGCTTGACCTCGGCGACAAGACGATCGGCGTCGCCGTCTCGGACCAGAGGTTCTCCTTCGCCCATCCGCGCCCGGTTATCATGCGAAGGAAATTCTCGCTCGACGCAGTCGTGCTGCTAGCCTTGCTGCAGAAGGAGAATGCCGGCGCGGTGGTGATCGGACTGCCGATCAACATGGACGGTTCGGAAGGGCCGCGCGCGCAGAAATCGCGCGCCTTCGTCCGCAACATGGCGCAGGTGAGCGACCTGCCCTTCGTGCTCTGGGACGAAAGGCTATCGACGGTCGCGGCCGAAAGGACGCTGATCGAGATGGATTTCTCGCGCCGCAAACGCGCCGGCAAGATCGATTCGGCTGCAGCCGCGTTTATTCTGCAGGGAGTTTTGGACCGGCTTCAGTCGCTTCACGCATCCGCTCGAACGGAACCGGACCCGCCCAGCGCCGCTTGATCCAGCTGGCGATCTCGCGGCGGCGGCGAAACGCCCAGAGCGCCATCAGCAGAAACCCGTCGAACACACAGGCCTTTGCTACCATGCCGGGGATTGTCGCCGGATCGATACCGAGCATCTGGCCATAGAGCTGGAAGACGAAGTCGTGCAGCCGCCGGCTCAGCATGACATAACCGAAGTTCATGTCGTTGAGCGACAGGTAGAACCAGCCCCAGAACAGCGCCATCGGGCCCGCCCACAATGCGAAGATGTAACGCATCAGCGGCCTCCCCTGGGATTCGGGCCTGTCCGGCCCGATATGAGCGAAAGCAGCGAATTGTGGGCCGCGGCCTCGGCCATGCCGTGCGCGGCGACGCGGATTTCGATATTGCCCGGAGCAACCGCTGCAACAGACCGTCGCTCGGCAAGAATGGCAACATAGGATGCTAGAAGTGCCGCCAGCTGCACCGCCACAACCATGAACAGCCCGTTGATGCCTTGCGCGGCGCCGCCGCCGACGATCAGCGACAATACGCCAGATGCGGAGATGAAGGCGATGCGGGCGACGCTGTCGACAGCCTGGCTGGTCGCGTCATTGATCAGGGTTTCGACAAAGGCCCAGAAGAACAGCACAGCGACGACCAGCAAGGCGGTGGCGAGCGGGGCCACGACGATGGCGTTGTCGAGGTCGATGAAGCGAGTGCCCTCGATGGTGGCACCCAACACACCCAGCGCCGCAGCCACACCACGGTTTCCGTCGATGCAGATGAACGCAAGCAGGGCGAAAACGATCGCCCAGTGCAAGGTCAGAAAAGAGGTCAATACATGTCGCATCGGCATTCCCGCTTCGCACAGCAGGGATTTGGCCAATTTGAACCATTCCTTGCTCTCGCCGCGACAGTGGGCTTTGCCGCTCGTCACCGCAACGGAAACCATTTGTTAAGGTTAACGACGATTAATGACGCGCGTGTGGAGGCTCGCCGGCGCCTCAAAATGATCGATGGCGCCGGTTTTTTGCGATCTTGCAAACTCAATTCACAGGCGGATAGAGCGTGTCGATGATCATGCGCGCGTCATGACGCGAATCGAGCATGCCATAAGTGTTGCGCCACTGGCCGGCGAGCCGCGTTTCGACGAACGCGTCGGCGATTCGCCCTGCCCCCAGCCGGCGCAATTCCGCCGCCGCCGCCGATAGCGCCAGCTGTTCGGTAAGCAGCCGGGCCGAGCCGTCGTCCGTTGCTGCAACCTGCATCGCCGCCTTCAGCACGCCGATCGTGCCGCGCCCGCCGGCGCCGAGGTCACGGTCGATACCGGCCAGCACATCCTCGAACAGGCCGGGCGCGCGGCCGAGCACGCGCAGCACGTCGAGTGCCATGACATTGCCGGATCCTTCCCAGATCGCATTGACCGGGGCCTCGCGATAGTAGCGGGCGAGCGGCGCCTCCTCAACATAGCCGTTGCCGCCGAGGCACTCCATCGCCTCGTAGAGCAAAGGCGGCGCGATCTTGCACACCCAGTATTTGACGACCGGCGTCATGGCGCGGGCGAATGCCGCTTCGCCGCGATCGCTCGCCGCCTCGTCGAAGGACCGCGCCAGCCGGAACGACAGCGCGGTGGCGGCGGCGACATCGAGCGCCATGTCGGCCAGCACGCGCTGCATCAGCGGCTGCTCGATCAGATTGGCGCCGAACACCTGTCGATGGCGGGCATGATGAACGGCTTCGGCAAGACCTGCACGCATGATCGCCGAAGATGCGACCGCACAGTCGAGCCGGGTCAAGGTCACCATGTCCATGATCGTCTTCACGCCCGCACCCGGTTCGCCGACCATCTCGCCGATGGCGTTGACGAATTCCACCTCGGAAGAGGCGTTCGAGCGGTTGCCGAGCTTGTCCTTCAGCCGCTGGAAACGGAAACCGTTGCCCGAGCCGTCGCCGAGAACGCGCGGCACGAGGAAGCAGGAGAGCCCCTCCGGCGCCTGTGCAAGCACCAGGAACGCATCCGACATCGGCGCCGACATGAACCATTTGTGCCCCGTCAGGCGATAGAACCCGCTACCGACGCGTTCCGCCCTTGTCACATTGGCGCGCACATCCGTGCCGCCCTGCTTTTCGGTCATGCCCATACCGAGCGTCAGCCCGGTCTTTTCGACCGGTGGCTTCTGGCCCTGGTCGTATTTGCGCGTCGTCACCCGCGGCGCCCATTCGCGAAACAGTTTTGGGCTGGCCATCAACGCCGCCAGGGAAGCATTGGTCATGGTGATTGGGCACAGATGCCCGGTCTCGAGCTCCGCCGTCAGATAGAAACGGGCAGCGCGGACCTGGTGGCGGCGGCCAATCTCGGCGTCGCCGTTTTCCCAAACCGAGGAATGCAGCCCATTGGCCACCGAGCGGCGCATCAGGGCATGATAGGCGGGATGGAACTCGACCACATCGATGCGCCGTCCCTGGCGGTCATGCGTCCTGAGCTTCGGC
This sequence comes from Mesorhizobium sp. P2_F8, assembly GCF_056403655.1. Lineage (NCBI taxonomy): Bacteria > Pseudomonadati > Pseudomonadota > Alphaproteobacteria > Hyphomicrobiales > Phyllobacteriaceae > Mesorhizobium > Mesorhizobium sp. P2_F8. The sequence continues at coordinate 14,911 of NZ_JBFUFB010000006.1, forward strand.
GTCTCGACATTGGCGAGACGGGCCAATTCCTGCGCCTCCTGCGTCAGCACGAAACGGCCGAGCCCGTCGAGGTCCTTGCGCACCGGATCGGAAAAGCGCTCCGCAAGCTGGATCAGCAACGGATCGCCCCGCCAGGCGTTGCCGCCCGTCAGCGGCGGCGGCTGGTTCGTCACGTCGTCGGTCACGCCCAATCCTTTTATCGGGAGAAAGGTCCCTATCGTCAGAAAACCACGAATCCGAGGCCATCGGCTAGATATAGCCCAAGCCTTGCAACGCGCGCGATGAAAATACCGGGGAGAACGGCTCCAATCCAAAGCTGCCGCTTGCAGCCGCAAAATCTCCACCCTATAGCAGCGCCTTGAGATGACCGACGCTTCGTCCCTGCCACTCTACCCTCACCGCCATCTTCTGGGCATCCGTGATCTTTCCCCCGCCGACATCGAGCTTCTGCTCGACCGGGCGGATCGCGCCGTCGCGATTTCACGGCAGTCCGAGAAGAAAACCTCGACGCTGCGCGGCCGCACCCAGATCAACCTCTTCTATGAAGCTTCAACGCGCACGCAATCGTCGTTCGAGCTCGCCGGAAAGCGGCTCGGCGCCGATGTCATGAACATGTCGGTGGCGAGCTCATCGGTGAAGAAGGGCGAGACGCTCATCGACACGGCGATGACGCTGAATGCCATGCGGCCCGATATCTTGATCATCCGCCACCAGTCGGCGGGCGCTGCCGCCCTTCTTGCCCAGAAGGTCGGCTGCTCGGTGGTCAATGCCGGCGACGGCGCGCATGAACACCCGACACAGGCTCTGCTCGATGCGCTGACCATCCGCCGCGCCAAGGGTCCGCTGTCGAAGCTGATCGTGGCGATCTGCGGCGACATCCTGCACTCGCGCGTGGCGCGCTCCAACATCATGCTGCTCAACGCGCTCGGCGCGCAGGTGCGGGTCGTCGCACCGTCGACCCTGTTGCCCAGTGGCATTGAGAAAATGGGCGTCATAGTCACCCGCTCGATGGCCGAAGGCCTCAAGGGCGCCGACGTGGTGATGATGCTGCGCCTGCAGCGCGAGCGCATGGAAGGTGCCTTCGTGCCTTCGGTCCGCGAATATTTCCGCTATTTCGGACTCGATGCCGAAAAACTGAAGGCCGCCAAGGACGACGCGCTGGTGATGCATCCCGGCCCGATGAACCGCGGCGTCGAGATCGCCTCGGAAATCGCCGACGGCCCGCAAAGCGTCATCCAGGAACAGGTCGAGATGGGCGTTGCCGTGCGCATGGCGGTGATGGAAGCGCTGCTCGACCCGCGTCGCAATCAAGAGGGCCGCAATCAAGAGGGCCGCGGCGCATGAGCATAACGGTCTTTGAGCGCGCTCGCATTGTCGACCCATCGCGCGGTGTCGACGAAGTCGGCTCCGTCATCGTCGATGGCCGCAAGATCGTCGCCGCCGGCAAGGCAGCGCTGAACCAGGGCGCCCCGGGGGGTGCGACCATTATCGACTGCGCCGGCAAGGCGATCATTCCAGGCCTGATCGACGGCCGCGTCTTCATCGGCGAGCCGGGCGGCGAGCATCGCGAAACCATCGCTTCGGCCAGTGTCGCCGCGGCGGCCGGCGGCGTCACCTCCATCGTCATGATGCCCGACACCGACCCGGTGATCGACAATGTGGCGCTGGTCGAATTCGTACTGCGCACCGCCAAGGACACCGCAAGCGTCAACGTCTTTCCGGCGGCGGCGATTACCAAAGGCCTCGACGGCCGCGAGATGACCGAGTTCGGCCTCTTGCGCGAAGCCGGCGCCGTCGCCTTCACCGACGGCCGCCACACCATATCGAGCGCCCTGGTGATGCGCCGCGCGCTGACCTATGCACGCGACTTCGGCGCCACCATCGTGCATGAGACGCAGGACGCGGACCTCGGGTCGTCCGGCGTCATGAACGAGGGCCTATACGCTAGCTGGCTCGGCCTTTCCGGCATCCCGCGTGAAGCCGAATCCATCCCTCTCGAGCGCGACCTTGCCCTGGCACGGCTGACGCGCGGTTCGTACCATGCGGCGAAGATCTCGACCGCGATGGCGGCAAACGCCGTGACGCGGGCGAAAGTCGACGGCGCGACCGTGACATCAGGCGTGGCGATCCACAATCTGTCGCTCAATGAAAACGATGTCGGCGAATACCGCACCTTCTTCCGCTTGACGCCGCCGTTGCGCGCCGAGGAAGACCGGCTGGCCATGATCGAGGCAGTCAGGGACGGCACCATCGACATCATCGTCTCCTCGCACGATCCGCAGGATGTCGACACCAAGCGCCTGCCCTTTGCCGACGCGGCGGCAGGGGCCATCGGGCTCGAAACCCTGCTGGGCGCGGCATTGCGGCTCTACCACAATGGCGATGTGCCACTGCTAAGGCTGATCGAGACGCTATCGACTGCGCCGGCGAGATTGTTCGGCCTGCCTGGCGGCACGCTGAAGCCGGGGGCGATTGCCGATCTTGCGCTGGTCGATCTGGACGAACCCTGGATCGTCGCCGAGAGCGGCATTCGCTCGCGTTCGAAAAACACCTGTTTCGAAGGCGCGCGGTTGCAGGGCAAGGTCTTGCAAACGCTGGTGGCGGGCCGCACAGTGTTCTCAATCTGAGCCGGCCACCGCACACCGCGCCTGATCCGGCCATTCTGGGGGAAATGCGGGGGAAACAATGACTTACAGCCTCATCCCGGCGCTGGTGTTCGGCTACCTCTTGGGCTCGATTCCCTTCGGACTTCTGCTCACCCGCGCGGCCGGCCTTGGCGATGTGCGCAAGATCGGCTCGGGCAACATTGGCGCAACCAATGTGCTGCGCACCGGCAACAAGGGGCTTGCCGCCGCGACGCTGCTGCTCGACGCGCTGAAGGGCACCGCCGCCGTGTTGATAACAGGCCATTTCGCCCCTGAATTGGCGCTCTGGGCCGGTCTCGGCGCCTTTCTCGGCCATCTCTTCCCGGCATGGCTGGGCTTCAGGGGCGGCAAGGGCGTCGCGACCTATCTCGGCGTGCTCATCGGCCTTGCCTGGCAGGTGGCGCTGATCTTCGCCGTCGTCTGGCTGGTGATGGCCTTCCTGTTCCGATACTCCTCACTGGCAGCGCTGACGGCGGCCATTGTCGTGCCGATCGCCCTCTATTTCCTGAGCACGCCGCAGATCGCCGCCCTGTTCGTGGTGATGAGCATCATCGTCTTTATCAAACACAGGGAAAACATTTCGCGCCTGCTTGCCGGCACCGAGGGCAAGATCGGAGCCAAGACGTGAGCGAACCCGCCGCCGGGCCGCGCCTCAGCGACCGGCAGCGGGTGAGTTGGCTGCGGCTGATCCGCACCCAGAATGTCGGTACGGCCTCCTTTCGCGACCTGATCAACCGCTTCGGTTCGGCCGAGGTGGCACTGGAAATACTTCCGGAATTGATGATTTCGGGCGGCGCCAACCGCATCGCCCGCATCCCGTCGATCGCCGAAGCCGAGGCCGAATTGGAGACAGCCCGAAAGGCCGGCGCGCGCTTTGTTGGCATCGGAGAGCCCGACTATCCACCGCTGTTGCGCAACATGGACCATCCGCCGCCACTGTTGGCCGTCAAGGGCAATGCCGCCGTGTTCCGGCTGCCGGGGGTCGCCATCGTCGGTGCTCGCAACGCATCGCTGGCCGGCATCAAGATGGCGCGCATGCTGGCTGCCGAGCTCGGCCGCGACGGCTACGGCATCGTCTCGGGACTGGCCCGCGGCATCGACACGGCGGCACATCAGGGCAGCCTGTCGACCGGCACGATCGGTGTGCTGGCCGGAGGGCTCGACCTGCCCTACCCGCCTGAAAACGCCGGCTTGTGCGAGGAAATTGCCGAGCGCGGCGCCGTCATTTCGGAAATGCCGTTCGGCTGGCAGCCGCGCGCCCAGGATTTTCCGCGCCGCAACCGCCTTGTCGCAGGCGCTGCCCTTGGGCTGGTGGTGGTCGAGGCGGCGCAGCGCTCTGGATCACTGATCAGCGCCAGGCTTGCCGGCGAAATGGGCCGGCTGGTCTTCGCCGTGCCGGGCTCGCCGCTGGATCCGCGCGCCGCCGGCGCCAACGGCCTGCTCAAGGATGGCGCCACCCTGGTCACCGAGGCCTCGGACATTTCCAGGGCGATCGCACCACTGACCGGTTTGCGGGCGCCGGATGTGCCACCGTTTCAAGACCCGCCCGACTTCTCGGTCACGCCGCCGCCGGGCGAAAGCGACCGCGCCCGCGTCATCGAGGCGCTTGGCCCGACGCCGGTGTCGGTCGACGAGATCATCCGCCACACCGGCCTGCATCCGGCCCAGGTCTTCATGGTGCTCCTGGAACTCGACCTCGCCGGCCGGCTCGAGCGGCATGCCGGCGGACATGTTTCGCTGGTGTTCGAAGGTCATTGAAGCGCAACGTCGATCCCCGACCCGTTCGACGTTCGTCACCGCATGCAAAGGTAGCCCTATACAAAGTCCAGCGTATTTGGATTGCCCCGCTCACGCCTGAAACGGTCGGCCCAATCGAAGCTGATCGAGTCTCGCTGTTGCTGGATCACGATGCTGGTCGAATCCGGGCTGCGTTGGAGCGTCACACTCATCATGTCCGCGACTTGACGGATGGCATCCAGGGGATCCGCGACTATCGACTCGTATTCAAGCCTGAGAGGATCAATCCCGGTCCGGGCAAAGAACATCTCCCAACGCGCCCTCTCCCGAACCAGCGCATCGAGTTGCCTCTGGATCAGCTCGGCATCGAAAGCCGTTTCCTGGCTCACCGGTTGAGTGGAGCGGTATTGACCGGTTTGGAGGGCCCTCGCCCAGGATATTGCCTGACCGAGAAGGTCCCGCCTTGATAGAAAGATAAACCGAAGATTCGGAAGCGCGTCGAACCAGCCTATTTCGCTTGAGATCCAATCATGCTGGTGGGCAAAGATTTTCAGACCATAGATACGATTGGCGGTTGCGCCCATGGTGAGAATTTTTTCGACCTGCCCTGCCACATCTTCGGGAAAATTTGGATCGTCGAAAAAGCGGCGTCCCCTCCAATTGAAATACTCGAGCGGATGCCCGAGCATTCCGGTGCTGCTGAGATGCTGGCACAGGTAATTGCTGCCGGACCTTGGCGATGTGCAAATTGAATAGCCACGAATGCCGCCAGACACCTTCAACCTCGCCCTCGAGCCCGACGAAACATTTTTCTTATAAAAAGCGGTATCATGCCGTTGTAGAGCCGTTTGCTCTCATTGACGAAATTTGAAAGGCGCGACAGCTCTCCGTCAATTCGATGCAATGCAGCCCGACTGTCCTGGGTCGCGCTGTTGAGGGAAGCAGAACCATCAGCGACAGAGCTTGAAAGGCTGGATAGCTGCCCTTCAAGGCGATGCAATCTGGCTTGGCTATCATGGGCCACGTTGTGGAGCGAAGCGGCGCTATCAACGACAGCGCTTGAAAGGCCGGAAAGCTGCCCTTCAAGCCGATATAGTCGGGCCTGGCTATCATGGGCCACGTTGAGGAGCGCATCGGAGCCAAAGGATTTGACCCGTTCGCCAAGGTCCGTCAGTGCTGCGGCACCACTCTCCAAGGTCTTCGTGTTCGACCTGAGCAGATCGAGAAGCGTCGCCTGTTCTGAGGAATCACGCCAGGCACCGCCAATTTCGTTGGCCACACTGAACCATCTGCGGCGTTCGCGCGAAACGCCTATCTCCTCGATCCAGGATGCGGTGGCGAGCGATCGCTCATCGTCCGTCGTTTGGACATTCGTCTCAATGGCCTGACTGTAGGTGCGAAGATGCTCGTTGATGAAATGCTCGGCACCCGCCACCTTTCGAAAGTATGCACAGACCTCCGCGGCGTCGTCAGCGTCGAATTTTGACAACGCCTCCATCAGGTTTTCGACAGTGGTCGGCCTGGTCAGAAGGCCGACGCCGAGGTTCATTCGCCGCCATGCCTCCATATTTGCCGTGTCGAGCAAACCGGCGAAACCACGCGCGTCGCAGACCACGACCGAGCATCCCACTGCAGCGGCTTCAATGGCCATCCGGGCGGTTGCGAACACGATATCGTATTGCAGCAGATCCTTTTCGAGTTGATGTGAGAACCGGCCCGTGGCGGGTCCCAACTCATCCAGTTGCATATTGCTCCTGGCGCAGGCTTCGCGCACCGCTTGCTGATGTTCGAAATTCTTGGTCAGCAGAAGCCCCTTCAGAGGCCTCGATGGCAGGGGCGGACGCTGTTTGAAGCGTTCAAGGTCAATTGCATTGTAGATGACGTCCAATCTGTCCGCCGGCACACCGCGCGACAGGCATTTGGCCTTGCACGCTTCGTCGACCGCGATCCAGCGGCGTATCTGCGGATGAAGCATCGGGGCTTCGACCTCGAAGAAAGCGCTGTGGCAGGAAAACACCGCTGGTACATCGGGAAAACGCGCCAGCGCGGTCAGGCAAGGCGTCAAATGCTGTGCGTGAATTATGTCGGGCTTTTCGACGATCTCGGCAATTCGGTCCACCACATGGTGTCCGCGCAGGCGCATTCGATCGGCCATCTCGCCAAGCGTTGGAGCCAGCAACATGGTTTGATGACCGCCGCGGCGAAGCCCGTCGGCCAGCAATTCAACAACGGCTTCGGTACCGCTATTGTACGACACGAACAGATTGGTGATGAGAACCCGCAAATGCCGCCTCCTTAGCTGTTTCACAACCTCCGCATTGGCGGCGAGGATAACAGATGCTAGGCAGCGTTCTTAGTTTGAAGGCATCGGCCAAACAAGTTGCACAAAGATGGCCGGGGCCAACTCGATGTGGGAAACCCTTCGATGCCTGCCGCCTTGATGCGGTCTAAGGCGGATGTATGCCGAAACCTGGATTGGAGCCGTTTTTTGCCTGAAAAGTTGCAACATGTGCTGATCCTTGCCCATCCGGGGCATGAGCTCAGGATCCATCACTGGCTTGAGCTCAAGAAACCGCGAATCTACCTTTTGACGGACGGTTCAGGCGGACGCCATTCTTCCCGAACCCAATATTCACGCGACTTGGTAGAAGCTGCCGGCGCGACCGCAGGCGCGGTGTTCGGCGATATTCCCGACGCCATCTGGTATAAAGCGCTGTTGGCCAGGGATAGTGGCGTCTTTGCCGATGTGCTGACGAGAATCAGCGCCGATCTGTCTCACATGCATGAGGTGCAAATCGTCTCGGACGCGGTCGATGGCTACAATCCGATGCATGATCTGGCCTTTGCATTCGGCAATGCCCTCAAAAGGCGTCTGCAAGGCACGAAGCCGGGCCGCAAGCAGCTTTGCTCCGCCGCGGTTCCCAACGTGCCGGGAGCTGTCGAAGTGGAAATCCAACTGGATTCGGCTGCTCGCGCCAGAAAGATGGCTGCGGTCCAAGCCTATACGCCATTGGCCGATGAAGCCCGCCAGATTTTGGAACGGGATCCGCAATGCTTTGACCGAGAACTTCTCATCTCGCAGCAGTTTGACTGGGATGCGCCCTGGACGCCCGAATGGGAGCGCATTGGCAAAGACCGCGTGGCCAAGAAGATCTACGACAGGTGCATCACCTTTAAGGAAAATGTGCAGCCGGTTGCGCAGCAACTGATGTCGGAAAGCACCCGAGAGCACGCGTCGCGGGAAGTCGAGCTTCTGCCTTCCGGCGCCTAGGCGCTGGACCTCGACCACTATCTGCGCTGATCTGAAAACAATGGTGAGCGCGATGGGATTCGAACCCATGACCTACTGATTAAAAGTTCATTCCGCGCCATTTTGCCAAGGCTTTGCATTCATTCGTTTTTCTGCCGTGTCCGCACATAAGATGTTGATTCCAAACGAACATGTTTTGACAAATCAGGACACTGTGCGACAATCGCCGCATAGAAATGTCCGTTGATTTGACGGACATAGTGCGGACACGGAAACCATGGCTCTGAAGCTGACTGACACCATTGTCGACAAACTGCCGCTCCCGACGACTGGCAACAAGATCTCCTACGACGACGACGTGAAGGGCTTTGGCGTCCGCGTCACTGCGGCCGGCGCCCGCTCGTTCATCCTCAACTACCGAACCCGCAGCGGCCTGGAGCGCCGCTATACGATCGGCTCCCGTCCAGACTGGAAAACCGGTCCTGCGCGCGAGGAAGCGAAGAACCTAAAGAAGCAGATCGACGTCGGGGCTGACCCCATGGGAGCGGTAGCCGCATCGCGCGAGGCTAAGACGGTGGCCGACCTGTGCGATCGTTTCGAGAAGGAGCACCTCACCAAGAAGCGGGAGTCGACATCTCGGGATTACAAGGCCCTAATCAAGAACCACATCCTACCGGCGCTTAAAAACAAGAAGGTGGTAGAAGTCGAGTTCACCGACATCGACGGGCTGCACCGAAAGATTTCGAAGACCGCGCCCTATCTCGCCAACAGGACGGTGGCTGTGCTCTCAAAGATGTTCGGCCTTGCCATCAAATGGAGGTGGCGCACCGACAACCCGGCCAAGGGGATCGAGCGCAACGATGAGCAAAAGCGTCACCGCTACCTGTCGCCGGCCGAACTGGCGAAGCTTACAGAGGCTCTGACTGCCCTGGAGGACCAACAGGCGGCAAACATCTTCCGCCTTCTGCTTCTCACTGGCGCGCGCCGTGGTGAGGTGCAGACGGCAATGTGGGACCAGTTCGACCTCACTGCTGGCGTCTGGACCAAACCGGGATCGACCACGAAGCAGAAGACCATGCATCGCGTTCCACTGTCGGCCCCTGCTCGTCTGCTTCTGACGGGTCTGAAAGAAAAGGCCAAGCCGGATGCTGTCTACGTGTTCCCTGGCCGTGGCACCGATCACCGCGTCGAGATCAAGGCCGAGTGGCGGGAAGTCTGCATTGCCGCCGGCATCGTGGAAACCGAGATCGTCAAGGACAAGGTTCTGGTGAAGCCGTCTGCGCGTATCCATGACCTGCGCCACACCTACGCCTCTGTGCTGGCCAGTGCAGGCCTTTCCCTGCCGATCATCGGCGCGCTGCTCGGGCACTCACAGCCGGCCACGACGGCCCGCTACAGCCATTTGATGGACGATCCGCTGCGAGCGGCCACGGAGCGCGCTGGCGCCATCGTCATGCCCAAGGGAAAAGGCGCCGAAGTCGTAAACATGAAGGGCGGTGCGTGAATGTTTGCACCTTCAGGCTTTATCACTGTCGAGGATGCCATAAACATCGTTGGCCGCGACGTGTTCGAAGAGAAATGGACCGGGCGTGAATCGTCCGCGCGTTCCGGGCTGATCACCGTAGAACGATATGAGATGGAAAAGGCGCAGCCCGTCATGAGTGGCAGCGGCGCTGGTGGTCCCCGGCGAGCTTGGCAGATTGAGGCCGACCCATTGAAGCGGTATCCCTACGGAGATCCCCATTCGGATGAATATAAGGCCGAGTTAGAAGCTAGAGAGCGGTGGGTTGCAGCTCGTGTCGAGCTTCGAAAGCGCCTTGAGGCGACCTCAACAATTTCTAGTGCCCTGGACCCTGAAACGGGCGCCATGAAGAGCATTGACCCCGCTATGTGGCGCCGCTCCAATGCCCTGCATTTTCTGGAAAGCGGGTCTGTGCCGATGTACAGCCATGGCAAGGGCGTCGTGTTCATCGTCGATAGAAGGCAGGACGCCGACAAGGCGCGAGATGCTGTGCCAATCTACAAGACGGGTCTGCCAGGCCAGCCAACGAGCAAGCACCTGTTTGAAGCTGAGTTCATTCGACGGAAGCAATCCGGTCTACAGTTGGGAAGCCTCAAAAGCGAGGCGATCTACCTCGCACAATGGCTAAAGGACACTCATCCCCATGCCGCGCCAGCTACGCCAAAAACCATTGAGAACAACCTTCGCGGTATCTATCGGACGCCCTGAATAAAAACGCGCCACGAATTCCAGGGCCGATCTCGGGTCATATATCGGGTCTTCGTCAATCCCTAGGTTCCTGCTGTCACTCAACAACGAGGAATGACAGCAGATGTCCCTACTTGACGAATACCTAGATCGCCCTTCCCTGGCAGCCGAACTTAAGGTTAGCGAACGAACGCTGATCCGCTGGCAGCATTTGCCGGATGGCCTGCCCTACGTCGAACTCGGAGGCCGCATTCTCTATCGTGTGCCTTCCGTGAAGGCATGGATTGAGACGCTTGAGCGCAAGCCCAACCCTCGTCGGAGGGCCGCTTAATGGAACAGATCGACCTTCAACCCGACTTCGTCATCCAGGAAGCCGCTCGCTGGATCGTCGAAACGCCAAAGGCGCAGCGTCCACGCCCGACCGTTATCGAACTGCGGGAGCGCTTTCCGCTTGATGCTGTCGGCGCTTGCGCGGCGATTCGCCTCGCCAACATGATCAGGACAGGAGGCGCCGATGTGGCCGCCTGAAAAGCGAAAACCGGCCGCAGACAAGGCGACCGGCTTCCAAAACATCGAGCTGCTTCCCGGCAAAATCGACTACTTGGAAGATACATGCAACGTCCGTCATCTTCAAGCCGTCCTTCTACATCACCGATTTGATTTGTCGTGGCCTCTCGCTCGCTGCGTCGCCGAACATGCTTTCGGGCAAGGCGGTGCCGCATGATGAACGAACCCGTTCCGGGTCCAGTGGTCGCGGCTGTTCGCGTGGCTCGCACCTGCCTGATCGACGCGCAGTTTCGTCTCGATGACCACGGCTACCACTGTCGGCTGCTCGACGGCTTGCAGGACGGCGCCGCAACCCTGCTCGCCGAATGGGCAGGCAGGGATAGGCCGAACCTGGCGCCCGCCGTGCCTCTCTACTTCGCCGAAGCTGCGCAACAGTATCGCCGAGCGGCGAGGAGGAGCTATTGATGGACCGCTCGGACGATCCGTATCGTGGCGTCGACTATGACAAGCTGCCGCCGAAGTCGCGCCTGCATCTTCTCAGCTATGCCGAAATGGAAGCGATGCCAGAGCCGGAATGGCTGGTTGAGGGCGTGATCCAGAAGCGCAGCACGGCGTTGATGTTCGGCAAGTCGAACTCGTTCAAGTCTTTCCTGGCGATCGACATCGGGCTATCGGTAGATGCCGGCCGCGACTGGCACGGCAATGCAGTGAATGGTGGTGGCGTCCTGTTCGTCGCCACTGAAGGCGCCAACGGTGTCGGCCGGCTTCGCATTCCGGCATGGTATGAGCATCACGCCGTTTCCGAGGAAGACCGTAGGGCCTTTCTCTACCCGCAGGAAATCTGCCTCGATGCCGCCGACGACGTGACAGCGCTCATTGCTGCCATGAACATTCGAGGATCTTTCGCCCTTGTGGTGCTCGACATCTTCGGCGGCTCCATGAAGGGTTCGGAGATTGAGGACAAGACAGCGAGAGCATGGGTGCACGGTATCCAGCGCATTCTCCGGGAAACCGGCGCTTCCATCCTCACCGTGGCGCACACAGGCTGGCAGGACGACACGCGGGCCAGGATGCACACGCACTTCTGGGGCAGCTTCGACAGCCGCCTGCGCATGGAGGGCGATAAGGATGCGCTCACCGGGACATTGACTGTGGAACGCCACAAGGATGCCGACAGCACCGGCTCATGGGGCTTCAGGATGGCTCAAGCGGGCAACAGCCTTGTTCCGATGCTCGACGCCGCCGTCAAAGTGGAAAAGTCTTCCTCTTTGTCCGTGAAGAACCGCGCTGCCCTCAACGCCTTGGATGACGCCATTGTCGAGCATGGGCTGCACAAAGTCGGGCAGGACTGGCCGCCTTGCAACGTCGTCTTGATTGAGCGCTGGCGGGAACACTTCTATCGCCACTCAGCCGACGACACAGCCGAGGCAAAGCGGAAGGCCTTCCAACGGGCAAGGGACGCACTCAGAGAGCGCAAGCTGGTGCAGTTCTATGACGATCATGTGTGGCGGTGCTTCGGGTAGCCGGGACGGGACAGCCGGGACATACCTAAAGGTATATGTCCCGTCCTGTCCCGCCTTCCAGCCGTGACTTACCGGGACAATGTCCCGCAATGTCCCGCAATGTCCCGATGATTGATGATGTCTAGAACAGACTGAGATTCCACACCGCCGATCGCGCGGACACGTTGGATTTTTCCTATCTCCCAAGACCGAACAGAGATCGACCGATACGGCATGACATCGTCTGACACTGATAACTTATCAGTCGACAATTAATGACAAGCTATTGATTTTACTTGCATTTAGTCGACGGATCACTGATCGTGTCCGCACTGCGTCCGCAACGGAGTCCTGAAAAGTGCTTGCAGATACCGACCAGATGGAAGCGGAAAGCCAGGCCGTTACCCCTTCGAAGGGTGCCGGCAAGGCTCGCTTGCGGACGCTGGACGATCTCGACCGCCGGACCAGGGCAGCACAGGCCACATTCGAGCTTCGGGACCAGATCGCCAAAGACTTGGGCGGCATCGATCGTCTGTCGGCAATGCAACGTGAGATCGTGGACGGTGCGGCACTGCTCGGCGCCATGATCAAGGATGCAGGCGCAACCTATCTGTCGGGTGATCCCGTCGACCTCGGCGAGTTCATGGCCCTTACGAACGCGCAACGCCGCCTGCTTGCCGACATCGGCCTGGAGCGCCGCGCTCGTGACGTAACGCCCACGCTTCGCGACATCATTGCGGGGCACGCCGCGTGAACATCCTCCAGGCCTGTGAAAGCCCGTTGCTCTTTGCGCCCTGGTTTAAGAACCGGGACAACTACGCATCGTGGTTCGCATTCCTGGCCGCGTTCTTTGGCCTACCGATGACCGATGACCAGCTGGCGGCCTTTCAGCACCACACAGGACGCACAGAGGCGCCTACAGAGGCCAATAGCGAGGCCTGGCTGATCGTCGGGCGTCGCGGTGGCAAGTCGTTCGTGATGGCCCTTGTGGCGGTCTTCCTGGCCTGCTTCTTCGACTACCGTGGCTACCTCGCACCAGGCGAGCGCGCTACCGTGCTGGTCATCGCTGCCGACCGTAGACAAGCCCGCGTCATCATCCGGTACATCAAGGCGATGTTGACCGGCATTCCCAGCCTGGCGCTACTGATCGATCGGGAAACTGCGGACTCGTTCGACCTGACCAATTCAGTCACCATCGAAGTGGGAACGGCATCCTTCCGCTCGACGCGTGGTTACACCTATGCAGCGGTCCTGGCCGACGAGATCGCATTCTGGCGCACTGATGACGCAGCCGAACCTGACTATGCCATCCTGGACGCCATACGGCCCGGCATGGCCACGATCCCCAACGCGATGCTGCTCTGTGCCTCGTCGCCGTATGCGCGCAAGGGTGCCTTGTGGGACGCCTACAGGCGGTATTGGGGCAAGGATAGCGCACCGCTCGTCTGGAAGGCCACCACGCGGGAGATGAACCCCACAGTTCGGCAATCCGTGGTGGATGCCGCCCTGGAACGGGATCATGCAGCGGCATCGGCGGAATGGCTTGCCGAATGGCGCGCTGACATTGAGGCCTTCGTCACTCGCGAAGTGGTCGAGGCTTGCGTCAGTTTGAACGTGACGGAGCGGGAACGGGTCAACGGCTTTGCCTACAGTGCCTTTGTCGATCCGTCCGGGGGGAGCAACGACTCGATGACTTTGGCCATCGGGCATAAGGCAGACCGTAAGGCGGTTCTGGATGCCACTCGGGAGCGTAAGCCGCCATTCTCGCCTGAAGCCGTCGTGTCGGACTTCGCAGCCTTGCTGAAGAGCTATGGGATCTCGTCAGTGACTGGCGATCGGTACGCTGGCGAGTGGCCGCGCGAACAGTTCAGGAAGCACGGGATTCAATATCGCGTTGCCGACAAGCCGCGTTCGGATTTGTACCGGGATCTTCTGCCACTCCTGAACAGCCGCACCGTCGACCTCCTCGATGACGACAAGCTGGTCAATCAGATCGTCGGCCTTGAGCGCCGCGTGGCGCGCGGTGGCCGGGAATCGATCGACCACGGTCCAAACGCTCATGACGACATCGCGAACAGCGTCGCTGGCGTCGTTGAGATGCTTAACCCCAGCCATCAGCCGCCTGTGGCCTACACCGTGCCCTATCGCCGAATGTAACCACACGCGCAACCCTCACGATAAGGAAACGAAAATGACTCCCTCAGAACTACTCGACAGCCACGCAGCAGCCGGGGCACGTTACGCAAAAGCGCTCCTCGAATTGGAGGCGGCCTGGGTCGACCTTTGCGCCCATGATATGGCGCTGGAAAACCGCAACGTGCCCGTTGGCCCAACACACGTCCGGTCGTTCTACGCCGTCCCCGATTCGACCCCGTGGCCGCTCCGCCATCAGGTGTTTGCGCCCGCTGCCGAGTTGAACTGGCAGGACGCCAGCCGCGCTCGCGGCAATGAGCTTATCGCCGCTGTAACGGCCGCAGCGGCCTGAAAGGTAATCCAATGAACATCCGCACCCAGCAACTCCTTTCCCGCATTCCTGATCATCCGTCGAGCGCTGCGCTGCGACAGGCTGCTCTTGCCTGCCTCGATGTGGCTGATCGCTTCCGTGCTCGCGAAACGGCGGTGAAATCCGATATTGGCTTTACGCCGGTCGGCCGCAGCAACGTCCTGAAAGATGAGGCGTCGAAAAGCTACCTTCCCGCGCTCCAGGCCGCATTCCGCCCGATCGCTGATGCGTTGGCCGCTGCAAAGAGGGCGCGGTCGGCGATTTCGATCCCCGCGCCCGATCCGAGCAATATCGCGGCTGCGCTTGAGCGGCAGGAGATCCGGCAGATGGTGAAGGGTATGAAACCGAATGACCGCATGGCGTTCCTGACTGGCAGCAAGGACGAGAGGATTGCCGACGCTGTCCTTTCGGCGCCTTCGGCTCTCAGCGGCCTTTCAGATGATCAGTTCACGCAAGTGCGTGACTTGGCCGTCGATCGTCGGTTCGGCGACAGAGTGGCCGAAATTCGCGCTGCCGAGGAAGCCRCAGAAGCCGCACAGGCCGCAATGCTCGTCGCCGGCAACGAGATCAAGCAGATCACCGGCGTTACGGATCGCCAATTCGAGGCGATGCGCAAGATGGGCAACGACATCCCGTGGCTGAGGAACTCGACCCAGAGCGGCACGCGACAGCCGAATGGCGATTTTGTCGGCAGCATCGATGGTCCTGACAGGCGCAAAACCGTCTTCGTCATTACTCCCGGAGAAACCTTTACGCGGGAGGCCACTGCCGACGAGATCGCCAGGGGCAAGTACTACAGCAACTATCACGAGTATCTTTCCGATCACCCCGGCGTTCGACCGGTCGCTGCGGCCTAAGAGGAGACAATCACCATGGCCAATGAAGCAGCCGGTTCAGTCGTCGTCGATATCGGCGGCAACCTGGCACCATTCGAGGCGGCTTTGGCCAAAGCCCGGCAGATGGCCAACGCCTTCGATGCCGAGATATCGAAGAAACTCAGCGGCACAGGTAGTTCCGACCTCCTGGGCAAGATCGGCGCTGGCGTCGAGCAGACCAACGCCATGTTGGCCAAGATGACCACAACCGGAACTGCCGCCAGTGCAGTCTTGGCAAAGATTGCGACTACGACCACGGCAACCGCTGCGGCCCTTTCGACAGTTGCGCCCGCATCGCGAGCAGCCAATGCCGCGCTCACTGTCCTTGGCGCCAGCGGCGGACGGCTCGCCGCGACCGGTGCCGGGGTGCTGACACTAGGTACGGGAATGAGGGCACTCGCCACGACTGGCGCCGGCTTATTCAATCCATGGGCTCTAGGAGTCCTTGCTTTGTCGTCGGCGGCCGAGGTTGCCGTGAACGCATTCAGCTCGCTCGGTGGTGGCGTGTCGGAGGTGAACACCGTTCTGGAGAACCACCGGCAACTCATCAACGAGATTGCTGCGGCATACCCTGGAGCCGCCGCTGCCGCCAAGAAATTTGCCGATGTGGCGAAGGACATTCCGAAGGATGTCGCCGCCGCGAATCTGTCCAAAGACATCATTGGCAATGTGACGGCTATGAACGAAGTTCTGAAGGAGGTTGAGCAGACTTTGGCATCACCTATCCTGGCCGGCGGGCGCAGCAACTTCGACGGCATCGGCCTGCAAGCCGCGCGCGAGTTTGCGGAGCTTGGCCAGGAATTAAAGAACGGCCAGATCGACGCCACGCAATACCAGATTGCACTCGCCAAGATCCGCCTCGATCCCAACGAAACGATTAAGGCCCGCGCCTTTGCCGAAACGCTCACTGCCGGCGCCGCCAAGCTTGCGGAATTTCAGAATAACATCAATGAGAGCAGCGGCCTTAAAAGCATCGCTGCGGACAGCCAGAAAGCCCAACAGACCCTTTTCGATCTCTCCGCTGGATTCAAGGATGTTGGCTCCAAGGCTGGCGGTGCTGACGCCATCATTTCCAAGCTGTTTGGCACGATGAACGCGGGCGGCAGCAGCGGCTTCGGCGTCACGCGCTCGCTCGGGACACAGCTTCAGTCGACCCTTGGCATGTTCGAAACGATCGACCAAGCCGTTCAGAGCTCCCGCCAGAACCAACTCTCCGGAATGGTCCAGCTCGAAGCGCAGTTGCGCGCGACGACCACCGAGGCTGACAGCCTGAAGCAGGCGCTCGCCACGGCCGGGAGCAAAGACAACATCCGCGATTTCTTCGGCGACGTGTCGAACATCAAGAACGCCAATGCCGAGATCGCCAACGCCACGTCGACGGTCAACAAACTGTTCGACGCCATGAGCACCGGCAATACCAGCGTCAACGCCGTATTCCAGGGCCTGGAGATGGTGCGCCAAGGCCTCATCAATGACGGTTTCCCCGTCGAAAAGGTCGACCTGTTCCTTCAAAGGCTGCGGCAGGTCAATCAGGAACTTGTCGCCGATACCGGCGCGACGCATCAGATGAACGCTGCCATCCAGGCAATTAAGGACAAGACCGTCAACATCACGGTCATCACCCGCCAAGTCGGCACCGGCAAGCAGTCGATCTACGATGTTCCCGGCGGCCCGGTTGGCGTCACCCGCTACGGCGGCGATAGCAACATGACGCAACAGGGCTATTCCGTCCCGGCTACGGGCGGCTCTGGCGGCGCTATTGGCACGACCGGGGTCAACGTCACGCGCTTCAGCAGCACCGGCTCGCCGGTTTCGCAGACGCCGATCTTCAACACGTCGACTAACTCGTGGGGCTACGTCCAGCCCACGACCTACCAAGATCCGTCAGTGCTGGCGCAGGTGAAGGCCCAGTACGGCTTTGCCACAGGCGGCATGATCCATCCCGGCGATTCGCAGCAGGTGTCTTTCTTCAAGAACCCTGCTGAGACAGTCGGCATCTTCACGCCGGGCCAGATGGATGCAATGGCCGCAGTGAAGGACGCCACGCGCGACACCGATCGTATGTGGGCCGTCCAGACGGGCATCGAGGCCAACACCAAGAAAACCGCGCAACTTCTCGATGACATAAAGATCAAAAGCGCCAGTTCCGGGTTTGGTGGTGGCTCGTCGTTTGGTGGCGGTTCTTCCTCGGGCGGGAGCACTGACGCCGACCAACTGCGGGCTCAATATCTGGCAGCGCTCAAGACGGCCAAGTCCAACTTCCACGCTGCTGGCATCGTCGGCAAGGGCATCATTGGCTACGGTCTTGACGGTCTTGCTGCCACGCCGGAACAGGTTGCTCATCGGGCCGTCTATGGCTTCGCAACTGGCGGCATTGCCGGCAGCGATACCGAACACGTCGAGTTCTTCAAGAGCCCCGGCGAGAAGGTGATTATCGCCCGGCCCGACCAGTTCGCCGATGTACGGCCGGGAACGTCCAGCGCAGGTTCAGCCGGCGGCAGTGATCGCCCTATCACGGTCCAGCAATACATCACGGTTCCCGGCGGCGGCACAGTGTCCAAGGATAGCTTGGCCGCACTTGGCCGTCAGGTGGAGCAGTCCACGCGCGCCGCTTTGAGGTCCGTCAATGGGCGATAATGCAACGAAAGAGGGTAAGTGATGAAAACGCTCCCCATCGGCGGCAATGAGGTCATTTCTCTGCCCGCTTACAACGTGATTTCGATCACGAGCGGCGCCGGCTCTATCGAGCGGCTTGGCAACAACCCTGGCGATCCATCATCGGGGACAATAACGACGTTCACCACCGATGCTACAGTAGGCCCGTTCCCGGTCTGGACCAGGCACATGCTGCGGTGTGTTCCGTCCAGCCACGTTAGTTACGACATCGCCCCGGCTGACTTCCCGGCTGTCACTTCGGACGTCGAGCGGATCAGCAAACTGACGCAAGCTCAGTACGACGCGCTGTCACCGGCCGATCCTGCAACCCTCTATTTGATAGTCGGCTGATGGATGCCGTCTCAGATCCGCGAGTGCAGGCGCTCTGCCAGGAATTCGACGTGCGGATCGTCGGCGCGCACCTGTATCCCCAGCCCGGCGAAACCCGCGCCGTGGGTACGATTCGGCGGATCATCGATCGGCATGGCGTCGAGCACGCGCGGCTTGTGCTGTGCATCCTGGCCGAAGGCCGGGGCAACAACGCCCTGATAGATGAAACGTCGCTGTGGGCCATCAGCGACCTGTTGCGGGCATGTCCCGATCTGGTCGAGGGAAAGACGACGGCTCTGCTCGAAATGTTCGATGCGCTTCCCCTGGGGCCGATCATGGCCACCGTCAACGAGCTCCGTGGAGTGGTTCACCAGCGCCACGCGCTTGCCGGGATGATCTACCTCTATGCTCGCCAACTCAGGTCGGCGCCGATCGTGTTCAAGCCTGCCGGCAAGGGCAAGATGCGGAAGGTGAAGATTAGCGAAGGCGAGAAGCGGGCGGCGTGAACAACTGGCTCGCCTTCACGCTCGCCGCTGGCGCTGGCGTGGTGGCCGCAATGAATCCGACGCCTGAATTATCCCCATCCCGCTGGCTCGCGCCTGCGGGTTTTTTCCTTTTCGGGACCATTTATGCTCGGCAACCCGATGGTTCGACAAGGTGTTGCTAATATGCAGCACCGACGGCATCTCCGACCGCCGTGGCTGGAACCGCTTCCAACGGCTGCCCGTTAACGTCAATATGAGAATCGAATCGCGAGGCGGCGAAGATGGACAACCGACAAAACACCAAGATCATTGAGATGTGTTGTCTCCTGGCCGTTCCGGCATCAATGCTTCTCACGATGGTACTAGCTCGAATGATCCTTGGCTGAACCAATGCGCTAGGCGTCATGGCAAAGGGCTGGACGTTCCAATCTCTGATCGACGGCAAGATGACGGTGACGGCGCACTGCCATTATGCGCCCTGCAATCATAGCCAAAAGCTCGACCTTGTGAAGTTTCGCGATCGCTTCGGACCTGATGCGCCCGCCATGGCGGACGACCTCGTTCGAAAACTGAAATGTGGCAGGTGTGGCGGCAGGAAAGTCGGCCTGATCTACTCGCCGGACACAACGCCAAGGGACTTTAGGTCGACATAACGCGCGGGATAGGAAGCTCCCTTTTATGGGCCACGGGCTTGACGGCACATTAGCGACATCTAAAGTTTGTGCTGCGGCAGTCGATGTCTCACCCACACCCCTGCCGAAGATCGGCCCCCCGATCGGCCCGCGCTTGCCCGCAAGCGGCGCGGGTTTTAGCTAGGATGGCGTACTAGCGGCCCAGCGGCCAAGGGCGGGGGGTGGGGTTTGACCACTGGGCCTAACCGGCAAAGGAGAGGGTGCCGGCTGGCGAACTGTACGCCGTTCTCGCTTAGTCGACCATTCTTGCGGGCTGCTGATCGACGTCATCCCACGTAGTGAGTTATCCACAGGTAGTCCACAGCCGTCGACGACAGGGCAATCGCTTAACGACAAAGCGCGCCTTCCCGATCTAATATTACGTTTGGCTTGGTGCGGCTCGCTTCACCCAAGCATCCCCTGTACCGGTCATTTCAGCGTCGATATCGGGAATTGTCAGATTGGATGCTGCACGCATTAGCTTCGAGGCCAGGCAACGGGCAGACTCGGTTGCGCCGCCGCCCAGATTTGATCCTTTCTGGGTAAGTGCGGCGGAGGCGGCGATAGCCGGCAGCGTGGTTGCTGTTTTTTGTTGGCTTGGCGGCGGCAGTCACATGGCGGGTGCGATCGGCATAAGTATGATTTTGGCATTTGCGCCGCCGTATTTCTATTTCCGAAGCCAGGAGCGGAAGAACAGTGAGGCCTTTGATACGGAGTACATCACCTTGTTGGAAAGAGAGAGGGCAAGAGAGAAAAGCTTTAGCTGCCGCCAAACCAAGTCGCTTCCCGGCAAAACAAAAAGTTCGCCGGCCCCGCGCGCCCGTAAGAAGACCCCGCCTGTAATCAAGCAGATCGGCGACAAGGGTGCGGGTCGAGGAGATCACCCCGAAGGTGAAGGGGTAGAGGCCTTTCCTACCCTTTCGCGGCGCGCCCAACCAACGGTCCGATAGGTTCGAAGAAGCTCGCCAGCACGCCACTGGCCAAGCGCCGTAGTGGCCGGAATCTCGTCGGTGCCGTCCTTGGCCTTCAGTTCGCGAATGGTCTGCGCCAGATCGTTTGTCTCGATCTCGTAGAGCACCAGATATCGATAGGGCGTCGCCGCGCTTTGTTCGTGGCTCAGCCCAAAGCGCTGGGCCGAAACCAGTCCTGGTAGCCTTAATATGTCATGCACGTGGCGATCATTGTACCAGGCATTGAACTCGGCCTCCCGTCCCTCGACAGGATTGGTTAGGACGGCAAAGATATGTCTGCTCATTCGGTCAGTCCTTCTCTTAGACGCCTTTCCGCAGTCTCACCCCGGCTCCACCGCCGTTCTCTGGAATGAACTCGACGCCGGCCACGATCAGCGTTTCTTGAAGCCTTACAAGTGTCGTGGCGTATGGCGCACGTTTCCCCGATTCAAAGTCCGCGATCGTTGCTCTTCCGACTTCGGCTTTCTCCGAAAGATCCTGTTGCGACCATCCAATCAAGCCGCGCGCCGCCCTCAACTGACTTGCCGTTATCGTCATGTGGCTCCAACTTCATGCAGAATGTATTGACTTGGGTGTTATGTCATGTATTTTGCATGATGTTTACATCAACCACGCTCTAGGAGCAACACCATGCCGAACACCTCTGTTCCGGCGGCCGGCAATGCTATGCCCGCCACCGAGGTAATGCCCATCCTGGGCAGATTTTCACGCCGCGCCCTGCTTGGCGTTATCGCATCTGTCCCGGCCCTGGCGGTGGCGACAGCCTCGTCGAGGAGCAAGTCGCAAACTTTGCAACTTGAAAATGAGATGCCGGCCGCAGCCGTCGAGCAACCCGACGCCGAACTGTTCCAGATCGAAACCAAGTTCAACTCTGCATACGCGATCTATGAGGATGTCGCCGACAAAGTTGGAGAAATCGAGGAACGGGTATTCCGCCTCAAGCCGCCGAAGCCCGCGAAGCTTCCGGGAACTCATGAGATCAAGGCCACGTTTTGGGAGATGGCAAGAGGTATCGACCCCAACGGTACCGATGATTCGTGGTTGGCCCATCCCGCCGCCGTCGCCTGGAGGGAGAACGATAGGGAGTCCCGCCAGCGCTTGGAGGCATGGCAGGCCGAATGCGAGGAGATCATTCGCAAAAGCGGCTTGCGGGAAGCCGAGGAAGAGCGAGACAGGCTGATGAGCACCGCCGGGGACATCGCCGAGTCGCTTCTCGACAAGCGCGCACAAACGCTGGCCGGGATGCTGGTCAAGCTTCGCGTGCACCAGTGTTGGACGTTCGACGAATATGAAATCCTGGATACCCTGACGGCCGACATCAAGGCTATGGCGGGAGGAGTGTCATGAACGCCCATACACCCGTCCTGAAGCCGCTAGGGATGCCAAGGGGGATCGATCCCCGTGTCTGGCGCCAGTCCGTCGAGAAGCGCCTGAATGACCTCCTAGACCGCGCCATGTCGCTCATTACGGCACTGGATCTTATGGAGGTTGATTGCGATCTGGAAGACACAGCCGACGACGAGCCGTCCCTTGGCTGCCTCGATGATCTTGAGCAGGACAACTGCGACGACGAGGAAGGCGGTGACGCCGAACCGTGCCCGGATATCTACGGCGAAACGATCATGTGGCCCGACGACCTCAAGTCGCAGGAAATGCTGGTATAGCCTGACGGGAATAATCTTCCGCGACGTTTAAAGCCCGCTGCCTCACGGTGGCGGGCTTATAGTTTTGGCTTGCGGATCAGCTTTGCTCGGGTTTTTTGCGGCCGGCACTGCTCGGGCAGCTCTCGCCTCTGCTGCCCACTTGGCTTTCTGCTCGGCTCGATATTCCTCCAGCCGTCGAATGGCTGCGAGCAAGTCCTTCTCGCCATGGTCTTCCTGTAGTTTCTGTCCGACGATCCTGCCGGCCGCCAGCCGAAGGGCGCCTTCCACAATGTCTTCCATCGAAGAACGTCGCTCGTCGTATGTCCTGGTGTAATCACGTAGCTGCGGATCGTGAAAATCGAGTGCCTCTTTGACATCCATGTTGTCCGGCCACTCGCCGCACTTTTCACTGTACGACTGGGCACCTTTTACGACCGCTATGCACTGCATGATGATGCTGTATGGTTCTCCGGCGCCTCGGGACACACGCATGATATTCGCGGCAAGCTCGCGGAGCGGCCATTCGATCTCATGCTTTGCCAACGATTTGTCGACCGTCTTCTTGTCGTTCTCGACGGCCAGTCGGATATGGGGCTTCTTCTTTTCGTCGTCAGACAATTTCCCCTCCCAAGCAGAGGGATAACAATTGCCCAACCGGTAGGATACGGCAACCCAGTTCAGGTCTGCAACGATTGCCGTTCACCGAAGAATGGCCCGCTGCCTCACGGTGGCGGGCCCCGATTAAACGAAATTCCCGTATTAATGTCGCGCAAGACCGCCGGCCGCTTCAAGGCGGTTTGGCCATCCCCCATTTCCACAAACTCCCTAGCATTCACGTTCCAAGCGGCGCCACGATGGATTTGACCGGCACTGTCCTCGCAGGCCGGAGTCAATCGCGCCGTCGCAAGGCCTTGAACGATGAGGGTGCCGCCAATGTCATGGTACGACAACCATAGGCTGGCAGATTGCCCATCACTTAACGATGCGGGCAGCGGCGTGTCAGTCATCCCAGGTAGATTCGAATAGGCTCTCGACACGAGCTTCGCGCCGCCCGGCAATTCAAACCAGAGTGAAGTAACCGTGACCGTCCGATGGCCAATGTTGGTCGCTTTGATCTGCGCGTAGGGCGCGCCGAGGCTGTCGTTGGCAAGCATGGCTGTGGACGCATCGACCTTCAATTGGCGCTGATCACGCTTGCTGGCCTTCCACCAGTTGACGGTCGAAAGGACGGCGCCCCAAAGCGCCAGAGCAAACAGCACAACGTCTTTCAGCGCAGGAAACCACGTTGGCAGCGTCATCGCTCGCCCCTCCCATGTCGCGTCCATGTCGCACGGACTCGCCGATAGTCGCAGGAACCTAGGCGAAATCAACGCATGCCCCTACCCTATGTTTTCCGGACACTGTGCGGACACAGATTTGCGGACACGGAAATTAGCCGCCTGACCAGCTGCATCTAACTGATTTTGTTTGATTTTTGGTGAGCGCGATGGGATTCGAACCCATGACCTACTGATTAAAAGGCTGTTTCCGGCACATCGACACGCATCGATTCTAATCGTTAAATTGCACAATAAGCACCTGAAATCGCTCCAAAAATACCGGAGCCGCCTATCTATATCGATAACTTTCAAACTTGATCGAATTGGCTTGATTTGTTACCCATTGTAACCCAAGAGGTAAACAGCCATGCCGAAAATCAAATTCACTGACCCTACCCTTCGCGGGATCAAAGCGCCATCCGTCGGCCGCGTCGACTATTTCGATAAGCTGTTGCCGTCGTTCGGCGTCCGCGTGACGGCAAAGGGGCAGAAGACCTTTTTCGTGTTCGATCGTGTCGGCGGCAAGCTCAAGCGTATGACCCTTGGCAGGTATGGCCAGCACCCGTTGCTCGGCTTGGCTGAGGCGCGCGAGAAGGCGAGAGCATTCAAGGCCAGCGCAGAGCGCGGCGCTAATCCAGTGGTTGAGGCGAAGCACGAAGCAGCCGCCGCAGAGGCCGGCACGTTCGGCAAGGCCGTTGAGCGCTTCCTAGCCCGCCAGCAATCGAAGCTGGCCGCGTCGACCTATCGGGAATACAGGCTATGCCTCACCGGGCCGGACGTGGCCGAATGGAACGGCCGGCAACTCTCCTCCATCACCCGGTCAGACGTGGCGGCGGTACTGGACAAGATCGACAAGCGCGGCAAGCCATCCGCCGGCAATCACGCGCTTTCCTATCTGCGGCGTTTCTTTAACGACGCCCTGGACGCCGAAGCGATCGACCGCGCGCCGACTGACCGCATGCGGGTGCGCCATGACAACACCAAGCGCGACCGTGCCTTGACCGACGAGGAGTTGGCCATCGTGGCTGCCGCCCTTCGGGATGACGACGCAACGCTTAGCATCATGTACGGCCTCAACGACGTGCCGCCTTTATCCGACACGCTGCGCGACTACTTCCTGACCCTGATGCTTACCGGCCAGCGCCGCGCCGAAGTCGCCGGCATGACCTGGGATGAGCTACATAACCTCGACGGCAAAGACCCGCGATGGGAGCTGCCTGGCGGCCGGACCAAGAACGGCCTGCCCCATATCGTTCCGCTCGCGCCTGCCGTTGTCGCGATCCTGCAACGGCGCAAGGTGCTGGCCGACGCCGAGAGGCGGAAAGCGGAGGCCCTGGCGAAGCTCGACGGCGGTGCTGCGCTGACGAAGCTCGACAACACCGTATTCGCCGGCACCCTGCACAACACCAACCGCGCCAAGGTCGCTCTGGATGCTCGCGTGTCGGCGATCTGCACCGCCCTTGGCCGCCCCGCCCCCGCCCATTGGACCGGCCATGATCTGCGCCGGACGATGGTCACGGGTATGAATGAGCTTGGTGTGGCCCCGCATGTCGTCGAGGCGGTCGTGAACCATGTCAGCGGCGCGGCTCGGGGCGGCGTGGCCGGCGTTTATAACCGGGCTCTCTATTTGCCCGAGCGCCGGGCAGCTTTGAACGCCTGGGCGGATCACGTCGCGGCCTTGGAACCGATGCGGCGTCCCTGATAGCGTGAAGCAGGCGCTCACAAGGAACGGAGGCAATCGTGACAGCTAAACTCATACAAGGAAAGGCCGGTCCAAACGGGACGGTGCATTCAACGCGACGTAATCGTGAATTGTCACCCCGATTGAAAATCGAGTTGACCTTGACAAACCTGGCCACAGTGCTTGGGTACTCAAACGTCAGCTTCCTTTTTATGCAGGACTCAACGACGATGTATTCCGTCGATGGAGAGCGATATCAGCGTGGCGCGAATCTTATCCTTGATCTTTCAACGGAATTGCTTGCTAGACATAAATAAAGCCCACCGACCAGTCTGCGACCAGCGTCCGACGATCAATAATTGTGACAAGCATAGTCCGGTACTTACCGCGCACCCTCGCCTGATAGCGCGACAGGCGTTTGCGAGATTTCCTCGACTGGACCACCCATACCTGGGTATCCTGTATTGAGGGAAATGTGGCCAATCCGGCCGCACGGGTCACACCAGAGGCACAAGCTCAAAGGCGAGCGGCCAGGGGTCTGCGAAAGCACCCCTGGCCTCTTAACCGTTTGCGAAAGGCCCGTGTCGTGACCAATATACCGATCAACGCCGATGTCTTCGATGATGAAATCGAAGACGCCAAAAATCTTCTCAATTACCTGCTCCATTCCGGCAAGCCCGTGGCTCTCGACGACGCCCTGGCCGAGGCGGAGGCGTGCGGCATCCGCTGGCGCGCAGTCCTTCTCGCGAGGCGGCTGACGGGCGTCGTGGCTAACCGCGATGCCGATGGCGCCTGGATGTGGTCGCGGCCGGCCGGCTTCCTCGCCTGTGCAAGCGCGTCGGATGCCGAGCACATGCTGCTCCGCCCGGCGGCCAAGGCACGCGATGCTGCAAATGCAGCGCGGCGGGCAGCCTATCAGCGCGCAAAGTTGAGGGCAGCCGCATGAGCGCCGCCGTCAACCAGATCATGGCAGACGCCCTGGCGGGCGCTGAGCAGTCGCGCAGGCGCCACTTCCACAGGGCCTGGGTAGAAGCCGAAGGCGCTTTCCAGCGTGCCGGCGGTCGCGGATACGACGCGGTAAAGGCATACGATGAAGCCTTCATCCATAGCTATCTTTTCTGTCGTGAGCTTCCCGCCGAGGATGTCATCCGCGAGGCGATGGCCGCAGGCATCCACCCGAGTGACGTTGGCGATGCGATCGCCGAGCTTGGCGTCAAGACGATCGTCAATGGTGGCGCAAAGGTCATTTGGGCACTGCCGGATGAAACGTATTTGAGGCTCCAGGAGTGGGCTCGGACAGGATATGTCCCTGGACCCGCCGATGCCCTCACGCGCCTCATATACAGCCACAGCCCACCCAAAAGAAAACCGGCCAAAGCGCCCCGCAGCGCCGGCCGGTCTCCAAACGGAAGGTAAATCTAATGCCCTTTAATAATACCGAAACCAGTAGCAAAAAGCAACCGGATTTCCAGCGCTTCACCCCAGAAGGGCTGGCGAAGCTCACGAGGACGTGCGCCCTGGCCATCGCCGAGCAGGGTGGCAGCGTCTTCCCGATGCGCTTCATAAAGGATCCCGAAACCGGCAAAATCAGCAAGGTGCCGGCGCTCAAAGGCTGGCCGGAGAAAGCTACGGTCGACCCCGAGCAGATCAAGCGCAGGTTCGCCCGGCTTGGGCTTGGCATCGGCATCGCGACAGAGCCATCCGGCTGGGTTGTATTCGACACCGATCAGAAGCCCGGCGTCGACGGCGACGCGCATCTGCGCGCCCTGCTTGGCGACCACGCCCACTATCTCGACGAGACGGAAACCGTGCTGACGCCGACAGGATCGAAGCATTATCGGTTCACTGGCGAGCCTGTAAAAAGCACGGCCGGCGTCCTGGCGCCCGGCGTCGACGTGAAGTCGCGTGGCGGCTATGTCGTCGGTGAAGGCACCATCAGCGACAAGGGTGTTTATCGCGTCATCGCCAACAGGGGCGCTCGGCTGTCGTTGCCGCAAGCGATCATCGACATCGTTGCCAGGGAATATGCGGCCAAGGGCGGCGGCGATGCCGAGCGGCGCAAGCTGGCACCTGGCGTCGACGTGCCTGGCGATGATCCGAGCGACATCGAGCTTGGCCGCGACTATCTGCAAAGCCGCAACGACGACGAGATCGACGGCTACACCAATGCGATGGCCATCGGCCGGCGCCTTGGCGATTTCGGCATCCTGCCGGATACCGCAGCGCAGCTTTTCGACGACGAGATCAATCCTCGCCTGCCGCGCGGCCGTGAGTGGGAAATAGATGAATTGGTGAAAAAGATGAACGATTGGGGCAACGGGCGCGAGAACGCATTCGGCAGCGATAGCTATGCGGCGGCGGCTCGCGATTTCGATGACCTGGACGCGGAGCGCGACGCCGAGCTGGAATTGTGTCAGGAGCTTGGCCTGGCCGTGCCGGCGATGATCCGCGCCGCCGCAGCGAACGCGAAGGCAAGGGACAACGGAGAGCCGGCCGGCAGCAGCGGGCGCATCAGCGCGACGCCGTTTGTCTGGATCGATCCGGCGACGATCCCGAAGCGCCAGTGGCTGTTCGGCAAGCACTACATTCGCGGCTATGCGACCGGCACTGTAGCACCCGGCGGCACAGGCAAGACGGCCATGACGATTGTCGAGGCGCTTTCGATGGGCACAGGGCGCGACCTTATCGGCGGCGACCCGAACCCCGTAGGGCTTAAGGTCTGGCTGTGGAACCTTGAAGACCCCGAGGTGGAAATCAGGCGGCGCATCGCCGCCGCTGTCCAGCACCACCACATCGTTCCCGCCACGCTCGACGGCAAGCTGTTCGTCAATTCAGGGCGCGACACGCCGCTTGTCATCGCCCGCAAGGTCAAGGACACGATCAAGGTGCTTGAACCAGTCGTTGACGCCCTGGTGGCCGAAATCCGCGCAAAGGGGATAGACGTGCTTATCGTCGACCCCTTCGTTTCCAGCCACAGCCTGCCGGAGAACGACAACGCGGCGATGGATGCCGCCGTGAAGGCGTGGGCGCGCGTCGCTCACCTTGGCAATTGCGCGGTTGAATTGGTGCATCACTCTCGCAAGCTCGGCGGCGAGGAAGCATCGGCGGAGAGCGCACGCGGCGGCAGCGCCTTTGTGGACGCTTGCCGTGGCGTCCGCGTCATCAACCGGATGTCGATCGAGGAAGCCGGCAAGCTCGGCATTTCCGAACCGCGTTTCTTTTTCTCGATGATGGACGATAAGCCGAACATGGCGCCCCCGCCAACCAGCAAGAGGGATTGGTTTCAGCTTGTGTCGGTGCCGCTGCCGAATGGCGATGATGTCGGCTCGGTGGCTCGGTGGGAGAAGCCTAATCAGCTCGACGACGTGACGCCGGAGCACCTGGCACGCGTCCAGGCGCTCTTCACCGAAGGCAACTACCTGGTGAATGAGCAGTCGCCTGAATGGGGTGGCCGCGCGGTCGCATCGGTGATCGGCGTCGAGATCGGCATCGGCTTGCCTGCCAAAGAGCGGACAGCGGAACAGAATGCCGCCAGGGCCAAGGTGAGAGCTATTCTCTCTATGTGGTTGAAGACGCCCGGCGGTATCAAAATCCAACAGCGCAAAAACGCCAAGCGGGAGACTAAGGACTGCTACGCGGCTTCGGACGACGCTGTGTAAAATCGATGAAAATCGAACGTGCCGCACTTGCCGCACTCAGGTACGGCACAGGTACGGCAAGGTACGGCATAACCCCTGCCGCACCCCACCTATATAGGGGTGCGGGGGGTGGCACGGCAGAAAGTGCGGCGCTTTTTCAGGTACGGCAAAATGCCCCTTCCCGCCCTGGCCTTATCGCCGCATCGGCGGAAGGGGTCGACAGGACCGCGACAAGCGGAATAAGCGCGGCAGCAAACAGGCAAGACGGCCAAGAGGCGAAGCGGCGGAAGGCCGAGGAGGTCAAACGGCAAAAACGCGAGGAATGCTCACCTTGATTGGTAACGACGACTGACGCACGCGCGCAGGAAGAAAGTCCTATTCCACCCTAAGCTATTCCTCGCGTCATCCTGGCCCGAATTGCCGGCACTTGCGTCTTAGTTCTCCCGATCGAGCACCCGCTTCACCTGCACTGCCGTCCAGGCCCCGCCCCTGGCCGTGGGAATGCCGCGTTCATTCAGCCTCGCCGCGATGTCGCGGAGTGTCACGGCGCCGGCCGCGCGCACCTCGTCGAGGATCGGCCGCAGATCGGCCAGCCAAGACGCCACGCGCCCCGCCGTTGCCGCCCTGCCGGCCTCCCTGGCCTCGTCCGATGGCTTCTGGCCCCGATCGCCGCCCAGCACCTTGCCACGCGCCTTTGCGGCTGCCAGGGCCGCCTTGGTGCGCTGGCTGATCAAGCCGGCCTCCAGCTCGGCGACGGATGCCATATTGGTCAGCAGGTGCTTGCCCATTGGCCCCTCGACGGTCGGCAGATCGCAGAACCGCACCTCGACGCCGGCCTCCAGAAGGCGCGAGAGGAAGGCGACGGAGCGTGTCAGCCGGTCGAGCTTGGCCACGATGATCGGCGCCTTGTGCAGCCTCGCTGCCGCCAGCGCCTTTTCCAGCTCCGGCCGCGCCGCCTTCCGGCCGCTCTCGACTTCCGTAAATTCGGCGATCACTTTCCAGTTGCCGCCGTTGAGGTAGTCGTCGACGGCCTTGCGCTGGGCCTCCAGGCCGAGGCCGGATGCGCCCTGCTTTGACGTACTAACCCTGTAATAGGCGATGAAATTTCCGCTTGCCATTGTGGCGTGTCCTTCCTGTTTGGCGTTAAATCGGAATGCCGCAGCGCCGGCAATGGGCGCTGCGGCCGAGTAGCTGGAATTCAGGCCGCTATGGTGAGCGGCGCGGCAGCCATCAGCGCCAGATCGCGCAAATAGTCGGCGGCCTTTTGCGCCTTGGCGGCAGCCGTGAAGAAAGCGCGATTGTCCGATTTCAGAAGCTTGATCCAACTGTTGATGTAGCCGGCGTGGCGCAAGTCGCCGTCCAGGCCAAATTCGGCACACAGAAAGGCCGCGCACAGTTCTGCTACCAGTTCTTCCGCCGCATAGGATTGATCGCCGAAGCGGCCACGCAGATCGCGGTCAAGTCGCTGCTTTGCGCCAGTCCAATGGCCTAGCTCATGAAACGCGGTGCTGTAGAAATTGTCGGCCGAAGTGAAGCTTGCGAATGCCGGCAGGCTGATGCGGTCGATACCAGGCATGTAGTACGCCTCGCCGAAGCCCTCCGAGATTTCCGCGCCTGTGGCAGTCAAGAACTCATCGGCCAGCTCGATACGTTCCGCATGGTTGCGCGGCGCGATCGCCTCGCCGACCACGATTGAAGTAGGCAGACCATCGCATTGGGCGACGTTGAAAACCGTATAGCGTTTGAGAAACGGAATGCGCTTGGCTTCCGTCTCGCCATCCTGTTCAACTTCGATGGCCGACACGAACACAATGGCCGTTCCCTTCTCGCCCTTGCGCACATTGCCGCCGGCATCGATCGCCTGCTTGAACGTGATCCAACGCGGCGAGGTATAGCCTCCGGCATCCTGGGCAATCCACAGCAACGGAACATTCACACCGGAATAAGCGCGGCCTGTGGCGGCATTGCGCGGCATGCTGGAGCCGTAGGCACGGCCGGACCACGGCTTAATCCAGGGCGCCGCGCCAGCTTGCAATTGCAAGAGGATGGTTTCGGTAACGGTTGCATATAGGTCGGTCATGGACGTTCTCCTTTCCTTTTCGATCTCCGGTTGCATCTGTAACGTTCTTGTCGACGAACGTTGTCAGCGATGTAACAACGATAATGCGTCTGTTACATTTCTGTCAACGGTAAAATGCCGTAGCAGCGTGGAACTGTAATAAGCTATTGAAATGGCTTCGTTAAAACTGCGCTCGATGTACTCGGCGCAAACAAAAAGCCCGGCCGAAGCCGGGCCTTGATGCCGTTGCGGCGATCGACCGCTACCAGGTGATTAGCAACGATGCCGTGCCGATCTGACAAATCAGCTCGCCAGCGCTGCGGGCGAAGCTGAAACGCTTGGAATACAGGTACGCATTAGCGCGCGGCTCGATGGCGAACGACGCTTCAAACCGACCGATCTTCAACATGATGTCACTCCCAATCTCTAGCGAGGCGAGCGGGATTGCTGCTCTCGATTGGCAGAATGTAGGATCGCTCTAAGTAATTGTAAATAATACACAATCGTACCGCGATACAGTTTTCGTATCGCCTCGTCCTGTCGACAGACAAGGAATGCTTTTTGGCGGAGGGCGGGGTCTGGTGGCGGGTGGGGCCAAAGTTTGGATCGGCTTGGATAAACCCGCATACCCCAATAGATACCGGCGGCTCTCGCGCGCGGGCCGTCGCTGCCCCTCACCCGTCCCCAGGCGCCCGGCCTCGCGCGGGCCGCTACGCGTGCGGCTAAGCCCCTTCGCCGCCCTTCAACCCGCCCGGCCGCCCCGCGCGGGCAAGAATTTGCCGTATGAAATCGAACGTTATCTACTTAAATCGATCAATATCGATCCATACATATACTGTAATTCCACTGTTTTACCCTCACATCGTCTTCATGTCGCCAATATTCCTGTGATATAATGGTCACAAATAATCTTTCTCGAAAGGAGTAAACCCCGATGTCCGAACAGTTCATGACCCTCGAAGGGCTTGACGCGAATATCGAGAAGGCCCGCGCTGGCGCCATTGCCCTGGCCTCCAAGGTCAAAGAACTTCGCGTTCGCATCCGCGACCGGCTGCTTGCCAGCGGCACTGACAAGCAGGCTCGCGAGCTTCGCAGTCAGTTGGCGGAGCTGAGCGCCGATCAGGCTTTCAGTGAGGAGCACCTGGCCGCGCTGCATGAGCGCCGCGCCCAACTCGCCGCCGATAAGGCCGCAAAGGAAGCCGCAGCCGAGAAGCGGGCGAAAATCGATGCGTTTAAAGCCCTTGTGGCAAAGCGCGATGCGACTGCCGAAAAGGCCGAAGCGGCGGCCAGCCAGCTTGGCCAGGCCGTCCGGGACCTTACCGCGCTCACAACCGATATCAGGATTGCTCTGCCGACCGTTGGCCTGCCGAGAAATGCCGTGGACTACGAGGCCATCCGCTACGGGGTTGAGGGCAGCCTGTTCTTCGCCGGCATGTCTTGGCTGTTCCCGGAAAAACCGATGCCGAAATACGACGCCCAAGGCAACCTTGTCAGCAATATCGAGGAACGCATCAAGCGGGCCGACGCTGGCCTCCTCTCGATGCTGCCGGAGGACTAACCAATGGCCTACAAGCAGAAATACGGCATTGGCCACCTGCCGCGCCCGCGTCATGCGGATTGGGCGCCGCCGGCCGAACAGTCCGCTTGGGCCGTGCGGGAAGAAATCCTGAAACGGGAAGCAGCCGAACGGGCAGCAGCGGAGGCTGCCAGCGCGGCTCTCAAGGCGGCGGCCGAAGTCGCCAAGGCCAAAGCCGCCGCCGACATCACCCCGAACACCAACGCCGCCCCGGTGCGGCATAGCGTTTCCGCCCATTTCGACTGAGGAGATATTCGTATGACCGACATCGCAGCTTCGCAATTCCAGGGGAGCGCCCTCGTTATGGCCAATGACGGCAGTCCCCTGTTGCCTGGCACACCAGCCGAAGCACGCGCCCGCCTGGCGGCCCTGAACGCCGACGCTTCCGTTGGCGATGTGCTGCTTGATCCACGGCATCCACAGCACGCCGCCCGCGTAGCCGAGCGGAAGGGCCTGGAGCTGATCGCCTCGCGCGACCGTGGCGAGCAGGTGGCAAGGGCCGAGGCCGAGCGCCAACGGCAGAATGCCGCCGCCGAGGCTGCGGAGCGCGCCGGCTTGGCCGAACGGCTCGGCATCTTCCGCGAGTTCCGCCGGTCATGAGCCGGCAGGCAGCCACCAAGGCCGTACGCCGGGAAAACCTCACACGCTTTGAGGCGAGGTTCCGGCAGTACCAGGCGAAGCGGCGGGCAGCGATGCTCGCCGAGGCCGCCCAAGCCTACCGCCACGACCTCGGCCAAATCGCAGCCGTCCCCTCACCGTCCCGCGTGATGATAACCGCTATGACCACAAATCCCACGACAGCCGCTAAGAACCGCGAACGCGAGCGCGCGCGGTACAAGATCAAGCGGGACGAAATTCTCGCCCAAAAGAAAGCTCGCCACGACGCCGATCCGGCTGCCTCCCGCGAGCGGCATCGGGCCTACGCGGAAGCCAATCGCGAGAAAGTCCGCGCATGGGATCGCGCCCGGAGCGAGCGGGACCATGAGAAGCGGAAAGCGCAGGCTCGGGCTCGCTATGCCGCCAACATCGAAAAGATGCGTGAGGTGGCCAGAGCGCGCTATTGGGCAGCGAAAGAGGCCGGCATAGGAGGCCGCACATGATCAAGCGAAATGGTCGAGCGTGGCCGGCGCTCCGTCCGACGTTCAGCGCTTTACCGGCGGCTGCGTTCCTTCGGTATAGGTGAAGGTGGGCTTATCCGGCTTGGTGAGTTCGAACCCGTTCTGGGCGACTGCGTCCCGCGTGGCCTTTGGCGTCTCCTTTTCGTTCATCTCCCTGAGCTTCTTCAATTCATCCGCCTTGAACTTGTCGGGAATCTTTCCAGTTTCGACAGCCAGTCGCTCGCCAGCCTTGGTCCTGTAGAAGGTGTAACTCTTGGTATCTGCCATTCGATATTCCTTTCCGGGGATAAGCCGGGCGGCATCCCGGTAAGCCGCATATATGTGCAGCCGCAGCCGACGCAAGGTTGGCGCGAATAAGCCAAATGGGGCGAAACGCGAACGGCCCGCCTTTGGTAGGGAGGGCAGCGCTCACCCGGTTGTTTGGGGTCGGATTGCTAGTCCCTATGCAGGCAGTAGTCGCACAGGCCACCACCGCCTTCGTGTCGAGGATATGGCCGGCCACAGTGGATGCATTCGAGGCCGCCCCTGACCGGGACTGGTCGCTGCCGGGCGGCCTCGATATCACGTTCCGCCTGCGCCCTGAGCTCCAGTTCCTGCCTGACTTCCTGTTCGGTGAACCCCGATTTCTTAGCCATGGACTTTGCCCTGCGCCTATAGCGGCGTGGATTTCAGCAGCTTCTCTTTCGCCAGCTTTGATTTCAATTCCTGAATCTCGGCGCGCAGGGGGCCTTTAATCAGGCTCTCTGTCAGCATTTGGACCTCAGCTTTCGAAAGCGTGATGGTCAAGAGATATTGTCCCGTTAGCCCATTTTCGGCAGATATAGTCGTATCAATCCTTAGGGACTTACCATCCTTGGGGACAGAGACATGCGTCGCCGGCAACTCCTCGTCTTTCAACCGGTGTTTGATCTTGGTGTTCTTGCTAAGCGCCTCTGCGACCATCTTCATCTAAAACCCTCCCATTAGAGAGAGCAAATGTATCAGCCGGACACCCTACCAGCTAGCCGGGATTGTGCGGGTGGCAATGAAGTTTTTGTCTAGGGGTAAAAAATCACCTCGCGCCCAATGCTTCACAATAAGCGGGCGAACATTCGTCGAATTCTCGAAGAATCGGTTGACGGGTCCAGACAAGATTCGACTTGGGGGCGGATGAGTCGATAGCCTTTCGCATCTGACGATTCGGGGGGACTGTCGTGGCGCAAAAGGAATTCATCCTACAGGGCTTCTCGACGCGCACCCACAAAGATGCTCTGCGCGAGCTGTTCGATGTAGCCGAAATCAAAACTGTACTCATCAGCGTTGCCTTCGTCAGTGAGAGCGGCGTCGAGCATATCGAGGACAAGCTTAAGCCTGTCGCTAAAGTCCTGACCGTTTTCGCTGGCATCCGCAACGACATCACCTCCCACCAGGCCATGCTTCGGTTGCTCGGCTTGAAAGCCACCCTCTATGCCGTGGACACCGGCGCGCGCGGCGTTCTCTTCCATCCGAAGCTTTTCATGGTGAGGGGCGACACGCACGCCCGGATGATGATTGGCAGTGCCAACCTGACGCTGGGAGGGCTCAACAATAACATCGAGGCGGGACTTGTCCTGCATTTCGACCTCGCAAATGCCGCCGACAAGAAGGTGATTGATACGGTTGAAGCCGAGTTGCTGGCGCTGCCGAAAGCCTACCCCGAAAACATCCTGCACATCACGGACAAGGCCGCGTTGGAACAGATGCTGATCGAGGGAAGGCTGACAGACGAAGCTGTAGCCAGGACTCCGAAACCATCTACGTCGGCAGGTGCCGGCGCCAGCACAAAGGATCTCGTTCCACGAATCAAGCTGATGGTCAAACAGATCAGGCGGGCGCTGAACAAGGCCAAAGCCGCCGCTAAGCCAGCACCAGCAGCCGCAGCACCTGCACCAGCAGCTGCTGCACCAGCAGCCCCAGCAGCTGCCGTGGCGGCTTTGCCACCAGCATCGACAGGTGTGAGCTACGAACTGGTGTGGGAGAGCAAAGCCCTTACTCGGCGCGACCTCACGATTCCGATAGCTGGAAAGAACACCAATCCATCAGGTTCGATCAACCTGGACAGAGGTCTGTTGCCGGACACTGTGGACCACCGCTCTTATTTCCGGGCCAACGTATTCCCGGCATTGGCTTGGACAGCAGCTTCTGCGACCGTCGATGAAACCTATGCGAAATTCCGGCTGGTCATAAAGGGGGTGTTTTGCGGCGAGTATGACCTACGCATTGGTCACACTACGAGCACGACCAGCGCGAGCTACCTACAGAATAATGCGATGACACGCCTTAGCTGGGGACCGATGAGGCCCTATATCGCCAATACCAGCTTGATAGGCCGCAATCTTGCGCTGTTCCGCGACTTGGCCGACCCCACACGATTTATGGTCGAAATCGACTAGGCGTCATCGGC
Organism: Mesorhizobium sp. P2_F8; assembly: GCF_056403655.1. Lineage (NCBI taxonomy): Bacteria > Pseudomonadati > Pseudomonadota > Alphaproteobacteria > Hyphomicrobiales > Phyllobacteriaceae > Mesorhizobium > Mesorhizobium sp. P2_F8. The sequence goes on from NZ_JBFUFB010000006.1 coordinate 50,707, forward strand.
GAGGGAATCGCTGGAGGTGCGGTGGCGCCGGTCGCGCAGGCCGCGCCAACCTTCCAGAACCCGGCGTTGTTCAGCACGGGTAAGGCCCAGCGCGCCGAGGATTGTTCTACCCTGCTTGTCGAGGACCATATCAGTAGGCATTGACCGGATGCCCCTATCCAGTTCTTGAAGGTCGATTTCGACATCTTCCGAAACTGGAATAATTAGCTTTTCGATTTCAGACGGGACGAGTTCGAGCACGCCGCCACCATAGTGGCGGCCTTCCAGCTCTGCGCTTAGGGCTGTCAGTGGATTGATGAACGCGCCTACCAGCTTCTCGGCGACCACCTTGCTGGCACGAAGCCGGTAGGCGGTATCGGTCGTGTAGGCGCCGATCGTATTTAGGATCAGCCGGGGTGTGTCGTGTGACCGCTTCAACATACCTATCTCGGTCGCATACACCGAGGGCACCTTAAACCACGGCGAGCGAATGCGGCACTTGTACCGAGTGTGGAGCTTTTGGGCTTCACCGCTGGCGATGTATTTCTGTGCTGTCGCGTGCATGGCTTCCTTGCGGTCGTTAAACCAGAGGAAGTTAGTTGGGTTGCCCTTTGCCGAATTCGCGCGGTGCTGCTTTTCGTCGTAGATGACGCCGGGGCAATGCTCACTGCGGCCGAACATGGGGTGAGCCCATTTGGCCAACTTGTAGCTCTGCACGGTTTCATCAGAAACGAGGAAGAACTTGTTGGCGCCAGTGACGATGCCGACATCGACCTTGGCGATGTCCTTGAGCCTGTGCACGTCGTCGTGCTCGGCCAGTTGATCGAACAACGCGCGGGTTTCGAGCGGCAGCAGCGCTCGGGTCCACTTGCCTTGAACGGTCTTGCCATTGATGGCCTTTGGTGCTTCGAACAGGTCGGATGGCCGCATGTCGAGAAATTCGCGGCCCTTGACCGGGTACATGCCCAAACCTTCGGCCTTCTCGGCTTCGTCCTTGCGCTTTTCAGCCATGAGAATGACGGCGCCTTGCAGTGTGCCGTCAAACCACAATTCTTCCGGGTCGACGATGACAAGCCGCCTGCATTCACGGCCGAGATACGACCGAAGCGACTGTGCATGGGTGACATGGATGATTTCGGCCGGGACGACCATCGCAAGGCGCCCCCCTGGCCGCAACAGCGTCATCGAGGCGAGGACGAACGGCACCCATGCGTTGGTATGCTTGGTGAAGGGAAGGTCCAGCGCGTCGAATATCTGTTCCGAGCGAACCTGAAACGGCTGGGGAAGGTACTGGTAGCGAACAAACGGCGGGTTTCCAACGACCGCATCAAATTTGGAGCGCGGCTTGTCGGCATGCTCTATCGCCCAGCCGAGGAAATCTTCGGCGCGGACCTCCGCCTGGAGGCCAAGTTCATTTGCGCGGGACTGCGCCTTGCTAGCTTCATCAGCATCTAGCTCGAAACCCACTACCTTGGCCTTACCAAAGCCTTCAACCGCAGCCATCGCACCGAAAAACGCGCCGTCGCCGCAGCTGGGTTCGAGCACCCGCCTGGGGCTAATTTCCTTCACCCACCGAGCGATGAATGCAGCCAGGTCGGCCGGCGTATAGTAGCCACCACGAAGCTTCTGCGCGCTCTCATTCTCGATAAAGTTCATTCTCACTCTCGAATCGGCGTTCGTTAAGGCATCGCCCATCGAATAGCGGCGAAGGCTTGTCCGAGGCTGTCTGCTAACCGGAGTTTAGCCGTAGCATGAGTCTCCAGTCGAGTGTTAGGTCCAGCGGCGCCGTCGAGGATTTTGTTACCCGCCCTGTTACCCGCGCCAAATTCATGAGCAAAGCGCATGAAGGCTCCACCTCCAGCAAGATATTGGTTTTATTGCGAGATTTGTGGTGAGCGCGATGGGATTCGAACCCATGACCTACTGATTAAAAGTCAGTTGCTCTACCGGCTGAGCTACGCGCTCCCGCGGGCTCGAAACGCTGCCCTCGAAATTGCGCGGAACATAGGGAGAGTGCCTCGACCGGTCAACCGGAAAAAGAGCATGGGCAAGCCAAGCTTTCCCGGCACTGCGATGTTGTCTGCCTGGCCGCTTCGAGCAGGGCATCAAGGGCCGTCCGGAGCAGCCGAACGAATGGGCTCCAGGCCATCGTCAAGCCAGAGAAACATTATAAATCAGCAGCTTGATATTTTAACGCGGAACTATTGCCGGGCTCGCCCGTTCTCCCAGCACAAGGGACGTCAATCACCCTTTCGAAGGAGAAGAACAGTGAACAAGATCGTATCGGGTATACTGGCGACCACTTTGTCAGTTTCGTTTGCCGCGGCTGCCATGCCGGCTAATGCGGCTCAGATGTTCGTGCCACAGGCATCGGACTCGTCGTCGAATATTCTGAATGTCGGAGAGTCCCGCTACGGCCCTTCGCAGTGGCGTCATAACCGACATTTCAACCGCAACTTCAGCAACCGCGATTTCGGCAACCGTCGCAACTTTGCCCGAAACAACGACGGCGGCGTCTATTGGAATGGTCATCGCGGCTACCGCGAATACCATCGCGGCTATCGTCGCCATGGCGACAACTGGTTCCCGCTGGCTGCCTTCGCCACCGGCGCCCTGATCACCGGCGCGATCATCAACAGCGAGAACAACCGCGTCTATGAAGGCAACTCGCATGTGCAGTGGTGCTATGACCACTATCGCAGCTACCGCGCTTCGGACAACACCTTCCAGCCAAACTACGGTCCTCGCCGGGAGTGCAGTTCGCCCTATTGATCACAGGTGACTACCAGTAACTGGTAGTGTCGCGTAGAAAGGTCCGTGCTATGGCGCGGGCCTTTTTAATTCGATCTATCGAAGTAGCATCAGCCTGCCCAGCTGATGCTCTTGATTATGTAATAACGCGCATCTGGTTCCCCATGCGGTGAGCGATATGCTCCGAGGGCGTCGCAAATTCGAACCGCCACAGCGCTAAGTTCCCACCCAAGCACTTCCAGGTCACCATCCGCATCCGTGACGTAAAGCTGGGTCAGTTCGTCGATGCTGTTCGTCTCGCCGAACGTTCGAACCAGCTTTGCGTCGATCATGACATCGTCGGGCCAATTTGAAACTGCCCAAGCCCAGAGCCAACTCTGTGACTTAGCGGTCGTGTGACCGGCAATCTGGACCTCCGCAGTCACTCTAACGTCCCCGTCTTTGGAAAACAGAAGCCTTCTGGTTGCTATGTCATAGTCGTAGCGAGACCAGTGGCCGATGCGGAAGTCTTTCTCCAAACGGTCATTCTTGACCTTCAGCTGTTCGATGGCTTCGTCGCGCCAAGCTGGATACCAGTCAGGCTTCATTCTCTCGCCCCAAGACCCTGATGATTTGCTTATGGCACACTCAGTGTCCTGTGCACAGCATCGCGCCAACCGGCCAGCTTGGTGGAGCGCGTCGGCGGGTCCATGTCCGGCTGGAAGCGCCGTTCGAGTGCCCAGCTTTTCGCAAACTTCCTGGCATCCGGCCAGACGCCGGCCCTCGAGCCGGCCAGCCAGGCGGCACCGAGTGCCGTCGTCTCCAGAATGGTCGGGCGATCGACCGGCGCATCGAGGATATCGGCCAGGCGCTGCATGGTCCAGTCCGACGCCACCATGCCGCCGTCGACGCGAAGCACTGTCTCGACCGACGCACCTTTCCAGTCCTTGTGCATGGCATCGAGCAGGTCCCGCGTCTGGTAGGCGACGGATTCCAGGGCAGCACGTGCAAACTCCGCCGGACCGGAATTGCGCGTGAGCCCGAAAATGGCGCCTCGAGCCTCGGCATCCCAATGCGGTGCGCCGAGCCCGACAAAGGCCGGCACCAGATAGACGTTCTGGGTCGGGTCAGCCTCGGCCGCCAGCTTGCCGCTGTGCTCGGCCTTGCCGATCACCTTGATGCCATCGCGCAGCCATTGCACGGCAGCCCCGGCAATGAAGATCGAACCTTCCAGCGCATAGGTCGTCTTGCCGTTCAGCCGGTAGGCAATGGTGGTTAGCAGCCGGTTCTTCGAACGCACCAGATCGCTGCCGGTGTTGAGCAGCGCAAAACAGCCGGTGCCATAGGTTGATTTCATCATCCCCGGCTCGAAGCAGGCCTGGCCGATGGTCGCGGCATGCTGGTCGCCGGCAACGCCGAGGATTCTTATCTCGGCACCGAAGAGATTTTTCTCCGTGATTCCATAGTCATCGGCGCAGTCTTTTACCTCGGGAAGCATTTTTGCCGGAATGTTGAGAACCGACAGCAGCTCGTCGTCCCAGGCGTTTTTCTCGATGTTGTAAACCAGCGTGCGCGAGGCGTTGGTGGCGTCCGTGGCATGAACCTTGCCGCCGGTCAGCCGCCAGATCAGGAAGCTGTCGATGGTGCCGGCCAACAATTCGCCCTTCTCGGCGCGTTTTCTCGCACCTTTCACCTTGTCGAGCATCCAGGCGATCTTGGTGCCTGAGAAATAGGGATCGAGCAGCAGGCCGGTCTTCCTGGTGAATTTCTTCTCAAGCCCCTGCTTCTTGAGCTTCTGGCAGAGCGGCGCGGTGCGCCGGTCCTGCCAGACGATGGCATTGTGGATCGGCTTGCCGGTCGCCCTGTCCCAGATGACGACGGTCTCGCGCTGATTGGTGATGCCGATGGCAGCGACATCCGAAGCGGCCAGGCCGGCTTTCTTCAAAGCAGCCTTTACCGTCGTCACGACGCTCGCCCAGATTTCCTCGGGATCGTGCTCGACCCAGCCGGACGCGGGATAATGCTGGGCGAATTCCTTCTGCCCGCTGCCGACGACTTTCATCTGACCATCGAACAGGATCGCCCGGGTCGATGTCGTTCCCTGGTCGATTGCCAGCACAAAACCGCTCATTCAGATGTCCTCCGCCTTGATACAAACAGGGGAGACGGCAACATGCCGCCTCCCCCAATGTCACACGGGCGCGAGCGCCCGCATAGGACAGTCCTACTTCTGCCAGCTCTTCACCAGTTCGTCGTAGTTGATGGTGATCGGCTTTTCCTTCTCGTTCTCGATCTTGAGTTGAGGCGCGAGATTGCCGTTCTTGACCGCGTCGGCGTTCCAGTAGGCGAGGTCGTGCTCTTCGGCCATCTTCGGGCCGATATCGCCCTGGACGCCCGACTTCTCGATGCGGCTCATGACCTTTTCCTGCTCGCCGCACAGCGAGTCCATCGCTTCCTGCGCGGTCTTGGCACCCGACGACGCATCGCCGATCGCCTGCCACCAGAGCTGTGCCAGCTTCGGATAGTCAGGCACGTTGGTGCCGGTCGGCGACCACTGGACGCGGGCCGGCGAGCGATAGAACTCGATCAAGCCGCCGAGTTTCGGCGCACGCTCGGTGAAGCTCTTGTCGTGGATCGTGCTCTCGCGGATGAAGGTCAGGCCGACATGGCTCTTCTTCACGTCCACGGTCTTCGAGGTGACGAACTGCGCATAGAGCCAGGCGGCCTTGGCGCGGTCGGTCGGCGTCGACTTCATCAACGTCCAGGAACCGACGTCCTGATAGCCGAGCTTCATGCCGTCCTTCCAGTAGACGCCGTGCGGCGACGGTGCCATGCGCCATTTCGGCGTGCCGTCGTCGTTCAGCACCGCCTTGGCGCTGGCGTCGACCATCGACGCGGTGAAGGCGGTGTACCAGAAGATCTGCTGGGCAACCGCACCTTGTGCCGGCACCGGTCCGGATTCAGAGAAGGTCATGCCCTGGGCTTCCGCCGGGGCGTAGGCCTTCAGCCAGTCGAGGTATTTCTGAATCGAGTAGACAGCGGCCGGGCCGTTGGTGTCACCACCGCGTGCCGTGCAGGAGCCGACGGGCCGCGAATTCGCGTCGACCTTGATGCCCCATTCGTCGACCGGCAGACCGTTCGGAATGCCCTTGTCGCCATTGCCGGCCATCGACAGCCAGGCGTCGGTGAACCGCCAGCCGAGCGACGGGTCCTTCTTGCCGTAGTCCATGTGGCCATAGACCTTCTTGCCGTCGATCTCGCGGCCGGTGAAGAATTCGGCGATGTCCTCATAGGCCGACCAGTTGACCGGCACGCCGAGGTCGTAGCCGTACTTGGCCTTGAAGTCGGCCTTGTTCTTCTCGTCGTTGAACCAGTCGTAACGGAACCAGTAGAGGTTGGCGAACTGCTGGTCGGGAAGCTGGTAGAGCTTCTTGTCGGGCGCCGTCGTGAACGAGGTGCCGATGAAGTCCTTCAGGTCGAGGTTCGGGTTGGTGACATCCTTGCCGTCGCCCGCCATCCAGTCGGTCAGGTTGCGCACCTGCTGGTAGCGCCAATGGGTGCCGATCAGATCGGAATCATTGACCCAGCCGTCATAGAGGTTCTGGCCAGTCTGCATCTGGGTCTGGATCTTCTCGACGACGTCGCCTTCCTGGATGACGTCATGCGTGATCTTGATGCCGGTGATGGCGGTAAAGGCCGGCGCCAGCACCTGCGATTCATACTGGTGCGTGGCGATGGTTTCGGAGACGACCTTGATGTCCATGCCGGCGAATGGCTTGGCTGCGTCAATAAACCACTGCATTTCGGCTTCCTGGTCGGCGCGCGAAAGCGTCGAGAGCGGACCTATCTCCTTGTCCAGAAAAGCTTTTGCCTCGTCCATCCCGGCGTAGGCGTTGCCCACGCCGAGCAATAGGACAAGGGCAGTCGTTGATGTTAAAAATTGCCGTCGCATAAGTTTCCTCCACTGTTTCAGGTTTCAAGTGCGATCTGGAGCGGCCGCCGGCACGCGGTCGCTCCAACAGTTTCCCCCTCTATACGTAGCGGAACACGCCGATGGCGTAGACCACGGAGAGAGCGAGAGCCCACCAGAGGCTGGGTCCGACAAGACCCAGCCAAGCGAGATGGATAAAGGCGCTGCCAAGCAGCGATAGAAAGAGACGGTCGCCGCGCGTCGTCTCGAAGCGCAGGATGCCAACGCGCGGATTGCCACCCGGCGAAGCGTATTCCCACACCGCCATGCCGCACAGCAGCAGCAGAATGGTTGCGAAGAAGGCCGCCGTCGGCCACGTCCACGCCATCCAGGAGAGGTCGAAGTTCATTGTCATACCCTCCCCAGGGCGAAGCCCTTGGCGATATAGTTGCGCACGAACCAGATGACGAGCGCTCCGGGGATCAACGTCAGCACGCCGGCTGCGGCGAGCAGACCCCAATCCATGCCGGCGGCCGAAACCGTGCGGGTCATGGTGGCGGCGATCGGCTTGGCATAGGTGGTCGTCAGGGTGCGGGCGATCAGCAGTTCCACCCATGAGAACATGAAGCAGAAGAAGCAGGCCACACCGATGCCGCTGGCGATCAGCGGCATGAATATCTTGATGAAGAAACGCGGGAACGAATAGCCGTCGATATAGGCGGTCTCGTCGATTTCCTTCGGCACGCCCGACATGAAGCCTTCGAGGATCCACACCGCCAAAGGCACGTTGAACAGGCAGTGTGCAAGCGCCACCGCGATATGGGTGTCGATCAGGCCGAAGGCCGAGTAGAGCTGGAAGAACGGCAGCGCGAACACCGCCGGCGGCGCCATGCGGTTGGTCAAAAGCCAGAAGAACAGATGCTTGTCGCCGAGGAAGCGGTAGCGAGAGAACGCGTAGGCCGCCGGCAAGGCCGCGGTCACCGAAATCACCATGTTCATCACCACATAGGTGATCGAATTGATGTAGCCCGAATACCAGGATGCATCGGTGAAGATGGTGACGTAGTTGGCGATTGTCGGCGCGTGTGGATAGAGCGTCAGCGAGGAGACGATCTCGGCATTGGTCTTGAAGCTCATGTTGATGAGCCAGTAGATCGGCAGCAGGAGAACGATGATGTAGATCGTCGGCACGAGCCACCACCAGCGCGATTCCTCGCCGCGACGCCGCATCAGCCGGGCGACCTCATCCTGCGACAGCGTGCTGGCCAGTTCTCCCGAAGCTGTCGTCTCGCCCACTCTGTTCGCTCTTTCGTTGGCGCCGCTCATCTCAGCGCTCCGCGTCGTAATTGGTCATCACGGTGTAGAACACCCACGACAACAACAGGATGATAAGGAAGTAGACGAGCGACATGGCGGCAGCCGGACCAAGGTCGAACTGGCCGAGCGCGGTCTTGACGAGGTCGATCGACAGGAACGTCGTCGAATTGCCGGGACCGCCGCCGGTGACGACAAAAGGCTCGGTGTAGATCATGAAACTGTCCATGAACCGCAGCAGCACGGCGATCAAAAGCACACGCTGCATCTTGGGCAGCTGGATGTAGCGGAACACCGCCCAGCGCGAAGCGCCGTCGATCTTGGCCGCCTGGTAGAAGGCATCGGGAATCGAGACCAGGCCGGCATAGCAGAGCAGCACGACCAGGCTCGTCCAGTGCCAGACATCCATGATGATGATGGTGACCCAGGCGTCGAACGGATCCTGGACGTAGTTGTAGTCGATGCCGAGCGCGTTGACGTAGTAGCCGAGCAGGCCGATGTCGTTGCGGCCGAAGACCTGCCAGATGGTGCCGACGACGTTCCACGGGATCAGCAGCGGCAGCGCCATCAGCACCAGGCAGACCGGCACGCCCCAGCCCTTTTTCGGCATGTTGAGCGCGATGAAGATGCCGAGCGGCACTTGGATGGTCAGAATGATGAAGGAGAAGATCAGATTGCGGACCATCGCTTCCCAGAAGCGGCTGGAGGACAGCAATTCCTCGAACCATTCGGTGCCGGCCCAGAAGAAGACATTGTTGCCGAACGTGTCCTGCACCGAATAGTTGACGACTGTCATCAGCGGAATGACGGCCGAGAACGCCACCAGCACCAGCACCGGCAGCACCAGGAACCAGGCCTTGTTGTTCCAGGTCTTTTCCATCTATGCCCCCATCTCGACGCGCCAGGAATCGGCATAGATGTTGATGCCGGCCGGATCGAACCGGACTTTCGGTTCGGCGGGTACGCTCTCGTCCTCGCCGATGACCGCCGCGATGTCGCGGCCTTCCAGCTTGGCGCGAACCACCTTGTGGCGTCCGACATCCTCGACCTTGCTGATCGAGACGGCCATGCCGTCGCGGCCGAGCCGCACATATTCGGGACGGATGCCAAGCTCGATGGCGCCGCTGCCTGCCTTCGGCGCGCCCGGCAGTTCGATCCGCTGCGAGCCGAGCGTTGCCGTCTTGCCGTCGATTGCCACCGGCATAACGTTCATGCCGGGCGAGCCGATAAAATAACCGACAAAAGTGTGGCGCGGCCGCTCGAACAGTTCCGCCGGCGTGCCGATCTGCACGATGCCGCCGTCATACATCACCACAACCTGATCGGCGAAAGTCAGCGCCTCGGTCTGGTCGTGGGTGACGTAGACCATGGTGTAGCCGAAGCGGCGGTGCAGCTGCTTCAGCTGTGAGCGCAGCACCCATTTCATGTGCGGGTCGATGACGGTCAGCGGCTCGTCGAACAGGATGGCGTTGACGTCGGAGCGCACCAGTCCACGGCCAAGCGAAATCTTCTGCTTCTGGTCGGCGGTCAGGCCCCTCGCCTTCTTCTTTGCCCAGGACGCCAGATCGATCATCTCCAGCGTCTCGCGCACCTTGCGGTCGACATCGGCTTCCGGCACGCCGCGATTGCGCAGCGGGAAGGCCAGATTGTCGTAGACCGTCATGGTGTCGTAGATGACCGGAAACTGGAACACCTGCGCGATGTTGCGCTCCTGTGTCGACAGGTTGGTCACGTCCTTGCCGTTGAACAGCAACTGGCCATGCGAGGGATGAAGCAGGCCTGAAATGATGTTGAGCAGCGTGGTCTTGCCGCAACCGGAAGGACCGAGCAGCGCATAGGCGCCGCCATCCTCAAACGTGTGATGCACTTCGCGCAGTGCGAAATCGGCATCCGTCCGCGGGTTCGGCAGATAGGAATGCCTGACATGATTGACGTCGATGCGCGCCATATCGCTCTCCTATGCCGCCAGCTTCGGCGCGCTGACGGCGCGGCCGTGCTCGTCGAAAACCATGATGTGGCGCGGATCGATGAACACCTCGACCACCTCGTCGGGCTCGAAATGGCGGATGCCGTGGGTCAGCATCACCCAACGCACATCGGCGAAATCGAGATGGATGAAGCTCTCCGACCCGGTGATTTCAGTGATCGTGACCTTTGCACGCACCGGCACAGCCAAGGCATTGGGCCGTTCGAGCGACAGATGATGCGGCTGGAAGCCGATCGTATAGTTGGCATCGGCAATGCCCGAGAGCTCGGCCGRCACCGGCAGCTTCACGCCGCCGTCGAGCAGGAAATCCGGGCCCTTCTTGGCGAGCACGATGGTGTTGAGCGGCGGATCGGCGAAGGTCCTTGCCGTCACCAGATCGGCCGGCTTGCGGAACACCTCGATGGTCGGGCCAAACTGGGTGATGCGTCCTTCGGAAAGGGTCGCCGTATTGCCGCCGAGCAGCAGCGCTTCATGCGGCTCGGTCGTGGCATAGACGAAGATGGTGCCGGCGGCGGCGAAGATCTTCGGCAGTTCAGCGCGCAATTCCTCGCGCAATTTGTAGTCGAGATTGGCAAGCGGCTCATCGAGCAGCACCAGGCTGGCATTCTTGACGATGGCGCGCGCCAGCGCGGTGCGCTGCTGCTGCCCGCCCGACAGGCTGAGCGGCGTGCGGTCGAGATAGGGCGTCAGCTTGAGCAGGGCCGCGGCATTGCGAACTTCCTTGTCGATCTTGGCTTGCTCGGTCCCGGCCACCCGCAGCGGCGAGGCGATGTTCTCATAGACGGTCATCGCCGGATAGTTGATGAACTGCTGGTAGACCATGGCAATCTTGCGCTTTTGCACCGGCACGCCGGTGACGTTCTGGCCGTCGAACCAGACCGAGCCGGAGGTCGGCACATCGAGACCCGCCATCAGCCGCATCAGGCTGGTCTTGCCCGAAAGCGTGGGCCCAAGCAGGACGTTGAGCGAGCCATGCTGAAGCGTCAGCGACACGTCGCGGATATGCTCGGCCGCACCGACCGTCTTGGTGACGTTTCTCAGTTCCAGCATGACGCCTCCTCCCAGGCTTTCCGCATCAGCTTAAACCCCTCTTCATTCGGCAGCTGCGACATGCCGCCGGCTTATGCCGCGCATGAATTCATCGAGCGATGCCACCTGCTCGCGGCTAAGGTGCAGGCCGCGCTTGGTCCTGCGCCATAGCACATCCTCGGCGGTGACCGCCCATTCGTTCTCAACGAGGTAGCGTATCTCGGCCTCGTAGAGATCGGCACCGAAATTGCGGCCGAGATCGGCATTCGATTTGGCCAGGCCCAGCAGAACCTGCGCCCGCGTCCCGTAAAGCCGGGTCAGCCTGCGGGCCAGGCGTGCGTCGAGGAAGGGATAGGCCGACTTCAGCTTCGCCACTTGCGCGTCGAAGCCGGTGGCCGGAAAATCTCCGCCCGGCAACGGCGCGTCTGCCGTCCATGGCTTGCCGCGCTTGCCGAGGAAGCCCTCGATCTTTTCCAGCATCGATTCCGACAACCGGCGATAGGTGGTGATCTTGCCGCCGAACGCATTGACGACCGGCGCAGCGCCCTCGCCACCATCGGCCTTGATTACATAGTCGCGCGTCGCCTCCTGCGCCTTCGAAGCGCCGTCATCGTAGAGAGGACGGACGGCCGAATAGGTCCAGACGATGTCCTGGCGCTTGACCGGTTGCGCGAAATATTCGCTTGCCGCGGCACAGAGGTAGTCGATCTCGGTGTCGCTGATTTTCACGTCATGCGGGTCGCCGGGATAGTCCTGGTCGGTGGTGCCGATCAAGGTGAACTCTTCCTCGTAGGGAATGGCGAAGATGATGCGGCCATCCTTGTTCTGGAAGAAATAGGCGCGCGGATCGTCGAATTTCTTGGCGATGACGATGTGGCTGCCCTGCACGAGGCGGACATTGTGCACATCGTTGAGGCCGACCACGCCGGACAGCACATGATCGACCCAGGGTCCGGCGGCATTGACCAGCAGCCTTGCCTTGATCTCCTCGGTCTCGCCGGTTTGCAGGTTCTCGATCTTGATCGTCCACAACCCATTTTCGCGGCGCGCTTCGACCACTTTCGTACGGGTGCGGATGGTTGCGCCGCGATCGGCGGCATCACGCGCGTTCAGCGCCACCAGCCGCGCGTCGTTGACCCAGCCATCCGAATATTCGAAGGCCCTTTTGAACAGCGGCTTCAGAGGTTTGCCGGCCGGATCCCTGGTCATGTCCAGCGTCCTGGTCGCAGGCAGCAATTTGCGCCCGCCAATGTGATCGTAGAGAAAGAGGCCGAGCCTTATCAGCCAGGCCGGCCGCAGGCCCTTGGCATAGGGCAGCACGAAGCGCATCGGCCAGATGATATGCGGCGCGTTCTTCCAAAGAACCTCGCGCTCCATCAGCGCCTCGCGCACCAGGCGGAATTCATAGAATTCGAGGTAGCGCAGGCCGCCATGGATCAACTTGGTCGAGCCTGAGGAGGTGCCGCTGGCGAGGTCGCTCATCTCGGCGAGAAACACGGAAAAGCCACGCCCGACGGCATCGCGGGCAATGCCGCAACCATTGATGCCGCCACCGATGACGAAGATGTCCCGGATTGCGTCCAAAAAGCCCTCCCGCGATTTCGCATTGCAGCATTTTTAGGTTTTTACGAAACCGTATCGGGATTATTTCGAAATAAGAACGAATGTCAAACGAAATATCACAGGCGCGTGATGATAAGCCGCTGCGGCTTAGCCGAGCGACGTCTCTATCAGTTGAACCTCGGCCTCCTGGCAAATCTTGCGCACCGACGGAATGTCGCAACGGTCGGTGATGAAGGTGTTGACTTGCGACAGATGGCCGATCCGCACCGGCGCGGTGCGCTCGAATTTGGTCTGGTCGGAAACCAGGATGACATGACGCGCATTGGCGATGATCGCCTGCGCCACCTTGACCTCACGGAAATCGAAGTCGAGCAAGGCGCCGTCATGGTCGATGGCCGAAGCGCCGATCACCGCATAATCGACCTTGAACTGCCGGATGAAATCGACAGCAGCTTCGCCGACCACGCCGCCATCGGAACCGCGCACAACCCCACCGGCGATCACCACCTCGATCGAGGGATATATGCGCATCCTGTTGGCAACATTGATGTTATTGGTGATGACCATCAGCCCGTTGTGATCAAGCAGCGCCTTGCTGACCGACTCCGTCGTGGTGCCGATATTGATGAACAGCGAGGCATTGTCGGGGATCAGCCTGGCCGCAGCGCGGCCGATCGCTTCCTTCTCGTCGGCGGCGATCTTGCGCCTGGCCTCATACTCCATGTTCTCGATGCCGGAGGGGAACAACGCGCCACCATGGATGCGCGAAAGCAGCCGCTGATCGCACAGGTCGTTGAGATCCTTGCGTATGGTCTGCGGCGTCACATTGAAGTGGGTGGCCAGATCGTCGACCAGCACGCGACCATGATCCTTGGCCATCTGGATGATTTCGGCATGGCGCGGCGACAGATACATGGGCAACCTCCCGTTTTCGTTTTTCTTGTCTATAGTCGAAAACGAAAGCAATGAAAAGGCATAAGCCGGCTAATAGAATTTACCTGATCGCAAAGCCAAAGCTGTACGCAACCTGATCAAGGCAGCTTCAGCCCATGCCGCGCGCGATTTCGGCGATGACGACGAAGGCGGCATCGACATCGCCGGCAGTCGCCTCGAACTGTCCGACCTGGAACCGGATCGCCACTCGTCCGTCGACTCTCGTCTGCGTCAGGTAGATGCGGCCATCATCGTTGATCGCATTGACCAGCCGCAGATTGTGCTCGTCCGCGTCGGCGCCGGTGGCAGCCTTGTGCCGGAACGAAAACAGCGACAGCATCGGTTCGCTGACGATCGCGAAATCCGGCTCCTTTGCCAGCCGCGCGGCAAGGCCTTCGCTCCAGGCGACATGGTTGCGGATCATCGTTCGCAGGCTTTCCAGCCCATGCGCGCGCAGCAGGAACCACAATTTCAGTGCGCGGAACCGCCGGCCGAGAGGCACCGACCACTCGGAATAATTGATGATGCCGTCATGGCCATGGGTCTTCAGGTAATCCGGCTTGATGGCCAGCGTCCGCACATGGCTTTCGGGATCGCGCAGGAACTGGATCGAGCAATCGAACTGCGCACCGAGCCATTTGTGGGGATTGAAGACAACGGAATCCGCCGCTTCGACACCGCTCCAGAAATGCCGGTATTCCGGGCAGATCATTGCCGAGCCGGCCCAGGCCGCGTCGACATGAAGGTAAAGGCCATGGCGCCGCGCCACCTCCGCAACCGCCGCGATGTCGTCGGTGCCACCTGTGCTTGTGCCACCAACGCAAGCGATGATGCCGGCCGGCAGCATGCCGGCTTCCCGGTCGGCAATGATTGCCGCCTCGAGCGCAGCCGAATTCATGGCACGAAAGCGGCCACCGACGGGAATGCGCACGAGATTGTCCTCGCCGATACCAGACACCCAGATCGCCCGGTCGATCGAGGTGTGCACCTGGTCGGAGGAATAGATGCGCAACCGCGCCTGCCCCGCCAGTCCCTTTTTGTTGCCTTGCCAGTCGAGCGCGCGCTCGCGCATGGTCAGCACTGCGGCCAGTGTTGCCGAGGAGGCCGAATCCTGGATCACGCCCGAGAAACCTTCCGGCAGGCCAAGCGCCTGGCGCATCCAGTCGACGGTGCGCATTTCGAGCTCGGTCGCCGCCGGAGAGGTCTGCCACAGCATGCACTGCGCGGCCATCGCCGAGACCAGATATTCCGCCACCACCGAGACCGGCGCCGCATTGGCCGGGAAATAGGCGAAGAAGCGCGGATGCTGCCAATGCGTCATCCCCGGCAGGATCTTCTCTTCGAAGTCTGAGAAAATCCTGTCCATCGGTTCGGCGTCTTCGGGCGGCGAAGCCTCTATGCTCCTGAAAATATCGCCCGGCTCGACCAGCGGCCGCACCGGCTGCTCGCGCAGCGTGTTGCGGTAGTCGGCGCCCCAGTCGGCGGCGCGCCGCGACCATTGCCGGAAATCATCGTTGTTCATCGTATCCTCCCGACAGGATTCCTCGCCGCCGCCCGTCACGGCTGGCTCCTCAAGGCTCGATATTATTTAACATGTGAAATATACGCAACCGCCATCTGGCGTCGCGCGCCTACCCCGGGAAATCGGGCAGGCTGGCAAAAGCTGTCTTCAGCGCATTCGACCAGCCATCCGAGATCGTGCGGTAATACTGGTCGTCCTGACCGATCCGTTTCTTCAGCCCCACCTTGAAAGTGTCCTTCTCCAGGAAGAGCAGGTCGAGCGGCAAGCCGACCGACAGATTCGACTTCAGTGTCGAATCGAACGACACCAGAAGCAGCTTCACCGTCTCTGCAAGGCTCATCGTCTTTTCGTAGGCGCGGATGATGATCGGCTTGCCATATTTGGTCTCGCCGATCTGGAAAAACGGCGTGTCGTCGGTCGATTCGATGAAATTGCCTTCGGGATAGATCATGAACAGGCGGGGCTCGCTGCCCTTGATCTGGCCGCCGAGGATGAAAGAGGCATTAAAGTAGGAATCCGCCTTCTCGCCCGCAGGTGACGAGCTGGCGATGACCTCCTTCACCGTATCGCCGACCAGCCGCACCGTCTGATACATCGACGGTGTCTCCAGCAGCGTTGCGTGGCGATCGGCAATTGCCTTGGTGCGTTCGTCGAGCAGGCTGACCACTGCCTGCGTCGTCGCCAGATTGCCGGCTGACATCAGCACGATGACGCGCTCGCCCGGCTGCTCCCAGACATGCATCTTGCGGAAGGTGGAAATCGAATCCATACCGGCATTGGTGCGCGTGTCCGACATGAACACGAGCCCGCGATCAATCTTCAGGCCGACGCAATAGGTCATGGAATCTCTTCTAGAGCGATTCATCGTTTCACGGAAACGCAGAACCGCTCTATCTCCTTGTTTCGACGCAATTCCCAAGGGAAAGCGCTATCCGCTTTTCCCGGGAAAACCGTTTCACGCTTTTCCTGGAATTGCTCCGGCGGCAATCCTGGCGGATTACTGCTCCACCGTGACGGTGACCGCAAGCTGTTCTTCCGCCTGTCCCAGCCGAATTCCCGACACCGGCGTGGCGTCGCGATAGTCGCGGCCGGTTGCCACTTTTACATAGCGCTCGTCTGGAGAGATGCCGTTTGCGGCATCGAAGGCGACCCAGCCCAGACCCGCAACATGCGCTTCGGCCCAGGCATGGCTTGCGGCCTGCTCGACGGCGGCATCCAGCATCAGATACCCGCTGATATAGCGGGCAGGAAAGCCCATGGCGCGCGCCGCGGCGGCAAAGATATGGGTGTGATCCTGACAGACACCGGTCTTCAGCGCCAAGGCTTCTTCTGCCGGCGTCGCCGCATTGGTGGTGCCGGGCGTGTAGGCGACGCGATCGCCGATGACAGCCATCAGCCGGTGCAGCCTTTCGATGTCGGTGCCCTTACCGACGGATGCGGCGAGCTCGCGAACACCGCTGCCGATCGCCGTCAAGGGCGTTTCATGGCTGTACAGCCAGAGCGGCGTAAAACCCTGGTGTGGTCCGGAGACGCCCGCAGTGTCGCGCGTCACCACTTCGCCGGCCGCTTCCACGGTGATGAAGTCGCGCTCGCCCTCGACGCTCAACAGCCTGGTGTCGTTGCCGAAATGGTCGACAAAGCGAACCTCCTCGCGCGCGCCCTCGATGGCCAGTGCCCAGGACAAAACGGTCTGCGTCGATCCGCTGACCGGAAGCAGTCGCAGCCGCTGCAGCAGATAGTGCACCGGTGCATCGTAGCGGTATTCGGTCCTGTGGGTGATCTTTAGCCGCATGCACTATGTCCCGCTTGTGAGCATGCTCTTGTCCCATTTTTCGCGATCATGCTCAATTGAACCGGTAGTCCTGCGCGATCTCGTCGCCGAGCCTGGTGTTGTCGCGAATGAAATTGGCCAGGAATTCATGCAGGCCGGCGTCGAATATGTCCTTGATCGACCCGGCTCTCAGCATGGCCTGCGTCTTGTCGGCCGTCGCATGGCAGGCATGACGCTCGCCGTAGTCGTCGCCGAGGAATTTCAGATGTTCGGCCAGGAAGCGGTAGCAGAAGGTCAGCGAACGCGGCATGCGGACATTGAGGATCAGATAGTCGGCAATGTTGGTCGGCTTGTAGTCTGCGTCATAGACCCAGCGGTAGGAGCGGTGCGCCGACACCGAGCGCAGGATCGATTCCCATTGGTAGTTGTCGAGTGTCGAGCCGACCCAGGAGATCGAGGGCAACAGCACATAGTATTTCACGTCGAGGATGCGCGCCGTGTTGTCGGCACGCTCGACATAGGTGCCGAGCTGCGAGAAATCGAAGATCTCGTTGCGCAGCATGGTGCCGTAGAACGAGCCGCGGATCAGCGCCGTCTCGCGCTTGATCGCATCGAGCACGCTCGGCAGGTCGCGCTCGTCGATCGGCCTCGCCAGCATCCGCTTCAGCGACATCCAGGCTTCGTTGATACTTTCCCACGTCTCGCGCGTCAGCGCGGTGCGCACCATGCGGGCATTGTTGCGGGCCGTCTCGATCGCCGCCATCGTGCTCGACGGGTTCGACGTGTCGCGCAACAGGAAGTCGGCGACATTGGCGGCTGTATAATCCTGGTACTTCTGCGTGAAAGCGACGTCGGAGCCGGCGCTGAGCAGCACCGAATTCCATTCCTCCGAGGCGCTCTGGGTCCGGGTCAGCGCCATGCGCAGCCCGGCATCGACAAGGCGCGCCATGTTTTCGGCCCGCTCGATATAGCGGTTCATCCAATAGAGCCCGTTGGCGGTGCGGCCTAAAAGCATCAAAAACCCTTCAAGTGAAAATCAATCATCCAGCACCCACGTATCCTTGGTGCCGCCGCCTTGCGAGGAATTGACGACCAGAGACCCTTCCTTCAGCGCGACGCGCGTCAGCCCGCCGGGCACGATCTGGATGCGGTCGGAAACCAGCACATAGGGTCTGAGATCGACGTGGCGCGGCGCCAGGCCCTTGTCGGTCAGGATCGGGCAAGTCGACAGCGCCAGCGTCGGCTGGGCGATGTAGTTCGACGGTTTTGCCGCGAGTTTTTTGGAAAAGTCCTCGCACTCCTTCTTGGTCGCCGCCGGTCCGACCAGCATGCCGTAGCCGCCGGAACCGTGGACCTCCTTGATCACCAGCTCATCGATGTGCTCGAGCACGTATTTCAGGCTGTCCGGCTCCGAGCACCGCCAGGTCGGAATGTTGCCGAGTATCGCCTTGCGGCCGGTGTAGAATTCGACGATCTCGGGCATGTAGGAGTAGATCGCCTTGTCGTCGGCAATGCCGGTTCCCGGCGCATTGGCAATGGTGATGTTTCCGGCACGGTAGACGTCCATGATGCCGGGTATGCCAAGTGCGGAGTCCGGCCGGAAGGTCAGCGGATCGAGGAAAGAATCGTCGACGCGGCGGTAAAGCACATCGATCTGCTTGTAGCCTTCGGTGGTGCGCATCGCGACATGGCCGTCTACAACGCGCAGATCCTGACCTTCGACAAGCTGCACACCCATCTGGTCGGCAAGGAAGGCGTGTTCGAAATAGGCGGAGTTGAAGCTCCCGGGCGTCAGCACGGCGATCGTCGGCGTGCCCTTGGTGCTCTGCGGCCGCACCGCCGCCAGCGACTGCCGCAGGAGCTGCGGATAGTTTTCCACCGGCCGCACCTTGATCTTCTGGAACAGCTCGGGGAACAGCTGCATCATCGTCTCGCGGTTCTCCAGCATGTAGGAGACACCCGACGGCGTGCGCGCATTGTCCTCCAGCACGTAGAATTCGTCCTCGCTGATGCGGACGATATCGACGCCGATGATGTGGGTGTAGACGCCGGCAGGTGGCCTGACCCCGATCATTTCCGGCAAGAACGCTTCGTTCTTGGCGATCAATTCCCTGGGAACGCGCCCCGCCCGCAGGATCTCCTGGCGATGGTAGATATCGTCGAGGAAGGCATTCAGCGCCTGCACGCGCTGTTCGATGCCTTGCGTCAGGCGCCGCCATTCATTGCCCGAGATAATGCGGGGAACGATGTCGAACGGGATCAGCCGCTCGGAAGCTTCCTGCTCGCCATAGACGGCGAAGGTGATGCCGGTCTTGCGGAAGACGCGTTCGGCGTCCTGCATCTTCTCGGTAAGCCTGGCCGGATCCTGCTCCTTCAGCCAGCGATCATAAGCCGAATACGGTCTTCTCAATCCGGAGACTTCCGGAAGCATTTCATCGAACGCTGCCAATCGCATACTCCCCTGTGACGCCATTTCACTGGCGTCGCCGGAGAAAATCAAGCGCAATCGGTGATTTGAGGGATACAGACGACCAGTATGTGGCGGCTGCCCAAAATTAAGGCAGCTGAAATATGCCCTTGGTCAGGCTTTGCCTCGTGGCCGGGCAGGTGCGTTCAGGAGCTGAAGCATGATCCCAAAAAGTCGAAGCCGGCTTAGGAGAAGGTCATGCTCAAACACTGAGATAGAACCCCATCCCGATTCTATAGGGAATGGAACGGGCTCTAGAAGGCGCGGAACGTGACGACGGTGAAAGTGTCCTTGATCCCGGGGAGAATCTGCACCTTCTCGTTGACGAAATGGCCCACATCTTCCTCGTCGTCGACGTAGAATTTGGCGAGCAGATCGTAGTTGCCGGCAGTCGAGTAGATTTCCGAGGCGATCTCGGCATCGGCAAGCGCGCTGGCAACCTCATAGGATTTGCCAAGCTCGCATTTGATCTGCACGAAAAACGCCCTCATGGCTTCGTCCCTAAACGTCCAAGTCCAAGCGGCCCTTCTGACAGACTGGAGGCGGGCTTTCAAGCGCCGGATGAATGCTCAGCCGGCTCGGGCCTGGGCTAAGACTTCCCGCAGCGCGCGCGGGGCGACACGAATGTTCGCCACCGATGAAACCGTGAAGCGCCGTCGTGCGTATGTTAAGATGCCCCTTGGAACAGTTTTGGGGAGAGGCAGCTTTAGCAAGGGGCAACGGAGACAGGCCATGCGCCGTATGTTTTTCGCATTCGCGTTCGTTCCACTCGTCCTGGCATCGTCTGCGCTTGCCGGCGATGCCGAGGTCAAGGCGGCGCAAGCCGCCATCGACGGCCAGTTGAAAGCCTTCATCGCCAATGACGGCGCCACCGCCTATAGCTTCGCCGCACCCAACGTGAAGCAGATCTTCCCGACCGTCGACACCTTCATGAACATGGTGACCAACGGCTATGCGCCGGTGCGCAACCCACAGACCTATTCTTTTGGCAAGGTCGAGGAAACGAGCCCGACATCGATCGTCCAGCAGGTGCTGATCGTCGGCCCCGACGGCAAGGATTATGAGGCTGTCTACACGCTGCAGCAACAGCCCGACGGCACGTTCCAGATCACCGGCTGCAGCCTGCGCGCGTCGAATTCGCTAAGCACCTGAGACAGCCGATATCAGTAGCGCGCCCTGCCGCCCGACATATCGAATACTGCACCAGTGTTGAAGCTGCTCGAATCGGAACACAGCCAGAGCACCAACGCAGCGACTTCGTCGGCGGAGCCGAGCCGTTTCAGCGGGCTGGCGCCGATCATGTCGCTGACAACTTCATTGCCAAGGCGCCTGATAAGGTCGGTATCGATCGGACCGGGCGCTACGCAATTCACCCGAATGCCGGTGTCGCAAACCTCCCGCGACAATGCCTTGGTGAAAGCGATAATGCCTGCGCTTGCCGCCGAATAGGCGGCAAGGTTCGGCAAGCCCTCCTTGCCTGCAAGCGATCCCATGTTGACGATGCGGCCGTTGCCGGCCTTGCGCATGATCGGCAGAACCTGATGCGTGACCTCGAACGTTCCGAGGAGATTGACACCGATGATGCGCTGCCATTCAACCGGCTCGAAGGCCTCAAAGCCGAGGTAGGGACCGAGATAGCCAGCGTTGTTGACGAGGATGTCGACCCGGCCCGCTCCGGCGATAACGTCAGCCAAGGCTTCCCTTATGTCGCCGGCCTTGGTGGCGTCGACAGTCAGGCTGCGGATGCCGTCAGCCGGCACCGGATCGGCGTCCCAGACCCAGACGTCGGCGCCAGACCCTGACAACTGCGTGGCCACGGCTCTGCCGATGCCCCTGGAGCCCCCGGTTACGATCGCCGTCCTGCCGGCAAAGTCGTATGTCACGGCCATAGCCATCCCTCGATTGCAAATCTGCTCTTGGGCAGCCGATCCGTCAATCGCTGGAAACGCTGGACTAAATGGCTGGGATATCGCCCCGAGCCCAACCTTCCGAAATCTCCGCCGCGCGTCCTTCGAAGGCATGTGCCTCGATTGCCGCACGGATGTCCTGCATCAGCTTCTGATAATACGAGAGATTGTTCCAGGTGAGCAGCATCGCACCAAGCGCTTCCTGCGAGCGCACCAGATGGTGCAGATAGGCGCGTGAGTAGTCCCTCGCCGCCGGGCAGTCGCTTTCCTCGTCGAGCGGACGCGGATCGTCGGCATGGCGGGCGTTACGCAGATTGACCTTGCCGCGCCTGGTGTAGGCAAGACCGTGCCGGCCGGCCCGCGTAGGCATCACGCAATCGAACATGTCGATGCCGCGCGCCACCGATTTCAGGATATCGTCGGGGGTGCCGACGCCCATCAGATAGCGCGGCTTGTTTTCGGGCAGTTCCGGACAGATGATCTCGAGCATCTCGAGCATCACCGCTTGCGGCTCCCCGACGGCCAGACCGCCGACCGCATAACCCTTCAACTCCATCGCGCTCAGTGCCTGAGCCGAACGCACCCTGAGAGCCGCGTTGTCACCGCCTTGCACGATGCCGAACATCGCCTTGCCCGGCTGGTCGCCGAACGCCGTCTTGCAGCGCTCGGCCCAGCGCAGCGACAGTTCCATGGCGCGCTCGATCTCCTTGATCTCGGCCGGCAGCGCCGTGCACTCGTCGAGCTGCATCTGGATATCGGAATCGAGCAAACCCTGGATCTCGATCGAGCGTTCCGGCGACATTTCGTAGGCCGCGCCATCGATATGCGAACGGAAGGTGACACCCTTTTCAGTCAGCTTTCTCAACTTCGACAGCGACATCACCTGGAAACCGCCGCTATCGGTCAGGATCGGATGCGGCCAGCGGGCGAATTCGTGCAAGCCCCCCAGACGCGCCACGCGCTCGGCGCCGGGCCGCAGCATCAAATGGTAGGTGTTGCCCAGGATGATGTCGGCGCCAAGGCCGCGCACCTGGTCCATATACATCGTCTTGACGGTGCCGCCGGTGCCGACCGGCATGAAGGCAGGCGTGCGGATTTCGCCGCGCGGCATGTCGATCACGCCGCGTCGCGCCTTGCCGCCCGTCGCCAGAACCTTGAAGCTGAACGGCTTAGCCATTGAATTCCTTGTCATGAACCGGGGCGCCAGGTGCCTGCTTGTCGAGCGACTGGCGGTATTGGATGCAGCCACGCATGAATCTGGGCCAGGGCGGTACGGCGATCGACGGCTCGGTCTTCTCCGGCAGCAGATCCCACAGATCCGGGTGATGCCAGCACAAATCATGGCCGGTGGCGTCGCGATGCTGGCGAATGCCAGAGCGCAATTTTTTCACTTCCGCGATCAGTGCGTCGCGGTCCAGGCTCCCGAGATCATCGTCCATCGCTCATCTCCGCTCGATAAAGCAGACTTGCGTCTCCATAGGAGTAGAATCTGTACCGGTTCTCGATGGCATGCGCATAGGCCGCACGCATCGTGTCGAGGCCGCTGAAGGCCGAGACCAGCATGAACAGGGTCGAGCGCGGCAGGTGGAAATTGGTCATGAGCATGTCGGCGGTACGAAAGCGGTAGCCGGGCGTGATGAAGATGTCGGTCGGACCGGACCATGCAACCACGGTCCCGTCCGCGCGCGCCGCGCTTTCCAGCAGGCGCAGCGAGGTCGTGCCGACGGCGACGATGCGCCCGCCTTTCGCCCTGGCCGCATTGAGCGCGACGGCGGTTGCCTCGCTGACCGAACCGGTCTCGGCATGCATTTTGTGGTCGGCGGTGTCGTCTGCCTTCACCGGCAGGAACGTGCCGGCGCCGACATGCAAGGTGACGAAGCGGCGCTCGACACCCTTGGCGTCGAGCGCCGCAAAAAGCTCCGGCGTGAAATGCAGGCCTGCCGTGGGTGCGGCAACGGCGCCTTCTTCCCGGGCATAGATGGTCTGGTAGTCGGCCCGGTCGCGTTCGTCGTCGTCGCGCTTCGAGGCGATATAGGGCGGCAGCGGAATATGGCCGACCGCATGCAGCGCTTCGTCCAGGAAGGGCCCCGACAGGTCGAAGCCAAGTAGCGCCTCGCCGCCCTCGCCTTTCTCGATCACGGTGGCGTCGAGCTGGCCGAGGAAACAGGAATTGCCATCATGGCCGAAATGGATACGGTCACCGGCGGCAATGCGCTTGCCCGGTCGCATGAAGGCCAGCCAGCGGTCCGGCGCCATGCGCATATGCAGCGTGGCTTCGACCTGAGCCTGTGCCTCGCCGCGCAGTCGGATGCCCTTCAGTTGCGCCGGAATGACCTTGGTGTCGTTGAAGACCAGCACGTCGCCGGCCCTGAGCAGGGACGGAAGGTCGCCAACCGCCCGGTCTTCGAGCCCTTCACCGGGCTTGATCACCAGCATTTTGGCGCTGTCGCGCGGCTCTGCCGGGCGAAGCGCGACACGCTCCTCAGGCAGGTGGAAGTCAAACAGATCGACGCGCATCAGTAGAGCCGGACGAGCAGCGCTCCGGCCAGCAGCAGCACCGCACCGGCGACGCGGCCGAGCGAGATTTCACGCACCGCGACGCCGAGGAAGCCAACGCGGTCGATGAGCATGCCGGCCAGCAACTGTCCCGCCACCAGAAAGGCCATCAGGGCGGCGGCGCCGATGCGCGGCGTCAGGATGGTCGACAGCGTCACATAGAAGCCGCCAAGCATGCCGCCGGCGATGAACAGCCACGGTGCCGGCGCCTTCCAGTCGAGCGTGATGCCTTGCAGCTTCACCACCGTGACGGAGATGATGCCGAGCACCACCGCGCCCGACAGGAACGAAAACGCAGCCGCCGCGACCGGGAGCCCCAGGCCGCGCGCCAACTGCGAATTGATCGGCGCCTGAATGGCAATGAAGGCGCCGGACAGGATGCCGAGAAGCGACCAGACGACGCCCATCATTGATGTTTTGCCTTACTTGACGTCGGCCGCGACCTTCAGCGACACGATCTTGTCGGGATCCGGCACCGGCTCGCCGCGCTTGATCTTGTCGACATTGTCCATGCCTTCGATGACCTGGCCCCAGACCGTGTACTGGCGGTTGAGGAAGGCGGCATCGTCGAAGCAGATGAAGAACTGCGAATTGGCCGAGTTCGGGTTTTGCGAACGGGCCATCGAACAGGTGCCGCGCCCATGGTTGGCATTGGAGAATTCAGCCTTGAGGTCGGGCTTGTCGGAGCCGCCCATGCCCGCACGCGACGGAGCAAAGGAGGGCTTGCTGGAATTGCCGAACTTGACGTCGCCGGTCTGCGCCATGAAGCCGTCGATGACGCGGTGGAAGACCACGCCGTCATAGGCGCCTTCGCGTGCCAGTTCCTTGATACGGGCGACATGGCCAGGCGCCAGGTCGGGGAAAAGTTCGATGACGACGTTGCCCTTGGTCGTCTCCATGATGAGCGCGTTTTCGCGGTCCTTGATCTCGGCCATGTCAGATATCCTTTTCAGAAAACAGAGTTATTCGACAACTTTACTTGTCTGCGGCGATGCGCACCTTGAGCATCCGGTCAGGGTCGGTGACCGTGCCATTGTCAGCTTCGTCGCCCTTCTTGATGTGGTCCACCAGCTCCATGCCGCTGACGACGGTGCCGACGATGGTGTATTGGCCATCGAGGGGCGGCGCCGGCGCGAACATGATGAAGAACTGCGAATTGGCGGAGTTGGGGTCCTGCGAGCGGGCCATGCCGACCACGCCGCGCTTGTAGTGTTCGGTCTGCGAGAATTCGGCCGGCAGGTCGGGTTGATCGGAACCGCCGGTGCCGACGGCCTCGGCGCTAAAACCCTTCTTCATGTTACCGAACTTGACGTCGCCGGTCTGCGCCATGAAGCCGTCGATGACGCGGTGGAAGGCGACGTTGTCATAGGCGCCCTGGCGCACCAGCTTCTTGATCTGCGCGACGTTCTTGGGTGCCAGATCGGGCCGAAGCGCGATGGTGACGTCGCCGTCCTTCAGCGTGATGATCATGGTGTTTTCCGGGTCGGCGGCGAAGGCCGAGACAGACGAAGTCACAAGACCGGCAAGCACAATGAGGAACGAGGCAAGCTTTTTCAGCTGCATATCAATCTCCGGGATCTTATTTCGCGAATTTGGCGGTGAGCGCACCGGCAACCGCCGCCGGCACGAAGGGGCGGATGTCGCCTCCCATCGAGGCAATCTGGCGGACAAGTGTGGCGGTAATGGTGCGCACGGACGGGCTGGCGGGCAGAAAAACCGTCTGCAGTTCAGGCGCCATGGTCTCGTTCATGCCGGCCATCTGCATCTCGTAGTCGAGGTCGGTGCCGTCGCGCAGGCCGCGGATCATGATCGAGGCGCCCTGCTTCCTGGCCGCGTCGATGACCAGCCCGTCGAAGGCGACAACCTTGATGCGCGCACCGTCGCGGCCAAATAAAGTCTTCGTCGCACTCTCGATCAGCGCCACCCGTTCCTCGAAGGAAAACAGCGGCTGCTTGCCCGGGTGGATGCCGATGGCCGCATAGACGACGTCGGCCACCGCCAGCGACGCTTTCAGCACGTCGAGATGGCCGTTGGTCAACGGGTCGAAGGAGCCGGCATAGAGGGCGATGCGTTCAGTCATGGCTGGTGCTTCTAACGAGCCTCTCTCGCAAAGGCAAATCCGATTGGCGAGCCGGTCGTGAACCTTTTCCGCCACGTGAACGACAGATGAACACGCTGATCACGAAGCCTTCACGCAGCGTTCACTAGGTTGCACCTTAATAAGATGAAACCAAAATCCCATATCTTCGTTGTTAGGCGCAGGAGAACACACACATGCTGATCTACATGCTCGCCACCGCAATGACCGTCGCCATGCTGATCGCCACCGTTTTCGGCTTGCATCAGGAGGCTCAGCGCATCCGCATCAAGGCCAACACCAAGCGCTTCGAAGGTTTTGGCCCCCGCAAGCCATATCGCCACTACTAAGTTTCGCCTGAACGTGCCACCACGCCGGCCAATGGGCCGGCGTTGCTATGTCAAAACCTGGCGCTGGACTTATTCAGCGCTGTCCGGGCCGGCGTCCGCCGTTGGATCAATCTCAGAGCCGGCGCTTTCTTCGATTTCCTCGTCCGCCTGCGGTTCGGATATCCGCTCGACCGAAACCACCTTTTCACCTTCAGCAGTGTTGAAGATGGTCACGCCCTTGGTGGCGCGGCTGGCGAAACGGATGCCGTTCACCGGCACCCGAATGACGGTACCGCCGTCCGACACCAGCATGATCTGGTCGTCATTGCCGACCGGGAAGGTCGCCACCAGCCTGCCGATCTCGGCTACCTTCGAAACGTCGGTGGCACGAATGCCCTTGCCGCCGCGTCCGGTCAGCCGGAAATCATAGGACGACGAGCGCTTGCCGTAACCATATTCGGTCACCGTCAGCACGTACTGCTCGTGTTGCTTGAGGAACTCGTAGCGCTCGTCGGAAAGCTCAGTCTCCTCGCCGACCTCTTCATTGGTCAGCGCGATCTCTTCCTCTTCGCCAGCCGCGATGCCAGCGGCAAGGCGCCGTTCGGCCGCTGCCCGCTTGAGATAGGCGGCACGTTCGGCCGGCGGCGCATCGACATTCTCGATCACCGACATCGAGATGATGCGGTCGGTCTCGGCCATGGTTATGCCGCGCACGCCGACCGAATTGCGGCTCTGGAAGACCCGGACGTCGCCGACCGAGAAGCGGATGCACTGGCCGGAGCTGGCGGTGAGCAGCACGTCGTCATTGTCGGTGCAGGTCTCGACGCCAAGGATCTCGTCGCCCTCCTCCTCCAGCTTCATGGCGATCTTGCCGTTCCGGTTGACCTGGACGAAGTCGGAAAGCTTGTTGCGTCGCACGGTGCCACGCGTGGTGGCGAACATCACATCGAGCTCGCCCCAGCTGGTCTCGTCCTCGGGCAGCGGCATGATGGTGGTGATGCGCTCACCCTGCTCCAGCGGCAGCATGTTGATCAGCGCCTTGCCGCGCGATTGCGGGTTGCCGATCGGCAGCCGCCAGACCTTCTCCTTGTAGACGATGCCGCGCGAGGAGAAGAACAGCACCGGCGTGTGCGTGTTGGCAACGAACAGCCTTGTGACGAAATCCTCTTCCTTGGTCGACATGCCGGAGCGGCCCTTGCCGCCGCGGCGCTGCGCCCGGTAGAGCGACAGCGGCACGCGCTTGATGTAGCCCGAATGGCTCACCGTCACGACCATGTCCTCGCGCTGGATCAGGTCCTCGTCTTCCATGTCCGCGCCACCATCGGTGAGCTCGGTGCGGCGTGGCGTGCCAAACTCGTCGCGAACGGCGGCAAGCTCATCCTTGACGATCTGCTGGACCCGCGCGCGGGAAGACAAAATGTCCAGGTAATCAATGATTTCGGCGCCGATCGTGTTCAACTCGTCGGCGATCTCGTCGCGGCCGAGCGCGGTCAGGCGCTGCAGGCGCAGTTCGAGGATGGCGCGCGCCTGCTCCTCGGACAGGTTGTAGGTGCCATCCTCATTGATGCGATGGCGCGGATCGTCGATCAACAGGATCAGCGATTCGACGTCGCCAGACGGCCACCGCCGCTCCATCAACTGCTCACGCGCCGTCTGCGGATCCGGCGCGGTGCGGATGAGCTTGATCACTTCGTCGATGTTGGCGACGGCGATGGCGAGACCGACCAGCACATGGGCGCGGTCGCGCGCCTTGCGCAGCAGGAATTTCGTGCGCCGGGTGATCACTTCCTCGCGGAAGGCGACGAACGCCCTCAGCATGTCGGTCAACGTCAGCAGTTCCGGCTTGCCGCCGTTGAGCGCAACCATATTGGCGCCGAAGGAGGTCTGCAGCGGCGTGAAGCGGTAAAGCTGGTTGAGGATGACGTCGGCGACGGCGTCGCGCTTCAGTTCGATGACGACGCGGTAGCCTTGGCGGTCGCTTTCGTCGCGGATGTCGGAAATGCCCTCAATGCGCTTGTCGCGCACCAGTTCGGCCATCTTCTCGATCATCGACGACTTGTTCACCTGGTAGGGAACCTCGGTGATGATGATCGACTCGCGGTCGTTGCCGCGTTGTTCGATGTTGACCTTGCCGCGCATGACGATGGAGCCGCGGCCGGTCGAATAGGCGCTGTAGATGCCGGAACGGCCAAGCACGATGCCGCCGGTCGGGAAATCCGGGCCCGGGATGATCTCCATCAGCGCCGGCAGGTCGATCGCCGGATTGTCGATGATGGCGATGGCGCCATTGCAGACTTCGCTGAGATTGTGCGGCGGGATGTTGGTCGCCATGCCGACGGCAATGCCGCCGGAGCCGTTGACCAGCAGATTGGGGAACCGTGCCGGCAGAACCTTGGGCTCGCTGCCGGACGCATCATAGGTATCCTGGAAATCGACGGTGTCCTTGTCGATATCCTCCAGCAGCTCATGCGCGACCTTGGTCAGCCGCGATTCGGTATAGCGCATCGCCGCCGGCGGATCGCCGTCAATGGAGCCGAAATTGCCCTGTCCGTCGATCAGCGGCACGCGCAGCGACCAGTCCTGCGCCATACGCACCAAAGCGTCGTAGATCGAGGCGTCGCCATGCGGATGGTATTTACCCATCACGTCGGCGACCGGGCGCGCCGACTTCACATATTTGCGGTTCCAGTGGTAACCGCTCTCATGCGAGGCGAAGAGAATGCGGCGATGCACCGGCTTCAGGCCGTCGCGCACGTCCGGCAGCGCACGGCTGACGATCACGCTCATGGCGTAATCGAGATAGGAGCGCTGCATCTCCTCGACGATGGATATCGGCTCAATGCCGGTGGGGCCGCCGTCGGCGCCGCGCGGTGTCTTTTGGTCGGTCAAATCGGATCACAATCTAATCAGGAATCACTTGCTGCTTATATAGGAAGCAAGCCCGAAACTCCAATATCCGCGGCACTTTTCCAGTGTCAATTTTGGTGGTAATTTCAAAAGGATACCACTGATTGCGACGATATGGCCAAGGCGGTTTCGCCGCCACCAAGGCAAAAGCCTGCGATGGACCGTTTTCCCCCAGCGAAAGCCACGAGCGCGATGAATTGGACCTCTTGGCTGCCGTTGCGAGCCCTGAGTGGTTGGACGCCGAGGGATCTGAACGGCGATCTGGTCGCGGGCCTCACACTGGCCGCGATCGCCATTCCCGAACAGATGGCGACCGCCCGGCTCGGCGGCTTTGCTCCCGAGGTCGGCTTCTTCGCTTTTGTTGCCGGTTCGGTGGCGTTCGCGCTGTTCGGAGCCAACCGGCACCTGTCGGCCGGTGCGGATTCGACCATCACGCCTCTGTTTGCCGGCAGTCTCGCCGTGCTCGCCGCAGCCGGGTCGCCGCACTATCTGGCGCTGGCTTCCATGCTGGCGCTGATGGTCGGGCTGATCGTGATTCTGAGCGGTGTCTTTCGCCTTGGCTGGGTCGCCGACCTCTTGTCGTTGCCGGTCACGACGGGTTTTCTGGCCGGCATCGCCATCCATATCATCGTTTCGCAATTGCCCGGACTGCTCGGCCTGCCCGCCCAGAACGGTCAAACCTTGCGACGCATCGGTGAGATCGCCGGCAGCCTGCACCTCACCAATCCCTGGAGCCTCGGCGTCGGCCTCGGCGTGTTCGGAACCGTATTCTGCGCCGAACGCATCAGCGCCCGCATCCCCGGCGCATTGATCGGCATGGTGCTCGCCACCTCTGCGGTTGCCGTCTTCGGCCTCGAGGATCGCGGCGTCGAGGTGCTCGGCGCCTTGCCCAATGGCCTGCCACGGGCCAGCCTGCCGCTTGCCAGCCTTGGCGATGTGCAGGCGCTGGTCCCGCTGGCATTGCTGATCGCCATCGTCGTCATGGTGCAGACAGCGGCCACCTCCCGCTCCTTCGCGCCGCAACAGGGTGACGCTCCCGACGTCAATCGCGATTTCGTCGGCGTCGGTGCCGGCAGCATCGCATCGGGCCTGTTCGGCGCCTTTGCGGTCAATGCCAGCCCGCCGCGCACGGCAATCGTCTCCCAGTCGGGTGGCCGCTCACAGGTCGCGGGTATCATTGCCGCGGCCATCGTGCTGGCGCTGGGTGCTTTCGGTGGCGGCCTGCTCGCCGATGTTCCACAGGCCGCCCTTGCCGGTGTTCTGCTGTTCGTCGCCCAGCACATTCTGCGCTGGAAGGTGTTCGCCAATGTCTACCGGCAGGCGCCGGTCGAATTCGCATTGATCCTCATCACCATGGCAGCCATCGTCGTGCTACCCATCGAGACCGGCGTTGCGATCGGCATCGGCCTGTCGCTCCTGCATGGACTCTGGACCGCAACGCGCACGCATCTGATCGAACTGGAACAGGTGCCGGGGACTTCGGTGTGGTGGCCGCCCAGCGAACCAGTTGCCGGCGAACAGCTCCCCGGCGTGCTCGTCGCGGCATTCCAGGCGCCGCTGTCCTTTGTCAATGCCGACGGCTTCAAGCGCGGCTTTGTCGATCTTGTCGATGCCAGGGGTGGGAGCGTGAAGCTGGTCGTGCTGGAGGCCAGCAACATCGTCGAGATCGACTACACTGCCGCGCAAGCCCTGATCGACACCATCACCCATTGCCGCAATGCGGGCGCGATCTTTGCCATCGCGCGGATGGAATCGCTGCGCGCCCAGGCGGCGCTGGCACGATTTGGCATCGCCGACCTGATCGGCCCGCAGCGGATTTTTCGCAGTGTCGATGCCGCCATCAGGACGCTCGCTCCAGACCAGCAGCCGCAACAACAGGACAAAGCCAAATGACCACCACGCGGGAACCCTTGTTGACCCCGGTCGCAGTCAGAGATCTACGGCCGACGCAGATCACCGTCGGCATGCGGGAAGTCGCCTTGAAGCGCCAGATGCTCCGCTTACAGAGCGCCAGGAAGACCGGCACTTTTCTCGGCACCCATATGGTCCCCGTCGTGCTGGGGCCGAAGAAGCGCAACTATGTCACCGATCACCACCATCTCGCCCGTGCCCTGCTCGAGGAAGGCATCGGGGATGTTCTGGTTACGGTGATCAGCGACCTGTCGGACCTAGACAAGGACGCCTTCCTCTTCGTGCTCGACAATCGCGGCTGGATGCATCCGTTCGACGAGAACGGCAGGCGCCGGGGCTACAACGCTATTCCCAAAACCATGGCCGAACTCGTCGACGACCCCTACCGGAGCATGGCCGGTGAACTGCGCCGGCAAGGTGGTTTCGCCAAGGACACCACCCCGTTCAGTGAATTCCTGTGGGCGGATTTTTTGCGCCGGCGCATCGGCCGGGATGCGGTGGCGAAGAATTTCGACAAGGCGATGAAGGAGGCCCTGAACCTGGCCAAGGCCAAGGACGCCGACTACCTGCCCGGCTGGTGCGGGCCGACATCGGACTGACGCCGCAAGGCCGCAGCGACGGATAAAGGCGGCACAACGCCGCTCGCCCGGCGCATGCGATACTGGCCCGGCGTCTCGCCCATGACGCGTCGAAACCGGCGATTGAACGTCGACAAATCGTTGAAGCCTGCGTCGAAGGCGATCACCGAAACCGCATCGTCGGACAGGCGCAGCCGCACCGCCGCGCGATGCAGCCGGGTCTTAAGCAGGAACTGGTAGGGCGTCATGCCCGCGACCTGCCGGAAGATGCGCAGGAAATGATAGGGGCTGGTCGCGGTCTCATCGGCAAGCGCTGAAAGCGAAACCGGCCTGTCGGCATCCAGTTCGATCCGCCGCACCGCTTCGGCGACCCGTTTTTGATCGCGGCGGCTTGGCGCACGCCTGACATACGCGGGGCTGGAGACTGCTGCCACCGCGGCACCCGCAATGCGCAGCCCGAGTTCCTCGAAGGCGTCGACGTCGGCCATCTCGCGAGCGGTTTCCGCTTCGGCGAGCAAGGATGCCAGGGCCGGCAACGGTGGCAAGCGCGGCGCCTCGAAGGCCAGCCTTTTCGCGCCGGGCACGCCAGCCACGATCCGTTCCATATAGGCCGGCCCGAAATGGAACGAGAGGCAACGGTCGCCGCTGCCATGTTCATGCCCGCATTCGTAGCATGTGCCGGGATTGCCGAGCAGGAGCGCGCCGGGCGCCAGCATCGCCGTGCCTTGTTGCGCGCGATAGCGGAACGTGCCGCTGGAGACCGCGGCGACGCAGAAATCCCGATGGGCCTCCTCGAACGGCCGCTCACCGGCGCCGACCGTGCAGATCACATCCGCCACGTGCCAGCCGGCCCCTGATGCGAGGGTACGCGTGGTCGCTGTCATGACCGAAATATAGCAATTTTTCCCAAGCCCAGAACCCCATCGCGGCCTACTCCTCCCGGTCTCCTGACAAGAAGAGACCGGAACCATGTACGACCAATCCTCCTTTGCCGAAGCCTTGCACAGTGCCGGACCAATCGACGGACTTGCTGAAAAACTGAACCTCTATGGCCGTTTCGTCGGCGCCTGGACTTTTAACGCCTCCCGCCATCTCGAGGACGGCACGGTGCTTACCGGGCGTGGCGAGGTGCATTTCGGCTGGGTGCTGGAAGGCCGCGCAATCCAGGACGTGTGGATCCTGCCCGCGCGGGACGCCGGCCCCTCGCCTTTGCTCGGCATATGGACGTTCTATGGCACGACATTGCGCGTCTACGACCCCGCCGCCGACGCCTGGCACATCTTCTGGAGCGACCCGCGCAACCAGTATTACAGTCGCCAGCTCGGCCGTGCCGAAGGCGATACGATCGCGCAACTGGGCGCCGATGGCACCGGCTCCTCGGTGCGCTGGAGCTTTTCGCGCATCACCGAGAATTCCTTCCGCTGGCTCGGCGAGCGCTCACACGACAATGGCGCGACATGGCGGCTGGAAGTCGAATTCCTGGCGCGCCGAACGGCAACAACCTGACGCTACAAGGCATTGTAACAATGGAGAAAAATATGTTCGATCATATCTCGATCGGCGTTCGCGACGCCGCCGCTTCCAAGCGCTTCTACGATGCTGCGCTGAAGCCTCTCGGCTATAGCTGTCTCAGCCAGTCGCCGGGCTCCTTGGGTTATGGCGCGCAAGGCGTCGTGCTGTGGGTCAACGAGGCCGCGCGGCCGGTGCCACCAGACGCAAAATCCGGCCTGCATTTCTGCTTCGCGGCACCGACGCGGAGCAGCGTCGACGCCTTCCATGCCGGCGGCTTGCGCGAAGGCGGCAGCGACAATGGCGCACCGGGCCTGCGCGCCGACTATGGCGAAAACTACTATGCCGCCTTCGTCGTCGATCCGGACGGTTATCGCATCGAGGCCTATTGCGGCGCTGCCGGCTAAAACAACTCCAGAATAAAATGTGAAACGGCTTCCTGTCCGGAATTGCGTCAAGATGAAAGGGGTGTCGAAGTTTCGGTTTCGTCCCGCTGACAGTTCCCACCGACCGGGCTTTGCTCTACCAATGTCATGGTGCGGGCGCGGCCCGGCGGGAGGGGTCAGAGATGCCGAGCTTCGACAGCCTGTTC
Source organism: Mesorhizobium sp. P2_F8 (assembly GCF_056403655.1). Classification (NCBI taxonomy): domain Bacteria; kingdom Pseudomonadati; phylum Pseudomonadota; class Alphaproteobacteria; order Hyphomicrobiales; family Phyllobacteriaceae; genus Mesorhizobium; species Mesorhizobium sp. P2_F8. The sequence goes on from NZ_JBFUFB010000006.1 coordinate 84,278, forward strand.
AACGCCTTCGTCACCATTCTCGTGACCATCGATCCGCCTGGTCTGGCGCCGCTGTTCCTTGCCGTGACACGCGGCATGAACCGCGAGGAGCGCCAGCAGGTTTCCGTCCGCGCCTCGACCATCGGTTTTCTGGTGATGGCGCTGTTTGCGGTTGCCGGCGCCTCGATCCTGTCGGTCTTCGGCATCACGCTGCCGGCCTTCCGCGTCGCCGGTGGCTTCCTGTTGTTCTTCATCGCTTTCGAAATGGTGTTCGAGCGACGGCAGGACCGCAAGGAGAAGATCGGCGACGTCGCCATCACCAAGGACATGATCCACAACATCGCCGCCTTCCCGCTGGCGATCCCGCTGATCGCCGGCCCCGGCGCCATTTCGGCGACGGTGCTTTTGTCCAGTTCATTCCAGGGCTTCGCCGCGCAGGCGGCGCTGGTCGGCATCATCTTCGTCTGCCTTGCCATCACCTATTTGGTGTTCGTGCTGTCGGAACGTATCGACCGCATCCTCGGCCAGACCGGGCGTTCGATCCTGACCCGGCTGCTCGGCGTCATCCTGGCCGCACTTGCCGTGCAGTTCGTCGCCGACGGCATCAAGGCGCTGATGGCGGGATAGCTCGCGACGAGCCGCCGAAGCCGGCCCTACTTCGCCGTTGTATCGATGACTTCGAAATCGTGGGTGATCGTGGCGGTCTTGGCCAGCATCGCGGAGGCTGAGCAGTATTTTTCGATCGAAAGATGGATCGCCCGTTTGACTTTGTCGCTGGAGAGCGACCGGCCCTTGACCACGAAATGCATGTGGATGCGGGTGAACACCCTGGGCTCGGTTTCGGCCCGGTCGGCGTCGAGCTCGACCACGCAATCCTCGATCGCCTCGCGCCCCTTTTCGAGGATATGCACGACATCATAGGCCGAACAGCCGCCGGTGCCGATCAGCACCAGTTCCATCGGGCTAGGTCCTGGCGTCTTGCCTTCCGGTCCGAGCGCGGTTCCCAGCACTACTTTGTGGCCGCTGCCGGATTCGCCGACGAAGGTGCGCTCCTCCACCCACTTTACACGTGCTTTCATCTGATATTCCTTCCACTTGGGGTCATCCGCCTCAAGGATTAAATAGGATCATGGTCCGGCTCGCGCGACGCCAAAGACGACATCGTGCATGACCCTGCCCGGCAACAGCGTGAAGATGCCGGCCCCGACCTGCGCAAAGACATACAGCGCAATCATCGACTTGCGATGCTTGGCGACCCGATGACTGTGCGCGTGCCACACCGCCAGCGGTACGGTGACCAGCACCAGGATCGACAGGAGATGGATCGGACTGAAAGGGCCGACGAGGCGGATCTGATGAATCCAGAAACTCGAGACGGCGATGACCAGCATCAGCGCGGCCCAGACATAGCCCGCGATGCGATGGCGCCGCGTTCCCTTCGGCAGCGCCAGCTGCGTGGCCCCTATCACCAGCGCGGCGAAAGCCGCAAAGGCATGCCAGGGAACCGGAGAAGGGGCGGCAAGCAGCGGTTGCAGCGACATTGCCGCCTCTCCGGTGGCTGATTGTCCTCAGAACGGGATTTCGTCGTCCAGTTCGCGCGACGAACCGCCGCCACCGCCGCTCTTGGCGCCGCCACCACGATTGAAGCTTTCGCTCGGGCTGGACTGGCCGAAATCGGAACCACGGCTGCTGCCGCCACCGGCATAGCCGCCGACCTGACCGCCCTCACCCTGACCGCGTGCGTCGAGCATCTGTAGCTCGCCGCGGAATTTCTGCAGCACGACTTCCGTCGTGTACTTGTCGTTGCCGGTCTGGTCCTGCCATTTGCGCGTCTGCAACTGGCCCTCGACATAGACCTTCATGCCCTTCTTCAGATACTGCTCGGCCACCTTGGCAAGCTGATCGTTGAAGATGACGACGTTGTGCCACTCGGTCTTTTCCTTGCGCTCGCCGGAATTCTTGTCGCGCCAGCTTTCCGACGTCGCAATGCGGATGTTGACGACCGGCTCGCCCGAGTTCAGGCGACGGATTTCCGGATCTGCACCGAGGTTGCCGACCAGAATGACCTTGTTGACGCTACCCGCCATGATATTTCTCCGCGCTCATCCGAAACAAATTTTTGTCGCAGCACCTTACAGGCTGCAGACCATCGCCGCCTGCTATGGCTGGCTTTTCCCACAAGGTTTTTGTTCCCTTTTCGTTCTATGACGCCCGTGGCGTTCTGTCAATGTTTGTCAGCAAGATGTAGTGTTCCGGTCCGAAATTTCCATGAAATCGGGAATGGGTCGGGGGCAATCAATGAACTCCGTCACACATGAGGACCAGCCGCGCGAGCAATGGCGAGCAGGTGTGGGAACGCGTATGCATGTGTCGGCAAGCAACGGTGCATCGCAACTTTGCATATTCGAGCAATGGGTCGAGCCCACGGTAGGTGCCCCAACGCATTGGCATCCCGTCGAGGAAGTGCTGACCGTTATCGCCGGCAGGGCCGAGATGTGGATCGACGATGAGCACAACGTCCTGACCTCTGGCCAGTCTCTCGTTGTTCCCGCGAACAGGAAACACGGGTTCAAGAACGTCGGCACCGGTACGCTTCACATCCACGCCGTGCTTGCGTCGCCAATCTTCGAGGCGACGTTTGATGGACCTGCCGGGCTGGTGAGGCGCTGGCTTCCGGCAAACTCGTAAAAACAGCGCTTGCCAAATCAATAAGTATCGACTTATGCTTTCGTCATGATCGAAGCAGAGATTTTCCGCGCCCTTGCCGACCCGACGCGCCGCGCCGTCTTTGAGCAGCTTGCCGCTGGCGAAATGAGCGTCTCGGAATTGCGCAGCGGCATGACGGTGTCGCAACCCGCCGTCTCCCAGCATCTGGCGGTGTTGCGCGGCGCTGGCTTGGTGGTCGAGCGGCGAGCGGGCCGCAACGCCTACTATCGCGCCGACCCGCAAGGGCTTGCCCCCTTGCTCTCCTGGATCGAACGCTACCGGACCTTCTGGCCGGAGCGCATCGAAAGGCTGAAGGCGGTTTTGAAGGACATGGATCAATGAAGAGCATGGGATCAATGACAGACCAAAGCCACGCGGACACCAACACCGCGCCTGACGCGATCGAGTTTGAGTGCGACCTGCCGGAGCCGCCGGAAAAGGTGTGGCGCGCACTGACCGTGCCCGAGCTGCTCGCCGCATGGATGATGCCGAACGACATCAGCCCTGAGACCGGCAGCCGTTTTGCCTTCGCCGGGCCAGAGGCGGCGATCGAATGCGAGATCATCGACGCCGAGCCCGAACGGCTGCTGCGCTATTCCTGGCGCGAGCGGCCGCAGCCAGGCGATGCCGGGCGGCAGGCTCGGCTCGACAGCCCGCTCGACAGCATTGTCACCTTCACACTCGCCCGCACCGTCTCCGGCGGCACGCATCTGCGCATCGTCCATGACGGTTTTGCCCGAACGGCAATGCCCGCTGTTGCCATGGCCGGCGCAGGCTGCAGGCTTTCGCTGGGGTCGCGCAATCCAAGATGGCCGGCCGCCGCGAACACGCCTTTGCTGTTGCTGCGCGCGGCCTGAACAATGAAACGGACGGAGACGAAACAATGAGCGGCCTTGCCAATCTGGTTCCGATGGTGATCGAGCAATCGAGCCGCGGCGAACGCGCCTTCGACATTTTCTCGCGCCTGCTGCGCGAGCGCATCATCTTCATCAACGGTGAAATCAACGACGACATTTCGGCGCTGGTCTGCGCGCAGCTGCTGTCGCTGGAATCGGACAATCCCGACAAGGAGATATCGCTCTACATCAACTCGCCTGGCGGCGTGGTGACCAGCGGCTTCGCCATCTACGATACCATGCAATACATCAGCTGCCCGGTGTCGACGGTGTGCATGGGCTTTGCCGCGTCGATGGCCTCGTTCCTGTTGATGGCGGGCACGGCCGGGCGTCGCATCTCGCTGCCGAACGCCACCATCCTGCTGCATCAGCCGCTGGGTGGATTCCAGGGTCAGGCCTCCGACATCCAGCGCCATGCCGAGCGCATCGGCCAGACAAAGCGGCATATGGCCGAACTCTATGCGCAGCATTGCGGCCGCACATATGAAGAGGTCGAGCGCACGCTGGACCGCGACCACTTCATGACGGCCCGCGAGGCTCAGGCCTGGGGTCTAGTCGACCATGTTTTCGACACGCGCAAACAGGCCGCGTGAGGCTGAAGCGCGTCGCCGGCTGTCGAAGATTTGACGACGCCGGTCTGGTCGCCTCGTCGACACGCCCCTATAACTGGGCGATGACCGACACTCATCCGTCCAGAACATTGCATCGCGTCATCGCCGTGGTCGTGATCGCTCTTGCCGGCTCCATGAGCGGCACCGCCCTTGCCGACGACAGCTCGCCAGCAGTGCGGAAAGGCGCCCTGCCCGGCGTGACCAGCGACTATCGCATCGCCAAGCCGGCTCCGCAGCCCGAACCCGACGACGCATCCCCCAGCAATGGGAACGGCCAGTTCAAGATCGGCAACACGGATGTCAGGATTTCAGGCAGCATCACAGTTGATGTCGGCGCTGGCGCCACCGGGCTGCCGCGCCACTGACTGCATGATCTGTCCAGCGTCGTGCGCCGCGCCATGGTCGACAAAACAAGCCGCGCATGAAAATGGCCCCGCCGTGCTTTGCGCAAACGGACGGGGCCTTTTTGGATCTCAAATCCAATTTTGCCGGGAGTGTACTGCCGGCGTTTGATTTCGGATGCTCCGCGGCATTCAGCCGACGATCCGACTAGCAGTCTCTGATTTTTGTGGGATATGGCAGGTCACGGTTTGTCGGGTGGCGCAAACGCTAAACCCTGGCACTTATGCCTGCCGCGGCTCCAGTGACAACTGGAACCCTAGGGGACGATCCGGTGGCGTCATGGCTCCACTCCCTTGTCCGTTGCGACGTGTCGTCCCGAAGCACAAATCGCAGATGCCTGCGGCGTCTCGCAGGCCGCCTCTGGCGGCGAGGCCATCGAAAGACGGCCGGCTTCAGTTGACTTCTGGACACTGCTCCCCTGAGTCGGGGACGTCAACCATCAATAGCCGGTTACCGAAAAACGTGATCACCGGGAGGTTACGTACAAGTCAGTTTTGCACAGCTTTGTCAGGAGCGTGTTCGGCCTTTGTTCTTTCCGCTTGCCCGTTCACGCGAAAGACGGTTAAACGCTTTTGTCGGGAATTGTGGCGTCTCTCGACGTGGCGGCAAAATTACCTACATAGGGGATGGCCGGGAAAACCCGCCATTCCAGGAAATTCCAGCTTCTGAGGCGGCGACCGGCAATGGCCGACCATAAATATCTTTCCATTCGCGGGGCGCGCGAACACAATTTGAAGAATGTCGATCTCGACTTGCCGCGTGACAGCCTGATCGTCATGACCGGCCTGTCCGGGTCTGGCAAATCGTCGCTCGCCTTCGACACCATCTACGCCGAAGGCCAGCGCCGCTATGTCGAGAGCCTGTCGGCCTATGCGCGGCAATTCCTCGAAATGATGCAGAAGCCGGACGTCGACCAGATCGACGGCCTGTCGCCGGCCATTTCGATCGAGCAGAAGACGACCTCGAAGAACCCGCGTTCGACCGTCGGTACCGTCACCGAAATCTACGACTATATGCGGCTTCTTTTCGCGCGCGTCGGCGTCCCCTATTCGCCGGCCACCGGCCTGCCGATCGAAAGCCAGACAGTGTCACAGATGGTCGACCGTGTGCTGGCGGTCGAGGAGGGCACCCGCCTGTTCATTCTGGCGCCGATGGTGCGCGGCCGCAAAGGCGAGTACCGCAAGGAATTGCTGGAACTGCAGAAGAAGGGCTTTCAGCGCGTCAAGGTCGACGGCGTCTTCTATGAAATCGCCGACGTGCCGGCGCTGGACAAGAAGTACAAGCATGACCTCGACGTCGTCGTCGACCGCATCGTCGTGCGTGGGGATCTCGCCACCCGGCTAGCCGATTCCATCGAGACGGCACTGAGGCTCGCCGATGGGCTGGCGGTCGCCGAATTCGCCGACAAGCCGCTCGACGCCAGCCAGACCGGCGAGGATTCGGTCAACAAGTCCAAGAACGAGACGCACGAGCGCATCCTGTTCTCGGAAAAGTTCGCCTGTCCGGTCTCCGGCTTCACCATTCCGGAAATCGAGCCACGTCTTTTCTCCTTCAACAATCCGTTTGGCGCCTGCCCGACCTGCGACGGTCTCGGGAGCCAGCGCGCCATCGACCCCAACCTCGTCGTGCCCGACGAGAACGTTTCGCTGCGCGACGGTGCGGTCAGCCCGTGGGCGAAATCGACCTCGCCCTACTACGCGCAGACGCTGGAAGCGCTGGGCAAGGCCTACAATTTCAAGCTCGGCGACAAGTTCAGGGATTTGAGCGCGGAAGCCCAGGAGGCCATCCTGCGCGGCACCGGCGAGCGCGAAATAACCTTCCAGTATGATGACGGCCTGCGCTCCTACAAGACCACCAAGACCTTTGAAGGCGTCATCCCCAATCTCGAGCGCCGCTGGAAAGAAACCGAATCCGCCTGGATGCGCGAGGAGATCGAGCGCTTCATGTCGGCGACGCCTTGCCCGGTCTGCAAGGGCTATCGGCTCAAGCCCGAGTCACTGGCCGTGAAGATCGCCGGCAAGCACATCGGCGAAGTCACCGAACAGTCGATCCGCAACGCCGACAAGTGGTTCACCGACCTGCCAGCTTCGCTCAACGACAAGCAGAACGAGATCGCCGTGCGCGTCTTGAAGGAGATCCGCGAGCGGCTGCGCTTCCTCAATGATGTCGGGCTCGACTACCTGACGCTGTCGCGCAATTCCGGCACTCTGTCGGGCGGCGAGAGCCAGCGCATTCGCCTGGCTTCGCAGATCGGCTCCGGTCTCACCGGCGTGCTCTATGTTCTGGACGAGCCGTCGATCGGCCTGCACCAGCGCGACAACGCACGCCTGCTCGACACGCTGAAGCACCTGCGCGACATCGGCAACACGGTGATTGTCGTCGAGCATGACGAGGACGCCATCCTGCATGCTGACTATGTCGTCGACATGGGCCCGGCCGCCGGCATCCATGGCGGCGAGATCATCGCCCAGGGCACGCCGCAGCAGGTGATGGCCAATCCGAATTCGATCACCGGCAAATATTTGTCGGGCGCGCTCGAAGTGGCGACGCCCGGCGTGCGGCGCGAGGCGAAGAAGAACCGGCGGCTGAAGATCGTCGGCGCGCGCGGCAACAATCTGAAGAACGTCACCGCCGAAATCCCGCTCGGCACCTTCACTGCCGTCACCGGCGTGTCGGGCGGCGGCAAGTCGACCTTCCTGATCGAGACGCTGTTCAAGGCGGCGTCGCGCCGCATCATGGGTTCGCGCGAGCATCCGGCCGACCATGACCGCATCGAGGGCCTCGAATTCCTCGACAAGGTCATCGACATCGACCAGTCGCCGATTGGGCGCACCCCGCGTTCCAACCCCGCCACCTACACCGGCGCCTTCACTCCGATCCGCGACTGGTTCGCGGGCCTGCCGGAAGCCAAGGCGCGCGGCTACCAGCCCGGCCGCTTCTCCTTCAACGTCAAGGGCGGCCGCTGCGAGGCCTGCCAGGGCGACGGCGTCATCAAGATCGAGATGCACTTTTTGCCCGACGTCTACGTCACTTGCGACGTCTGCCACGGCAAGCGCTACAACCGCGAGACGCTCGACGTGCTGTTCAAGGGCAAGTCGATCGCCGACGTGCTCGACATGACGGTCGAGGAAGGTGTCGATTTCTTCGCCGCCGTGCCCGGCGTGCGCGACAAGCTCGACACGCTGAAGCAGGTCGGCCTCGGCTACATCCATATCGGCCAGCAGGCGACGACGCTGTCGGGCGGCGAGGCGCAGCGCATCAAGCTGGCCAAGGAACTGTCGCGCAAGGCGACCGGCAAGACACTCTACATCCTGGACGAGCCGACCACCGGCCTGCATTTCCACGATGTCGCCAAGCTCCTGGAAGTGCTGCACGAACTGGTCGACCAGGGCAACACGGTGGTGGTCATCGAGCATAATCTCGAGGTGATAAAAACCGCCGACTGGGTGCTCGACCTCGGCCCTGAAGGCGGCGACGGCGGCGGCGAACTGGTCGCCTCCGGCACGCCGGAAGCGATCGTGCGCGAAAAGCGCAGCTACACCGGCCAGTTCCTCAAGGAGTTGCTGGAGCGGCGCCCCGGAGGCAAGCGCGAAGCGGCGGAGTGATGGCGAACCAGTCGGCGCTTGGAGAGCATTTGAATGACAATCCGAAGAGCGCTTCCCGGTGATCTCGAAACTGTCGTCTCGCTGACGGAAGCCGCCTACGCGCCCTATTCCGCGCTGTTCGGCGCGCCACCGATCCCCGTCACTGAGGATTATGCACCGCGTATCGCGCGTGGCGAGGTCTGGCTTCTGGAGCGTGACGGCGAACTTGCCGGTCTGCTCACTTTGGAGCGTCATGACGACCACGCGATGATCTTCTCAGTCGCCGTCGCGCCAGGATTTCAGGGCAAGGGCTTTGGCATCGCCCTGCTCAAACACGCGGACGACCAGACGCTGGCGTGGGGCCTGCCCGAGGTGCGGCTCTACACCAACGCCAAAATGGAGCGGAACATCGCGCTCTATCTGGCCTATGGTTTCCACGAAACGGGTCGCCGGCCCAATCCATACCGGCCAGGATGGGTGCTCGTCGACATGGCGAAGCCGGTCGACAAGATCACGACGGCCTGATTTTTCTGAATTCGGGAGGATGGCAATGAGCAAATCGGGAACAATCCGCTCCGGCATGGGCGGCTGGACGTTCGAACCCTGGGATACGTCCTTTTATCCCGAAAAGCTCTCCAAGGCCAAGCAACTGCAATTTGCCAGCAGGCAGGTGTCGAGCATCGAGGTCAACGGCACCTATTATTCCAGCTTCAAGGAACCGACCTTCGTCAAATGGGCGAGCGAAGCGCCAGACGGTTTCGTCTATTCGCTCAAGGGCAACCGCTTCGTCACCAACCGGCGCGTGCTCGGCGAGGCCGGTGAATCGATGATGCGCTTCCTCGGTTCGGGCGTGGCGGCGCTCGGTGAAAAGCTCGGACCGATCCTGTGGCAGTTCGCGCCGACGAAAAAGTTCGACCCGGACGATTTCGAAGCCTTCCTCAAGCTGCTCCCGGAAAAGCAGGACGGCGTTGGGCTGCGCCACGCGGTCGAGGTGCGCAACGACAGTTTCATGGTGCCGGAATTCGCGGCGCTGGTGCGCAAATACAAGGCGGCGATCGTCTATGCCGACCACGCTAAATATCCGGCCATCGCCGACGTCACCGGCGATTTCATCTATGCCCGGCTGCAGACCGGCAGCGACGACAATCCCGATTGCTACACGCCGGCAGGCCTGGATGAATGGGCCGCGCGCGCCAGGACCTGGGCGGAAGGCAAGGTGCCGGCCGACCTGCCGCGCACCGATCCCTCGACCGAAGCACCCGTCAAACCGCGCGACGTGTTCGTCTACTTCATCACCGAGGGCAAGGTGCGCGCGCCGTTCGGCGCCATGGCGCTGTTGAAGCGGGTGGCCGACTAAGGACATCGGCATAAGGACTTTCACGCCAAGCGCCTTTCCTATGCGTTTTTGGCGCAGCAAGCCGTCCAATCGAGGCAATTTCGGCACATTCGTAACCTTATCGATACCTCCTTGCTGCATGAATCCAGCCTGGCCAAGCCGCAGAGCTGGGATCGCCGCCGGCAAGGAACGAGGGCATGTCGCTCGACTACACTTCACTTCTGCTGGCTGTTGGTTTTTCCGCCACCTGCCTGAGCCTGACACTGTTTGGTATGTGGTTGACTGCTCGCTCGGAGAAATTCCTGCTGACATGGGCGGTCAGCCTGCTGTTGGTGGTGGCAGACATTTTTGCCTATGACGCCTATATCGACATGCCCGGGCGCCTGCTCGGCATCGCGACCGTTGCCCTGCTCCTGCTTGGTTTTTCAGCCATGCTGGGCGCGGCCTACCAGTTCCGAAGCGGCGGCTCGCCGATCCCGCGAACGGTGGTTGGCAGCATTTCGCTGGCCGTCGTGCTGCCTGCCATGGCTCTCGGCTATGACGGTCTCGGCTTCATGCTGGAGAACATGTTTGCTGCCTTGCTTCTGTTCGCAACGGCGCTCGAATACTGGAAGGGTCGCAACGAAGCTCCTGCCCTGACAATCGGCATCACCGCGCTCTATTCGGCCACGGCCACGTCCTTCGCCCTCTGCGCCATGGTTCTCGCCTGGGACGGAAAGCTGATCCTTGGGCATGCACCAAGCAATTGGGCCGAGGAGTTGAGCCTCATCATCGTCATCGCCAGCATGACCGGCATTGGCGCGCTGTCGCTGGCGCTCAATCAAGGGCGTCTGGCCAGGCATCACCGCCACAATGCCCTGACCGACCCGCTGACGGGCCTGCTCAACCGGCGCGCGCTGTTCGACCTGCATGGCAGTGCCCCGGTCGGCGCCTTCACCGCTGTGGTTGTGTTCGACCTCGACGGCTTCAAGGCCATCAACGACGAATTCGGTCACGCCGCTGGCGACGAGGTGCTGAGGGTGTTCGCCAGGGAACTCGCCGGCAATCTTCGCCCGACCGACGTCGCCGCGCGCATGGGCGGCGAGGAATTCGCTCTGGTGCTGAAGCGGACCTTGCCCGAAACGGCGGAGGCCACGGCCGAAGCCATACGGTCCGCGTTCGCCGCGTGCCGCATCGAAACCGAGACGGGTTCGCTGACATGCACGGTCAGTGCCGGATTTGCTTTCGGCACCAAGGAGGGCCTCAGTTTCGACAAGGTACTCAGCGCCGCTGACAAGGCGCTCTACGCCGCCAAGCGCGGCGGCCGCAACCGCGTCACCGCCTCGCCACTCCGGCGCGTGGGTTAACCGCGATCCTGAGATGTCGACCGTGTCGGGACAGCCTTGCCTGTTTCGGCAAGTCGATCGTGAGAGAAGCCAGCCCTATGCCGCCATGACGATTTCGTTGAAAGCATCGAGATCGACATAGAAGACCTTGGTGATTTCCTCGATCAGTTCGTCGCGATCGTACCCCTGGGACCTCAATATGTTGATCGCGGTGATGATATCGACGCGTTCGGTTAACCGCCGCTTCTGATAGTCCTCGACGTAACGTTCCATGGCAGTCCCTTAGCCTGTGTGCCCAAACGCGTTGAACGACAATCAGATCGCAGGAGGGAAGCTAGGAATGCATGCTTGCGTGGAACTTGCCCGGCCTTCGCCGCGCCCCTCGATCTGCGATAACACCAGACTGATACGGAAACGGCCGACTCACAAAAGCCAAGAAAAGACTAGCACGCAGCCGCCGGCGCGCCAGAGACACGGATAACTGGATCGAAGAAATATTGGACTTGCGAAAGACTTCGGACCGTCACTTGAAGTCCATTGCTGATTCTAGTCCATGTCGCCCAAAAGTGCGCAGCGGTTTTGGGACAACGACATGGACAAAACCACAGATCTAAAGCGCGTCGTTTGAATCCGCCTGGATGCGACGCGCTTTAGACGGTCAGGAACTTGCGGACATCCGCCCTGTCGAGATCTTCCGCCGGGCCGGTGTGGACGATCAGGCCGCGGTCCATGATGTTGACCTCGTCGGCAAGCTCACGGCAGAAATCGAGATATTGTTCGACCAAAAGCACGGCGATGCCCGCCTGGTCGCGCAGATAGCGGATGGCGCGGCCGATATCCTTGATGATCGACGGCTGGATGCCTTCCGTCGGTTCGTCGAGCACAAGCAGCTTCGGCCGCATCACCAGCGCCCTGCCGATGGCGAGCTGCTGCTGCTGGCCACCGGAAAGGTCGCCGCCACGGCGACCCAGCATCTGCTTCAGCACCGGGAACAACTCGAAGACATGGGCGGGCACGTTGCGGTCGACACGCTTCAGCGGCGCAAAGCCCGATTCCAGGTTCTCCCGCACCGTGAGCAGCGGAAAGATCTCCCTGCCCTGCGGTACGAATGCGATGCCCGACCGGGCGCGGTCATACGCCGCGCTCCGGTCGAGCGCCTTCCCCTCGAAGGCAACGCTTCCGCTCGTCAGCCGATGGTGGCCGACGATCGATCTCATCAAACTGGTCTTGCCGACGCCGTTGCGGCCGAGCACGCAGGTGATCTTGCCGGCGCCGGCCTTCAGCGACACGCCACGCAGCGCCTGGGCAGCGCCGTAGTGCAGCGTGGCATCGGAAACTTCGAGCATGTCAGCGCCTTCTCCAGAACCGCAGGAAGGACAGATCGAAGCGATGGAATTGAACCCGCCAGACCATACTCATCTCCCCAGATAGACTTCGACGACGCGCTCGTCGGCAGACACGAAATCGAGCGTGCCCTCGGACAGCACCGAGCCTTCGTGCAGGCAGGTGACCTTGACGCCCAGCTCGCGCACGAAATGCATGTCGTGCTCGACGACGATGACCGAATGGTCGCTCGCGATCTCCTTGAGCAGCCGCGCGGTTTCCTCCGTCTCTGCATCGGTCATGCCGGCGACCGGCTCGTCGACCAGCAGCAGCTTCGGGTCCTGCGCGAGCAGCATGCCGATCTCCAGCCACTGCTTTTGTCCATGGCTCAGATTTGCCGCCAGTTGGTCGCGTTTGTCACCAAGTCGGATAATGCCGAGAATGTCGTCGATCTGCCGCGCTTCGGCGGCCGAGCGGCGATGGAACAGCGCCGGGAAGATCGAGCGCGGCCCCTTCAACGCCAGCATCAGATTCTCCTCGATCGTGTGGCTTTCGAAGACTGTCGGCTTCTGGAATTTGCGGCCGATGCCCATCATGGCGATCTCGGCTTCATCATGCCGGGTCAGATCGATCTGGCCGTCGAAGAAAACCTCGCCCTCGTCGGGCCGCGTCTTGCCGGTGACAATGTCCATCATCGTCGTCTTGCCGGCCCCGTTGGGGCCGATGATGGCGCGCATCTCGCCCTTGTCGAGCACCAGCGACAAATTGTTGATGGCGCGAAAGCCGTCGAAGGAAACCGAGACGCCGTCGAGATAGAGGATCGTGTGCGACTTGCTCATGATCGCTCACTCCGCCGGCTGTGGTTCGGGGCTGGATGAGGACCAGTCGCCAGGCCTTGTCGCCGCGCTGCGAACGATCTTCTGCGGCGGCGGGACGACGGGGTCGATGCCGGCCTCCTCGGCCAGCGAGGCCGCCCGCAGCGCTTTGGCGTTGCCGCGCCAGGAATCCCACATGCCGACGATGCCTTTGGGCAGCAAAAGCGTGACTGCGACAAACAGGCCGCCGAGCGCAAACAGCCAGAATTCCGGCAACACGCCGGTGAACCAGGATTTGCCGGCATTGACCAGCAGCGCGCCGATGATCGGCCCGACAATGGTGCCGCGCCCGCCGACGGCCGCCCAGATCACCACCTCGATCGAATTGGACGGTTCGAACTCGCCGGGATTGATGATGCCGACTTGCGGCACATAGAGCGCGCCGGCAATGCCGGCCATGACCGCCGAGACGGTGAAGGCGAACAGCTTCACATTCTCCGCCCGCCAGCCGAGGAAGCGGGTGCGGCTCTCGGCGTCGCGCACCGCCATCAGGAGCTTGCCATATTTGGAACCGACGATCGCCCAGGTGACGAAGACGGCGAGCGCCAGCGTCACCGCGCTGGCCGCGAACAGCGCCGAACGCGTCGCGTCGGCCTGCACGTTGAAGCCGAGAATATCCTTGAAATCGGTCAGTCCGTTGTTGCCACCGAAACCCATGTCGTTGCGGAAGAAGGCGAGCAGCAGCGCATAGGTCATCGCTTGGGTGATGATGGAGAGGTAGACACCGGTGACACGGCTGCGGAAGGCGAACCAGCCGAAGACGAAGGCGAGCAGGCCAGGTATCGCCAGCACCATGAGCCCGGCGAACCAAAAATGGTCGAAACCCGTCCAGAACCAGGGCAATTCCCTGTAGTTCAGGAACACCATGAAGTCCGGCAGGATGGGGTTGCCGTAGACGCCGCGCGCGCCGATCTGGCGCATCAGGTACATGCCCATCGCATAGCCGCCGAGCGCGAAGAACGCACCGTGGCCGAGCGAGAGAATGCCGCAATAGCCCCAGACAAGGTCGAGCGCCAAAGCGAGCAGCGCATAGCAGAGATATTTGCCGGTCAGCGCGACAATGTAGGACGGCACGTAGAAGCCGCTGGTCGGCGACACAGCCAGGTTTAGCAGCGGCACGATGACGGCCACCGCCAGCAGGATGAGAATCGTGATCGCGATGCGGCGGTCCGCCCCCGCGGCGAAGAAGCGTCCGGTGATCATGCTTCCACCGCCCTGCCCTTGAGCGCGAACAGGCCGCGCGGGCGCTTCTGGATGAACAGGATGATCAGCACCAGCACGACGATCTTGCCGAGCACCGCGCCGGCATAGGGCTCGAGGAACTTGTTGACGATGCCGAGCGAGAAGGCGCCGACCAGCGTGCCCCACAGATTGCCGACGCCGCCGAAGACGACGACCATGAAACTGTCGATGATGTAGCCTCGGCCGAGATTGGGCGAGACATTGTCGATCTGGCTGAGCGCAACACCGGCGATGCCGGCAATACCGGAACCCAGCGCGAAGGTCAGCGCGTCGACCCATGGCGTCCTGATGCCCATCGAGGCGGCCATGCGCCGGTTGGCGGTGACGGCGCGCATCTGCAACCCCCAGGGCGTGCGCTTCATCACATAGAGCAGCACGGCAAAGACGGAGAGCGCGAAAACCAGGATCCAGAGGCGGTTCCAGGTGATCGCGAGCTGGCCGACATTGAACGAGCCCGACATCCAGGAGGGATTGCCTACTTCCTGGTTGGTCGGCCCGAAAATGCTGCGCACGGCCTGCTGCAGGATCAGCGACACGCCCCATGTCGCCAGCAGTGTCTCCAGCGGCCGCCCGTAGAGAAAGCGGATAACGCCACGTTCGATGGCCAAGCCGACAAGCGCCGCGACGAGGAAGGCGAGCGGCAGCGCGATGACGAGCGACCAGTCGAACAGGTCGGGAAAGGATGTGCGGATCACCTGCTGGACGACAAAGGTCGTGTAGGCGCCGAGCATGACCATCTCGCCATGCGCCATGTTGATGACGCCCATGACGCCGAAGGTGATGGCAAGCCCGATTGCCGCCAGCAGCAGCACCGAGCCCAGCGAAATCCCGTACCAGATGTTCTGGCCGGCATCCCAGAAGGCCAGCGTCGAATTGATGTCGGCGATTGCGGCCGTCGTCGCCTCCTTGACCGCAGCCGAGGCGTTCTCCTCGACCGAGGTGAGCAGCGAAACCGCATCACGGTCGCCCCGTGCGCCGATCAGCGCGATGGCGGCGAGCTTGTCGGCATCCGGCCGGTCAGAAACCAGGACAGAGGCGGCACGGGCCTGTTCGAGCAGGGCCTTGACGCTGGCCACCGTCTCGCTGGCGATCGCGGTGTCGAGCGGCCCGATGTTTGCGGCATCGGGTGTCTTGAACATGGTGTCGGCAGCGGCGATGCGCACGGCCGGATCCTTGGCGCCGAGCGTCAGCGTGCCCAGCGCATCGCGTATGACGCGGCGCAGCGTGTTGTTGACCTTGATCTTGGTGATGCCGTCCTTGGCGGCATCCGCCGATTTCTCGCCGCTCAGCGGGTCGAACAGCTCGACGCTGTCGCCCGCTTCCTTGCCGACGAAGACCAGTGAATCGGCCTTGCGGATGTAGAGGTTGCCGTCGGCAAGTGCCGCGAGCGGTCGTTCGACAGCCGGATCACCTGTGGCCGCCAGGTCGTGGACGACAGCGCCTGTCTCGGAAAAACCCTTGGCCGTCGCGAATTTGGCGATGATGCCACGCAGATCGGCTTCGCCAGCACCCGACGACGACAGCGTCGCCAGCAGGAACAAAAGCGTCAGGCCAATCGCGCGCAACAGGTTCATCGGCTTCAGGCGACCCTTGAATGTTGAATTGGGCGTCCGGACGGCGGAGGAAACCATCCGGACGCTGCGGTCTGAGGTCATGGACCTGCGGTCCAGACCTGGTCAGCCCGGGAGGATCAGTTCGTACCCTTGCCGCCGCACTTGCCGGTGGCGACGTTGAAGTTGCCGCAAGACAGAGGCGCGCGCCAATCGGAGATCAGGTCCTTGGAGTCAGGCAGGTAGTCCGACCATTCATCGCCCATCACCAGGCCCGGCGTGCGCGAAACCGTCTCGAACTGGCCGTCGGCCTGGATTTCACCGATCAGCACCGGCTTGGTGATGTGGTGGTTCGGCATCATGGTCGAATAGCCGCCGGTCAGGTTGGGCACCGAAACGCCGATCATGGCGTCGATGACCTTGTCTGGATCTGTGGTGCCGGCCTTCTCGACCGCCTTCACCCACATGTTGAAGCCGATGTAATGGGCTTCCATCGGGTCGTTGGTGGTGCGCTTGTCGTTCTTGATGAACTTGTGCCAGTCGGCGATGAACTTCTTGTTCTCGGGCGTGTCGACGCTTTCAAAGTAGTTCCAGGCGGCGAGATGACCAACCAGCGGCGCCGTGTCGAGACCGGCAAGCTCTTCTTCACCGACCGAGAAGGCCATGACCGGAATATCCTCGGCCTTGATGCCTTGGTTGCCGAGTTCCTTGTAGAACGGCACATTGGCGTCGCCATTGACCGTCGAGACGACGGCGGTCTTCTTGCCGGCCGAACCGAATTTCTTGATCGCGGAAACTTCGGTCTGCCAGTCGGAGAAGCCGAACGGCGTGTAGTTGACCATGATGTCTTCTGGAGCAACGCCCTTGGCCTTCAGATAGGCCTCGAGGATCTTGTTGGTGGTGCGCGGATAAACGTAATCGGTACCTTCGAGCACCCAGCGCTTCACCGAACCGCCGTCCTCGCTCATCAGATAGTCGACGGCCGGAATGGCCTGCTGGTTCGGCGCCGCACCTGTGTAGAACACGTTGCGCTCGCTTTCCTCGCCCTCATACTGGACGGGATAGAACAGGATGTTGTCGAGCTCGCTGAACACCGGCAGCACTGATTTGCGCGACACCGAGGTCCAGCAGCCGAACACCGCGGCGACCTTGTCCTTGGAGATCAGCTCGCGCGCCTTTTCGGCGAACAGCGGCCAGTTGGAGGCCGGATCGACGACCACGGCTTCGAGCTTCTTGCCGAGCAGGCCACCCTTGGCGTTCTGCTCATCGATGAGCATGAGCATGGCGTCCTTCAGCGTCGTCTCCGAGATCGCCATGGTCCCCGACAGTGAATGGAGAATGCCGACCTTGATCGTGTCGTCGGCCGCCTTGGCAGGCGCGGACATCAACAGGCCGGCGGCAACGACGCTCGCCGAAAACATTTTCGTTATTGTCGAGAAATTACCCCTCATGCCTAACACTCCCAGGCTGGTTGATTGCACCGCAACAATGCAATGCAACCCCCGTGCCAATCGCTCAGGAGATGCCGAATAATAGGTGATAGTTCAACATTATCAGGTGCTTGGTATATTAGTTTTATGAAAACAAAGAGGATCGGTTAAAAATTGATTGAGAGAAATTTGCGCAGCGCACAAGGTGTCTGCCTAATTTTCGCCCAAATTGGCAATGTGCCTAGTTTTTGGACTTCGCCGGCGGATGTTGCGGCTCGGCGCAGAAGTAGGGCAAGCTCGCCCCATCAACCGAGCGACGTCATGGCATCCGGCATTTCACGCATTTTTATCGGCATATTGCTTCTGGCGGCAGCGACCGGCACTGCCCGAGCCGACTTCAGCGACGGTAAGATGCCCGACGGCATCTACCACTGCGAAGTGTACCTGCTTGGCATGTTCCTCGACCTCGGTAACATCACCATCAAGGGCAACGTCTACAGCGGCCCAGTCACCTTCGGGACCGCCCAGCAGGGCTACAATTACCAGATGGATGCAAACGGCGTGATCTCCTGGCTGGGACCGCTCGGCGGCTATACGGCTGGCGGCAACTCGCTGTCGCTGACCCAGGCCACGCTCGACGGCCAAAGTGCACCCTCCTTCGACATCATCATGAGGCAGCCCGACGGCGCCTTCACCGCCTCGACCTGCACCAAAGGAAGCGGTCAGTAGATTATTCCCTGGTAATCGCCGCCGCCTCGGCGGGCCTGCCTTGTGTCTCATGTCATCTGGATGTTGCCGAAACTGGATAGGCAGCGGTGCGCCGTCACCATCCACCTTGAGAGGCAGACACAATGGCCAATTCCCCGTCTTCATCCTCCCCTGTCATTCGCGACGTCATAGCCGAGCGCGTCTCGCGCCGTACTCTCCTGAAAGGCAGCCTCGCATCTGGTGCTTTGATCGCCGGCGGCAGCTTCGTCGGTTCGTTGTTTGCCGGAGAAACACATGCCGCGGCGGCGCTTTCCACACTTGGCTTTCCCGAGTTGAAGCGCGTCTACGACAAGACCCACGCCGCCGCAGAGGGTTACGAGACCACGATCGTGGCACGCTGGGGCGACCCGCTCGTGGCCGGCCTGCCGGATTTCGACGGAAACAAGGTCGCCGCTGACGAGCAGGAGAAGCGCTTTGGTTACAATTGCGACTACATTGCCTTCCTGCCGCTGCCGAAAGGCACCGTCAATTCCGACCACGGCCTGCTCTGCGTCAACAACGAATACATCTCGCCCAATGTCATGTTTCCCGGCATGACCGAGGATGACGCCGGCAAGACGATGAGCAAGGAACAGGTCGATCTCGGCATGGCCGCCATGGGTCACTCAATCGTCGAAGTGCTGTTGAAGGACGGCAAGTGGTCGCTGGTCGAGGACAGCCCGCTCAATCGCCGCATCACCGTCAACACCGAAATGATCGTCTCCGGCCCGGTTGCGGGCCACGCCTTGATGCAGACCTCGGCCGATGCCACCGGCACGAAAGTGCTCGGCACCAGCTACAATTGCAGCGGCGGCTTCACCCCGTGGGGCACCGTGCTGACCTGCGAGGAAGGTGTTTCCGACCTGTTCGGCGGCGATCCGAAGAAGGCACCGACCGCGGACATGCTCGACCGCTATGGCTTCGACGGTTCCGACATCTATGGCCGCGGCCGCTTCCACGACCGCTTCAACATCGACAAGGAGCCGAACGAGGCCAACCGTTTCGACTGGGTGGTCGAGATCGACCCCTATGATCCCCAGTCCAAGCCGGTGAAGCGCACCGCGCTTGGCCGCATGTCGCATGAGGCGTCGACGGTTGTCCTCAACAAGGACGGCCGCGTCGTCGTCTACATGGGCGACGACGATTATTTCGAATACATGTACCGGTTGCGCGCTACGACGCCGATGGCTCCATGACCTGGCTGCCGCTGATTCACGGCCAGGGCAAGCTTACGGCTGAAAACGGCTTTGCCGATCAGGCCGAAGTGCTGCTGAAAACACGGCTGGCGGCGGACGCGCTGGGTGCCACGCCGATGGACCGCCCCGAGGACATCGAGACCAATCCGGTGACTGGCCGCGTCTATGCGGTGATGACCAAGAACAAGAAGCGCGACCAGTCGAAGGTCAATCCGGCCAACACGCGTCCGGAAAACCTCTGGGGCCACATCGTCGAACTGATCCCGCCAAGCGGTCGCGGCGTGGACGCCGACCATACCGCCGACAAATATGCCTGGGATCTGTTCGTGCTGTGCGGCAACCCGAAGGACGCCGCGGTCGGCGCCACCTTCCACCCGGACACATCGGACAATGGCTGGTTCGTTTGCCCCGACAACATCACCTTCGATCCGGCCGGCCGGCTCTGGGTAGCGACCGATGGTGCCAATGATTTCGACCTGCCGGACGGCGTCTACGGCGTCGACACCGAAGGCCCGGCGCGCGGCCTGCCGAAGCTGCTGTTCACTTGCCCGCATGGCGCCGAAGCGACCGGCCCTTGCTTTACCCCCGACGGCACGACCTTGTTCCTGTCGGTCCAGCACCCGGCCGAGGACGCCGAGACGCTCGACAAAGTGCAGACACTGTGGCCCGACTTCAAGGACGGCCAGTTGCCCCGCCCGTCCGTGGTCGCCATCCGCCGCAAGGACGGGCAGCCGGTCGGCGCCTAATCAGTCTGGTCACACAAAAAGGCGGAACGCGCGTTGCGCGTTCCGCCTTGCGGCCCGGGAGGACACTGAAATTGGCACCGCCCCGGTTACGGGGCGATGTCTTGCCGGCTCAGATCGTCTTGGCCGACATCTGCGCGGCGATGTAATCGGCCTGGCGGATCGCCAGCGACACGATCGTCAAGGTCGGGTTTTCGGCGGCACCCGTCGTGAACTGGCTGCCGTCCGACACGAACAGGTTCTTGATGTCGTGCGTCTGGCCATGCTTGTTGACGACGCCGTCTGCCGCCTTCTCGCTCATCCGGTTGGTGCCGAGATTGTGGGTCGACGGATAGGGCGGCGTCGGGAAGGTGCGCGTGGCGCCGACCGCGGCATAAAGCGCCAAGGCCTGCTTGTAGGCATGGTTGCGCATCGCGGTATCGTTCGGGTGATCGTCGAAATGCACGTCGGCGATCGGCATGCCGTGCTCGTCCTTCATGTCGGCATGCAGCGTGATGCGGTTCTCCGCGCGTGGCATGTCCTCGCCGACGATCCACAGCCCGGCCATGTGGTCGTAGTGGTCGAGCGCCGTGGTGAACGAGCGGCCCCAGGCCCCTGGATCGAGGAAGGCCGCCATGAACGGCAGGCCGAGCGACAGCGTCTCGAACTCGTAGCCGCCGACGAAGCCGCGTGACGGATCATGGCGCGCCTCGTCGCGGATGATGCCGGCCATGGTGGTGCCGCGATACATGTGCACCGGTTTGTCGAAGATGGCATAGACCGAGCCCGTGGTGTGGCGCATGTAGTTCTTGCCCACCTGCCCCGATGAGTTGGCAAGGCCGTCGGGGAATTTGCCCGACGACGAATTGAGCAGCAGCCGCGGGCTTTCGATTGAGTTGCCGGCGACTGCGACGATACGGGCTTTCTGCTCTTGCAGCTTGCCATCCTTGTCGGCGTAGACCACGCCGGTCACCTTGCCCGAGGCGTCATGGTTGATCTTGATCGCCATGGCGTTCGGCCTGACCTCGAGATGGCCTGTTGCCTCGCCCTTGGGGATCTCGGTGTAGAGCGTCGACCATTTGGCGCCCCATTTGCAGCCCTGGAAGCAAAATCCGGTTTGCTGGCAGGACAAGCGGTCGTCGCGCTCGACCGAGTTGATGGCCATGTTGCCGGTGTGGCATTCCTTATAGCCAAGCTTGTCGGCGCCAGCCTTCAACACCTTGAAATTGTTGTTGCCCGGCAATCTCGGCCAGTCATTGGTCCCGGTGACGCCCATCTTGGCTTCGGCCTTGGCATAGTAGGGCTCCATCTCGGCCAACGTGATCGGCCAGTCGAGCAGGGTGGCACCTTCCACTTTGCCATACGTCGACAGCGTCTTGAACTCATGCTCCTGGAAACGCAGCGACGCTCCGGCCCAGTGGGTCGTCGAACCCCCGACCGACTTGACGATCCAGGCCGGCAGGTTCGGAAAATCCTTGGCCACACGCCAGTCACCGGAGGTGGTGCGCTTGTCCTTCCAGGCGAGCTGGGTGAACGAATCCCACTCGTCGTTGACAAACTCCTCATATTCGTGGCGCGCGCCGGCCTCCAGGATGACGACGTCGACACCCTTCTGGGCAAGTTCGTTCCCGAGCGTACCGCCGCCGGCGCCCGAGCCGATGATGACGACCACGCCGTCGTTGTTCAGGTCAAATGCTGTTGCCATGGTTTCCTCCCATGATTTCTGTTTGCGGGTTCAAAACGACGGGGCTCAGAGCCACTCGATGTCGTTGAAACCGCGCGCGATGTAGCCGCCCTTGGAAAAGGACTCGCCCTCGTAGCCGAAGATCGGCCAGACCTCTTTCTGGTTGTAGAGGCTGACGACGAGGCCGCCACGGATGGCCTGGAAGAACGGCGTCGCCTCGATCTGCTTCAGCACCGCGACGCGCTGCTCCTCCCAGCCAAGGCCCCGGTAGCCTCCGTCCCCAGACTTCTTGTCAAGGTCGGCGATACCGTCTTCGATCATCGTCTTGTAGGCGGCGTCCTTGCCGGCCTGCTCGTCATGGCCTTTCACGGCGATGGCGTAATATTTGTCGGGAACCTGATCATGCGGATAGATGTCGCGCGCCATCTGGATCAGCGTCGCCATGGTTTCGGGCTTGAGCGCGGATGTCTCGAGCCCCCAGGCATGTTCGGGGCTGATGACCGCGCTGCCGGAAATGACGAGCAGCGCACCAATGCCACCGCGTTTGAGAAGCTCACGACGTGAAAGTCCAGGCTTCCCGTCATAGATCGTGACCATAATATTCCTCCCTGCTTGCTATTTGCGCCCCTTGAAGCGCGCCACAATCGACGTGCTTCAAGACCTTGTTTGTGCATCTCGTTGTCCCAAAACCGCTGCGCACTTTTGGGCGAAATGCTTGAGCGCGCCGTTGCTGGCGCCGCACGCGCCGGTGCGGCCGCATTGTCTCCTATTGGAAGCGGCCTCCTCGTTGCAGAACCTCGATCTTGTAGCCGTCCGGATCCTCGATGAAAAAGAAGCGGGCGATCGGCGAACCGTCATGGTTGAACTCGACGATCTTCTTCGGGTTGAGGCCGAGCGCGCCGAGGCGATCATGTTCGCTGTCGAGGTCGGCGATCGAGACCGCGAGGTGGCCGTAACCATCGCCGAGCACGTAGGGCTCGACCCTACCCTTGTTCACGGTCAGTTCGAGCTCGAACCCGGTTTCGGCGTTGCTGAGGTAAATGAGCGTGAACGTCTCGAAGTCCAGCCTGTCGGCAACATCGAGCCCGAAGGCATTCCTGTAGAAATCGACGGATCGGGCCTCGTCGAGAACCCGGATCATGGAATGAATTGCTTTGGCCAAATCAGTCTCCGCCCTTGTGTGGAGCCAATTATGGGCAGAGCGGGGAAAAGGTGGTGGCAGCCGGTTACCACGCCCAAAACCGTGAACTGGCGACGCGCTTTAGGGGACAGGGACGAAAGTCCGATTGCCGTTCCGGCAATTTTGCCCGAGAATGCGCATGGGGACAGGTCGAGCAGTATCAGACCGTACGCCTGCCCGCCCAAGACCAACAAGCATGGGAGGTTTGTCGGATGTGCAGGGTATTTGCGGGCCAGGACCCCGAAGGCTATCGCCAGATCAATCGGTCGATTCGCATTGACGGCCACTCCACGAGCATCCAGCTTGAGGCGACCTTCTGGGCGTTGCTCGATGAAATCGCCGAAAACCAAGGCCTGACGACGCCGAAATTCATCTCCAAGCTTTACGACGAAGCCATCGAGATCAACGGCGCCATTCCAAACTTTGCCTCCATGCTGCGCACCACCTGCGCGCTCTATTTGCGCGGCCATCGGCCAGGCATGGATGAACAGGCGATGCCGAAGCGGCAAGCTGCCTAGCTGTCGACCGCGACAGCAAGAGCCAGCCGGCTCATATCGCTGAACAGCTCCTGGCGCTCGGAGTAGTCGGTCAGTTCATCGGTCTCGATGTTGTCGACCACCGTGCACATCGACAGTGCCCGAGCCCCGAAATGGGCCGCGATGCGATAAAGCGCGCTGGTTTCCATATCCACGGCCAGCGCACCGGCTGCCTGCGCATCGGCAAAGCGGCCGCGTCCTTCAGGATGATAGAAGATGTCGCTGCAAACCGTCAGGCCGGCACAATGGTCGATGCCAAGTTCGGCTGCCTTGGTCAGCGCGCAGCTGAGAAGTGCTGGATCCGGACCGGCGACAGCCTTGTAGAGGCCGAAAACCTGGCCGCTTTGAGCGCTTTCCGCCTGTGCCGATTGCGAGATGACCAGGCTGCGCAGCTTGGCCTTGGCCGTCAGGCTGCCGCAGGTGCCCGTGCGGATCAACGTCCGAGCGCCATAATAGTCAAGTAATTCATGCACATAGATCAGAAACGACGAGACGCCGATGCCGGTCGCTTGAATGCTGATGGGTCTGCCGCGAAACAGTCCGGTAAAGCCAAGGGCGCCGCGTCGGCGATTGATGCAGCGCGGCGCTTCCAGAAAAGTTTGCGCCATCCATTCGGCGCGCTGCGGGTCACCCGGCAACAACACCGTGTCGGCGTAGGCACCCTTGTCTGCTTCGTTGTGTGGCGTCAACCGCTGCTCCCCCAAGCCCGCCTGCCGTTTCAGCCCTCAATCATGGCGTTGTCACGGCGTCTTGCAAGGAAAAGAACATCAGGAGATTCTAATTCTCCAACACATCCTTGACGATCGTCGCCAGTTGCTTGAGCGAAAACGGCTTTGGCAGGAAGCCGAAATGCGCATCTGCCGGCAGGTTTCTGGCGAATGCGTCCTCGGCATAGCCGGACACGAAGACGAATTTGATGTCCGGCTGGCGCTTGCGCAATTCACCAAGCAGCGTCGGCCCATCCATTTCAGGCATCACCACGTCCGAGACGACGATGTCGACCTTGCCGCCCAGCGCCTCGAACACTTCCAGCGCCTCGACGCCCGAGGAGGCCTCGTGCACGGTATAGCCGCGCGACACCAGCGCCCGCATGCCGCCCATGCGCACGGCGTCCTCGTCCTCGACGAGCAGCACCGTGGCCGAGCCGGACAGATCCTTGGCCGCATCGGCAACCTTCGCCGGTGCCGCCGGCAGATCGTCGGGCTGGCCTGCTTTTTTCGCTTCGGCGATATGACGCGGCAGGAAAATGCGGAAAGTCGAGCCCTTGCCGACCTCGGAATCGCAGAAGATGAAGCCGCCGGTCTGCTTGATGATGCCGTAGACCATCGACAATCCAAGCCCGGTGCCCTTGCCGACTTCCTTGGTGGTGAAGAAGGGTTCGAAAATCTTCTTCAGTACGTCTGGCGCGATGCCGCTGCCGGTATCCTCGACTTCGACCACGACATAGTCGGCCGGGGTGAGTTCGCGGTAGGAGAAGGCCTTGCATTCCTCGGCGGTCACATTGCGTGTGCGCACGGTGAGATCGCCGCCGGCCGGCATGGCATCGCGCGCGTTGACCGCAAGGTTGACCACCACCTGTTCGAACTGACCGATATCGACCTTGACCGGCCACAGGTCGCGGCCATGGTCGACCTTCAGCTTGATGTCGTTGCCGACCAGGCGCGCCAGCAGCATCCTGAGATCGGCCAGCACGTCGGTCAGGTTGAGCACTTCCGGCCGCAGCGTCTGCTTGCGCGAGAAGGCAAGCAATTGCCGCACCAGCGAGGCCGCCCGGTTGGCATTCTGCTTGATGTTCATGATGTCGGGGAAGGACGGGTCCGACGGGCGGTGGTTGGTCAACAAAAGGTCGGACGCCATGATGATGGCGGTGAGCACATTGTTGAAGTCGTGCGCGATACCGCCGGCAAGCTGCCCGACCGCCTGCATCTTCTGGCTTTGCGCCATCTGCCCTTCGAGCGCCTTCTGCTCCGTCGTCTCGACGGCGTAGACGATCGCCGACTCCTCGGCACCCTCGCCGCCGGTGCCGTCGGCGACCGCGTTGACGTAGAAACGGATGTGCCGGTCGTCGTTGCCGGGCAGCAAGGTATCGATCGGCTCGATGTCGGCCTGCCGCTGCTGCGCCTTCTCGAAGGCCGCGGCGAAGGCCGGCCGGTCGCGCTCATGGATCACCGTGTCGAGCCGCACACGGCGATCGACCGCGTCCCGGTCGACGACGGACGAAAACAGCGACAGGAACGGCGCATTGGTGCGCAGAATGCGCCCGCTGTGGTCGACGCCGGCGATCGCCATCGGTGTCGAGTTGAAGAAGCGGGTGAAGCGCACTTCCGAAGCACGCAGGTCGGCTGAGGCGTCCTCGCCCTGCGTGCGGTTGAGCACGATCGTGCGCGTCGGCCCGTTGAGGCCTTCGCGGCTGGCCGAAACGCGGTGCATGAAGCGCACCGGCAGCGCTTCGCCCGTCATCGTCGTCAGGTCGAGATCGATGACCGCGTTGCGTGTCGTTCCAGGGTCGGCCTTGACCGAGCGGACCAGCGCCATGCCGTCTCCGGCCACGATCTCCGGCAGGGTGACGGAGCCGGGCGTGAAACTGGTAAGGTCGATGCCCAGCCACTCGGCAAGCGTGGCGTTGATGTAAGTGACACGGCCGTCCTGGTCGGCTGAAAAGAAGCCGGCTGGCGCATGGTCGAGGTGATCGATCGCCTTCTGCAGGTCGAGGAAGAAACGCTCCTGCTCGGCCCGCTCTTGCGAGATGTCGGCAAGCTGCCAGGCCAGCATCGGCAGCCGCTGGCCCGGAACTCTGAAGGCGCGGGCACGCGCCCGATACCAGCGGGCGCCGGGCTCGGCGCCCGGCCGAATGGACTGCGCGAGACGAAACTCGCCGTCGCCCGACTGCCCGTCGCGCAGGCCGGACGCCAGCCGATAGATCGTCACCGAGGCTTCGGGGACATCCGAGAGCAACCCCTCGACCGTCTTCAGGTCGGCCGCCGACGTCGCTCCGGTCATGTCGGCATAGGCCCGATTGGCGTAGACGACGCGGCCCTTGGTGTCGGTGACGAGAAGGCCCTGTGACATAGAATCAACGAATGCCTTCGAGAGTTCGTCACCGGTCGAGCGTGGCGTGATCTGCACGAAGCCGATCGCCGTGGCGAACAGGAAGCCGACGCCGATCATCGCCAGCACACCGAGCATGCCGAGCAGGAAAGGGTCGCCGAGGCGCTCGCGGAAAAGGCCGAAGACAATAGCGGCCCCGGTCAGAACGACGATGAAAATGATGAGCCGGGTAACCGCGCCCGGTCGCGTATTCTGGTCGACGATCGGTACCGGATAGAAATCGCCGCGCGCTTCCTTGGCCATGTGCCCCCTGCTCGTGAATCCGGTGTTCCGACACCCGCCCTTGACCGGTTGAATCATATTCTCCTGGTCCGGAAAAGGCCTGGGCGGCAAATGTCGGATAAAAATGATATCTTCCGGCCTTCGGAGTTTTCAAGCTGTTCATCAAGAGCGGAAACGCATTGCGGTAGCCCGCCGCAACGGTCTAGTGTCGCATCACCTCCTCAGGGCAATCAGGGAAAACCAATGCAATGGCTGGATAGCGTGGCGGGCCCCGGTTATGCCGCAGCACTGTTGTGGACGTTTGCAGCGCTTGTCCTGCTGGTCATCGTTCTCGTTATCATCAAGCTTGTGCGCAACCTGACGTTCGGAACCTTCGTTGCCGGCGGCAGGAACCGCAAGACGCGGCTGGCCGTCATGGACGCCACCGCCGTCGACAGCCATCGCCGGCTGGTGCTGATACGCCGCGATGATATCGAACATCTGCTGCTGATCGGCGGTCCGACCGACGTTGTCGTCGAACGTGACATCCGGCTTTCGGCGCCACGCCGTCCGGCGCTGACCGGAGATGGCGGCTTGCAGCCGGTCCCGGGCGCCGCGGCCCCAGCGGCGAAACCGCGTGCACCTCAACCCGCTCCTCCGCCGCCGGCTAGGCAGGCACCTGCTCCGCAGCCGGTGAACGCGGCGCCGCCCGCACGCCCGCGCCAGGCAGCGCCAACACCGGTGCCGGCACCGGCACCGCTACCGAAGCCGCAGCTGACCAATGTCACTCCGCTGCCCGCCTATGGATCCGCGAACGCCAATGCCGTCAGGCAGGCGCCAGCGCCGCCAACGCAGGACAGCATCGACGATAAGCTGATGAAGGAACTCGAAGTGTCGCTCGACCAGCCGCGTTCGAGCAGCCCGGTGAGCAAACCGGCGGCGAAGGCACCGCAGTCGCTCGACGACGAAATGACCAAGCTTCTGGGCGAACTCTCCAGCCAGAAGAGATGATCAGAATCTGACCTGCACAGCGGCCGGGGAATTGAGCCGGTCGGGCGCGCCAACAAAAATGGCCGGAAAACCGGCCATTCTTATGTCAACATCGCCGCAAACCGTCATGAGCACAGCCCATGGGCTATGCGTCAGTCGTCGCGATAGACCTTTTCGCGGCGCTCATGCCGCTCCTGCGCTTCGATCGACAACGTCGCGATCGGACGTGCATCGAGGCGCTTCAACGCGATCGGCTCGCCGGTCTCCTCGCAATAGCCGTAAGTACCTTCGTCGATGCGCTGCAGGGCTGAATCGATCTTTGCGATGAGCTTTCGCTGGCGGTCGCGGGCCCTGAGCTCGATTGCGCGGTCGGTTTCCGAAGAGGCGCGGTCGGCGAGATCGGGGTGGTTGGCGTTTTCCTGTTGCAGGATTTCGAGAGTTTCGCGCGCTTCGCGCAATATGTCATTCTTCCAGGTGACGAGCTTTTGGCGGAAGTAGGATTTCTGCCGTTCATTCATGAACGGCTCGTCTTCGGAGGGTATGTAATCGGCGGTAACGATGTCGTTCATTCGACTCACCCAAACTGCCCCAATTTTGGCGCCTATATATTCGCGGTCCGACGCCTGCACAAGCGCAATCGGCCGCTGTCTCACGCAATTGTTAATGTTCGGTGGCGGGCGCCTTTGCAGCAGCGAATGGTCGTTTTGATACCAAACTACGCTTCGACACTTTGGATCCCGTGCAACATCCTTTTCGAAGACCGGCATGATCTTCGCGCCGAAGCACAAGCGCCCTTTGCGGCACTGCACATCGATGATTCGCTGTGTTTGAAGAACACGGGCCATTGTGCGCAGCGGCTTTCTCGTGGCTAATCCAGGAAGTTCGGCATTCGGCGTCAGCGGAGGTTGGGTGGGCACGCTTTATCTGTTGCGACATGCCAAGGCCGGCTGGGCACTGCCCGGCATGCGCGATTTTGATCGCCCGCTCGACGCATCCGGCCGCGCCGATGCCGAAATGATGGGCGCCGCCATGCGGTCCCGCTGCTATGTTCCGGACCTGACCATCTGCTCCAACGCCAAACGCGCCAAGGAGACGCTGGAAGGCCTGGCCGGTCAGACCGACACCGGACGGGTGCTGTTCTTCGACACGCTCTACAGCGAAGACGCTGCCGGTTACCTCCGCCTCATCCGCGAAAATGGCGGATCGGGTTCGATGCTGGTCATCGGCCACAATCCGATGACGGAGGATCTCGCCATGGCGGTTTCGGGCAGCGGCGACGAGAGGGCGCGGGCCACGCTCAACCACGGTTTCCCGACCACCGGTCTGGCGGTCGTCCGCTTCGACGGCGATCTGGCAAAAGCCGCCCAGGGCGCCGGCCATCTCGAAGCGTTCCTGACGCCGGCCGATCTCTGACGCCATTTCAAAGCCGGGTTCCACAGCCTATATCGGGCGGACCGAAGCCCGAGAGATCATATTTTGGCATCATCGCTGACCACTTTCACCGACGAGGCGAGGATTGCCCTCGACACCCTGTCGGGCCGCGCCACCGGGCTTTTCTCTCCATCGCTGCGATTGGGTGTCACGGGCCTGTCCCGAGCCGGCAAGACGGTGTTCATATCGGCCTTTGTCCACAATCTGATCCATGGCGGGCGCCTGCCGCTGTTCGAGGCCCAGAAATCCGGGCGCATCGCTCGTGCCTTCCTCGAACAGCAGCCTGACGACGCCGTGCCGCGCTTCCAGTACGAGGATCACATCGCCGCACTGGTCAACGATCGCGCCTGGCCCGATTCGACGCGCGCCATTTCCGAATTGCGGCTGACCATCGAATATGAATCGGCCTCCGGCTGGAGCCGCATGTTTTCCTCCGGCAAGCTGTCGGTCGATATCGTCGACTATCCCGGCGAATGGCTGCTAGACCTGCCGCTGCTTGGCAAATCCTTCGCCGATTTTTCCGGCGAAGCCTTCGAAATGGCCGTTTTGCCGGTGCGCGAGGACCTGTCGCAGGCCTGGCGGGCGCTGTCGGCGGAGATTGACCCGAACGCCGATGCCGACGAGATGACAGCGCGCCGCCTGGCCGAAAGCTTCGCCGCCTATCTGAAGGCCTGCAAGCTCGACGAGCGGGCGCTTTCGACCTTGCCGCCCGGCCGCTTCCTGATGCCTGGCGATCTCGAAGGCTCGCCCGCACTGACCTTCGCGCCCCTGCCTGGGCTGGGCGACAGGCGTCCACGCCCAGGGTCGCTGCACGCCATGATGGACCGGCGTTACGAGGCCTACAAGACGCATGTCGTCAAACCGTTCTTCCGAGAACACATCACGCGCCTCGATCGCCAGATCGTGCTGATCGACGCCATGCAGGCGCTGAACGCCGGCCCCGGCGCCATGGCCGACCTGGAGCGCGCGGTGACCGAGATCCTCAGTTGTTTCCGTCCCGGCCGCGGCAGCTTCCTCACCGACCTGTTTTCACGGCGCATCGACCGCATCCTGGTTGCCGCGACCAAGGCCGACCATCTGCACCACGAAAGCCATGACCGCTTGCAGGCTATCGTGCGGCGGCTTGCCGACCGTGCCGTGGCCCGCGCGAATTTCACCGGCGCCGATGTCGATGTGGTCGCCATGGCGGCGGTGCGCGCGACGCGCGAAGGCACCGTCAAGCAGGGCCGGGAGACGCTTCCTGTCATCATCGGCACACCGATTGCCGGCGAGAAGATCAACGGCGAAACCTTTGACGGCAAAACGGAAACTGCCATATTTCCCGGTGATTTACCGGAGAATAATGATGCGGTTTTCGATATTTCCGGGTCCGATCACAAGCAGGATACCGTGGACCCGGCAATCCGCTTCGTCCGTTTCCGTCCACCAAAGCTCGAGCGCACCGCCGAAGGCGTCACGCTGTCGCTGCCGCATATCCGGCTCGACCGTGCCTTGCAGTTCCTGATTGGAGATCATCTGGCATGACCGCGCCCCGCAAGCCGGCCGCATTTCGTATCGAGCCGGAAGCCAAATCGAAACAAGAGGCGCCAGAGGCACGCCGTGTCCAGGCCCAGGTTGACTCCCAGCGGAAGCCCCGCGCGATGAAGACCGATGTCGCGATGGTCATCCCGGCGGAAGTCGATGTCTTCGACGCGCCTGACATCGTCGCCGCCGAACCGCCGCCGGCGATCGCTCCAAGAAAGCGGTCGCTGCTCGGCAGCATCTTCTTCGGCGCCTTTGGTGTGCTGATTTCGCTGGCTGTCGGCCTGTGGACCGATCAGCTCATACGTGACCTCTTTGCGCGTGCCGAATGGCTGGGCTGGCTGGCCGCCGGCATGGCGGCCATTGCCGTGCTGGCGCTTCTGGTCATCCTGATCCGCGAGTTCCTGGCCATCGCCCGCCTCGCCGAGGTGGAAAAGCTGCAGAAGCGGGCGCTCGATGCGATTGCACGCGATGATCCCAAGGCGGCACGATCGGTGGTCGACGAGTTGTCGGCCTTCGTCGCGGCCAAGCCCGAGACCGCGGCCGGCCGCCGCGCGCTGGCCGAACTGCGCGGCGAAATCATCGATGGCGGCAATCTGGTGCGGTTGGCCGAAGCCGAAATTCTCGGCCCCCTCGATGCCAGGGCCAAGGTGATGATTCTCGAGGCGGCCAAACGCGTCTCGCTGGTGACGGCGGTCAGCCCGCGCGCGCTGGTCGATGTCGCCTATGTCGTGTTCGAGGCCGGACGCCTCATTCGCCGCCTGTCGGAGCTTTATGGTGGGCGGCCGGGAACGCTCGGCTTCTTCCGCCTCGCGCACAGCGTGCTGGCGCATCTGGCGGTCACCGGTTCGATCGCCGTCGGCGACAGTTTCGTCCAGCAGATCGTCGGCCACGGCCTGGCGGCGCGCCTTTCGGCCAAGCTCGGCGAGGGCGTCGTCAATGGCATGATGACGGCGCGCATCGGCATCGCGGCGATGGAGACCACGCGTCCCCTACCCTTCAGCGCCGCGAAGCGTCCGGGACTGGGCGATTTCCTCTCGGCGCTGACATCGTTTGCAACCAGGAAAGATGCCGAAACGACCCCATCCGGCAAGTGAACCGGGCTGCAGCTTTTGGACCTTCGGAATTGTTGCCGGACTGCTTCCCAGTGGTCCCGTAGTGACGAAGCATTAACCAATCTTGTTCATGGTCAGACGGGTTCCAAACAGCCTCTTTGTTGCCGGGTGTCGTCGATGAAAAGTGTAATTCTGTCCAGCGTCTTGCCCCTGGCAACCGTGATAACAGCACTCGTCGGCATTGGCGGAGCGGCTTCCGCCTCGGAGCCGGACAAGCAGTTCTTCCAGTCGGCCGAAGGCAAATGGATCGGACCCGGCGAAATCGTCGCCGGCAAGTACAAGGGCACCAAATTCAACTGCAGCTTCACCGGCTCGACGCCGGACGGCAAGGTCGGCATGACACTCGACGGCGGTTGCCGGGTCGGCATGTTCACCCAGCAAATGTCGGCCACGATCGAGCGCAAGGGCCGCGAGGGCTACAAGGGCAGCTTCATGGGCGGCGCTACCGGTTCCGGCCTCGACATCATCGGCGGCAATGTCGTCGATGCCCGCAAGGTGGTCTTCACCATCAACCGCAACCAGCTGCGCGGCGTGATGCAGGCCCGCATCCCTGACGACAATTCGATGACGGTGACCATTGCGGTGCGTGTCGACGACCAGTTGGTGCCGGTGATCGGCATGAGCCTGAAGCGTGTCGATGACATCGAAGTCGGCTCCATCGCGCCAAACTGAACAATCATAGATCTCTAAAAGCAAAAAGGCGGCGACCCAACGGTCGCCGCCTCGTTCAA
This sequence comes from Mesorhizobium sp. P2_F8, assembly GCF_056403655.1. Classification (NCBI taxonomy): domain Bacteria; kingdom Pseudomonadati; phylum Pseudomonadota; class Alphaproteobacteria; order Hyphomicrobiales; family Phyllobacteriaceae; genus Mesorhizobium; species Mesorhizobium sp. P2_F8. Next base: position 116,699 of record NZ_JBFUFB010000006.1, read on the forward strand.
ACCGCTTCGATCCTGCGATTAGCCCTTGATCGCGGCCGTCACCTCGTCATACGCCTTGCAGGCGTCGGCCAATGTCGTGGTGCCCTGATATTTGGTTGTCACGGCCTGCACCTTGGCCGTCAGGTCAGCCGCCTTGGACGGGTCCTTGGTGATCGCTTCCTGCAGCGCGGCAGCCATGTCCTGCGCTTTCTTGGTTGCGATCTCGGCCGTGCACTCGGGCGCCTTCGAGCACGCCGAACCGGCCAGCACCGCCAGGCCGACGGCAACAAACAAAAACTTCTTCATGTCAGTCATCTCCTCAAAAGGGCTCGACTTGATCGTCGCTCACCCTCCAATGGCCGAAGCCGAGCGTCCTTAGCCTTCGATTGTGGCAAGATGCAACGCGTTCCCAACGTCAACTTGTGTAACGCACCCGCAACATCGCCGGTGATCCGGATTCGGGCTGTTCGATCCCCACCGAAGCCCCTATCTTCGCCCCTTGTCAAAGAGACTTCGAAATCGGAATCGATCCTCAAACGAGCGGAATGGCGGAATGGCGGTAGAGGCATCGAGCAACGATCTGGTTCAGGTGGTGGCGCTGCTTGCAGCCGGCGTTGTCGCCGTTCCCATCTTCAAGCGCATGGGCCTCGGCTCGATTCTCGGCTATCTGGCCGCCGGTGTGGTGATCGGCCCGTTTGGCCTGCGCGTCTTTTCCGAATCGGAAGCCATCCTTCATGTCGCTGAGCTCGGCGTGGTGATGTTCCTGTTCATCATCGGACTGGAAATGCAGCCGTCGCGGCTATGGGGCTTGCGCCGCGAGATCTTCGGCCTCGGTGCACTGCAGGTCGGCGTCTGCGCGGTCTTGCTGACCGCTGTTGGCGTGGCGGGAGGGTTTCCGATCTCGCAATCCTTCGTCGCCGGCGCCGGCTTCGTGCTGACCTCGACGGCGATCGTCATGCAGCTTCTGGAGGAACGCGGCGAAATCGCCGAGCCGAAAGGCCAGCGCATCGTCTCTGTGCTGCTGCTCGAGGACCTCGCCATCGTGCCGCTGCTGGCCCTGATCGCATTCCTGGCGCCCGGCGGCGCCGACACCAGCCTGGCGGAGCGCTTCACCGAGATAGGCATCGGCCTTGCCGCGATTGTCGGACTGGTGCTGGCTGGACGCTATCTGCTCAATCCGTTCTTCCGCATCCTGGCGGATGCCCGTGCCCGCGAGGTGATGACGGCTGCCGCCCTTCTGGTCGTCCTCGGATCGGCGCTCGCCATGCAGCTCAGCGGCCTGTCGATGGCGATGGGTGCATTCCTGGCCGGCGTGCTGCTGTCGGAATCGACCTTCCGGCATCAGCTCGAAGCCGACATCGAACCCTTTCGCGGCATCCTGCTCGGCCTGTTCTTCCTTGCCGTCGGCATGTCGCTCGACCTGCATGTGGTGGTCGCGAACTGGCGGCTGGTTGCCATCTATGTCATCGCCTACATGGTGATGAAGGCGCTCGGCATCTACATCGTCGCGCGGGTCCTGAAAACCCGCCATCGCGAAGCGTTGGAGCGTGCGGTCTTCATGGCGCAAGGCGGCGAATTCGCCTTCGTCCTTTATTCGGCCGCCGCCGCGGTCGGCATCATCGACAACCGGGCCAACGCGACGCTGACGGCGATCGTCATCATCTCGATGGTGCTGACGCCGCTGGCGATCATCGCCTTGCGGTATCTCACACCGCGCGACGAGCAGTCGCTCGACGGGGTCGAGATTGCCGATGGCCTGACCGGCAGCGTGCTGATCATCGGCTTCGGCCGCTTCGGCCAGATCGCCAGTCAGCCGCTGCTCCTGCGCGGCATCGATGTCTCGATCATCGACAACGATGTCGAAATGATCCAGGCGGCGGCCGATTTCGGCTTCAAGGTCTATTATGGCGATGGCACGCGGCTGGACATCCTGCATGCGGCCGGGGCTGGCCGCGCGCGCGCCGTGCTGATCTGCGTCGACAAGCCGGATGTGGCCGTTCGCATCGCCCAGCTGATCAAGGCCGAATTTCCACTGCTCACTGTGCTCGCCCGGGCTTTCGACCGCGGCACGGCGCTGCAGCTCATTCGTGCCGGCGTGGACTTCCAGCTGCGCGAAACTTTCGAATCGGCGTTGGTTTTCGGCGGCTCGGCGCTGGAATCGCTCGGCGTCGATCCCGAAGACGTGGCAGAGGTGATCGAAGATGTGCGGCGCCGCGATACCGCCCGTTTCGAAACCCAGCTCGCCGAAGGTGTTCGTGCCGGACAACGCTTCCTGAGGGGCAATATCGGCACGCCCATTCCCACGCCCCTCACCCAGCCGCGCCGTACCGGCCAGGCACTCAATGAAGAGACGGCCGGTGTTTTGCACAAATCAGAACCCGCGGATTGAACAAGGAATTATGCATGGAATTGGACAGCAGGGCCCTGTCGGTCACCAAATTCTGGCGCGACGCAGGCGAGGATGCATGGTTCGAGAAGAACGAGGCTTTCGATGCCGACTTCCGCAACCGCTTTCTCGATCTCCACTATGCCGCCGCGCGGCGTGAATGCGACGACTGGTCGGCACATGCCGAAGGCTCGCTGGCGTTGATGATCCTGCTCGACCAGTTTCCGCGAAACTGCTTTCGCGGCACCGGCCATATGTGCGCGACCGATCCGCTGGCGAAGTATTTTGCTCAAAAGGCCGTCGCGGCCGGCCATGATCTGGCACTGGAACCTGAAGTCCGCGTGTTCCTGTATTTGCCGTTCGAGCATTCGGAAAACCTTGCCGACCAGGAGGTATCGGTCGAGCTGCACAAGGCCAAAGCCGAGTTCAACCTGAAATATGCGCTCGAGCACCGCGACATCATCCGGAATTTTGGCCGTTTTCCGCACCGAAACAGGATGCTTGGCCGCGAGACCACACCCCAGGAGCAGGCGTTCCTGGATGGCGGCGGCTTCTCCGGTTAGAAGCTCCTGCTGTCGCCCCGCCCGGGCATCAGACCAGCCACCAATCCCGGCCGGACGGCAATCGCTCGATACCGGAAGTGTCGACCGCGACCAGCCGGTCCGCGACGCTGCGGCCACCGACAACCAGGCCCGGCGCGATCTCCGCCAGCGGTGCCAGCACGAAGGCGCGTTCCAGCATGCGCGGATGCGGCACTTCCAGTCCGGTCTCGTGAATGACGCGGTCGCCGAACACCAGAATGTCGATGTCGATCAGCCGCGGTCCCCAGCGCTCCTCGCGCACCCGCTTCAGTCTGCGCTCGGCATCCAGACAGAGGTCGAGCAAGGCGCGCGGCACCAGTCCGGTGGAAATTTCGGCAGCCGCATTGAGAAAATCCGGCTGATCGAGCTTGCCCCAGGGCGGTGTGCGATAGAGCGAAGAGACGCCGGTGACGCGCATATCTGCGTCGGCATCCAGCATGCGCAGCGCCGCGCCCATCGATTTCGCCGGGTCGCCAAGATTGCCGCCAAGGCTGAGATAGACCGTGCTATTCGGGCCAGACAACGGTCACCTCGACGTAATCGATCACACCGGGGACCGGAGCGTTTGGCTTGCGCACCGTGATCTCGGCTTTTTTGATCTGCGGAAAACGCGCTGTCAGTGCACGGGCGACCTCGAGTGCCAGGGATTCGATCAGAAAGCGGCGCTGTCCTGTGATGATCTTTTCGATCTCCGTGAAAGCGATACCGTAGTTGACCGTGTCCTCGATGGAATCATCGACAAGCGCCCGGCCGGGATCGACGGTGAGAGCGGCATCGACATAGAAGCGCTGGCCGAGCCTTTCCTCCTCGTCCAGCACGCCGTGCCGGGCAAAAAATGCGCAATTCTTCATGCGGATGACATACATCGCTCAGTTTCTCGCCTGGTCGCTTTGACGCGCCAGCATAGCATCTGCGAGCGCCAGCGCGTCCACGTTGAATGCGACATCATGGACGCGAAACAGATCGGCGCCCTTGAGCCGCAGGATGACGCTGGTCGCCGCCGTTCCGACACCCCTGCCAGCCGCGTCGCGGCCGGTTACGGTGCCGATGAAGCGCTTGCGCGAGGTACCGGCCATCAGCGGCAAGCCAAGTGCACTGAGCTCGGAAAAGCGCGCCATCAGATCGAGATTTTCCTCCGCCGTCTCCTTGGCGAAGCCGAATCCGGGATCGAGCACGATATGGTCGTCGGCGATGCCATGCTGGCGGGCGATTTCCAGCGATTTTCGCAGGAACGCCAACTGATCGGCAATCACGTCCGGCAGCTTCTCGCGGCCCCGCCCGGTATGCATGATGACAAGCCCGGCGCCGGTGTCGGCGGCGACGCGGGCAATGTCGGGCTCGCGCTGCAACCCCCAGACATCGTTGACGATGTGTGCGCCGGCGGCCACCGCGAGCCGGGCGGTGTCGGCGCGGTAGGTATCGACCGAAATCAGCACCCCGCCGGCGCTCGCCAGCGCTTCGATCACCGGCAGGATGCGGGCCTGTTCGTCGCTCGCCGATATCGCGGCGGCGCCCGGGCGGGTCGATTCCCCGCCGACATCGACGACCAGTGCTCCTTCCCCCATCATGCGCCGTGCCTGGGCCAACGCCTTTTCGGGGGCGTCGAACAGTCCGCCGTCGGAAAAACTGTCGGGGGTGACGTTGAGGATGCCGACGACCACGGCTTTGCCGCCAAGGTCGAGATGGCGTCCATGCGCCAACTGCCATCGCCTAGCCGTCATTTGCTCAGCAATCATGGGCTCATCAATCAAGAGGCTCATCAACGATGTGTGATCCGCTGCGGATCAATTCCGTTGCGCTGGCAACGGCCGTAAAGCAAGGTGGTCGAAGAGGCAACATGATGAACCGATCCATGCTTGGCGTGAAACCATCCCTGCTCTGTGCGCTGCTGCTTGCCGCCACTGCCGTCCCGGCTGGTGCGGCCAATCTCGTCAAGACGTACAGCTATTTCGCCATTGGCGGCAGCACCCTCGACGACATCGAGGCACAACTCTCCAAACGCGGGCCGGAGGTCAAAAGCACGGGCACGCGGCACCCGGGCGCCACCCAGATGGCCTTCACCACCCGCATCAGCTATGCCAAGACTTCGAACTCCTGCCGGATCGCCGACGCGGTTGTGACCGTCAAGGTGAAGGTGATCCTTCCCGAATGGCGCCGCCCGCGCAAGGCCGATGCCGATGTCAGGCTGTTCTGGGACACGCTGGCCGCCGACATCAGACGCCATGAAGAGCGCCATGTCGAAATTGCCAAGAACCATGGCCGGGAACTCGAAGAGGACCTGAAAGCCACCTACCCACAAAGGAATTGCGACGCTGCCAAGGCCAAGGCCGCCGAAATCACCGCGGCAGTTCTGGCCAGGCATGACCGTGCGCAACTGCAGTTCGACCGTGTCGAAAGCGTCAATTTCGAAAGCCGCATCCTGAGGCTGCTGCGCTATCGCATCGAACGCATCGAGAGGGGTCAGCTGCCACCGGCTTGACTCGGAAACCAGCGGCGCCGGCGAAAGCCAAATCCACCGAAGCGTAGTGCCAGCCTCGAAAAACTTTCGGGCGCCTGTCGAAATCGGCCTATTACGGAACGACATATAGCAGGGCTCGCCAGGCAAGGGCTTCAAAACGCCAATGCGATCAAAACGGTCAAAGGGACCGGAACGGCCGGACAGTGCCGGTCAATCGCAAGCTTACGGATGAACGATCATGGATCAGGCTGTCGACAAGCCAACGATGGTGGAAGCCGGCGTGCCACTGAGCGAAGCCGAAAAGAACGCCATCATCGCCGGTGTGCTCCTGTCAATGCTGCTGGCGGCACTCGATCAGACCATCGTGGCGCCTGCCATGCCGACCATCGGGCATGCGCTCGGCCATGCGCAATACCTGCCGTGGGTCGTCACCGGTTACCTCTTGACCGCGACCGCCATGGCACCGCTCTACGGCAAGATTTCCGACGTCTATGGCCGCCGGCCCACCGTTTATGCGGCGATCCTGATCTTTCTCCTGGGTTCGCTGGTCAGCGCCATGGCGCCCAACATGTTCGTGCTGGTTGTCGGGCGGGCGATCCAGGGCGCCGGTGGTGGCGGCCTTTTCACCTTGACGCAGACTGTCATCGGCGACCTCGTTCCGCCACGCGAACGGGCGCGCTACGCTGCCTGGATCTCCGGCACCTGGGCTGTCGCCAGCATCGCCGGGCCACTGCTCGGCGGCACTTTCGCCGAACATCTGCACTGGTCGCTGATTTTCTGGATCAACATTCCGCTCGGCCTGCTGGCCATGGCGATCATCAACAACCCGCTCAAGAAGCTGCCTATTGCCGCAAAGCAGCATCGCATCGACGCCCTCGGCGCGCTGCTGCTTGTCGTGGCCACGGCATTGCTGCTGTTGGCGCTGAACTGGGGCGGCAGCGAATATCCATGGCTGTCGCGCGAAATTCTTGGGCTGCTCGCCGTCTCGGTGGTTTTCTGGGTGGCATTTGCCTTGCGGCTGCTGCGCGCGGCCGAACCACTCATCTCGCTTGAAGTGCTGGGCAACCCGATCGTTCTCGCCGGCACATCGTCGATGTTCCTCTTGCAGGCCGCCAACATAGGTCTGGCGGTCTATCTGCCTGTCTATCTGCAGTCGATTGTCGGCCTCTCGGTCAGCGAGTCGGGTCTGGCGATGCTGGGCCTTCTCCTCGGCACCGTGGCCGGCGCCACGTTCAGCGGACGGACAATACCGCGCTTCGTCCACTACAAGCGGATCGCGATGGTCGGCGTGTTCTTCTCCATCCTATGTCTCGGACTGCTTGCCCTGGTTGCCGGGCACGCCTCGCTGCTGGTCGTCGAGGTCCTTACGATCTGCATCGGCCTGGGCAGCGGAACCACCTTCCCGGTCGCCACCGTATCGGTTCAGAATGCTGTCGATCGCGCGCACCTTGGTGTCGCAACCGGCGTTCTGACCTTCCTGCGCTCGCTGGGCAGCGCGCTCGGTGTCGCCATGCTCGGCGCTGTCGCGCTTGGCTACGGCCTGCCGCTTGCCGGTGAGGGCACGCTTGCCGTCGGACAGGCTATTTCCGTGGTGCCCTTCGTAATGATCTTCCTTGTCGCTGCGGTAACGCTGCTCCTGGCGCTGATCACGCTCGGCCTGATGCCGGAAAAGCCACTTCGTGGCCAGGCCGACCATGCTCCGGTGATGGCGGAATAGAAGCGGTCGGCGAAACTGATCCGATCCAGCGGCTCAGTCGACGACGCCGAGCTTCTTCTGCAGGCTGGTCGACGAGGTCGTGTACTGGAACACGATGCTTTCGCCGGGGCTAATAATGCGCTTGGCCGCCTGCGCCATCAGCGCCACCTCGTGGAAGCCCGACAGGATCAGCTTCAACTTGCCGGGATACCAGTTGATGTCGCCGACCGCGAAGATGCCGGGCACCGATGTCTGGAACTTCTCGGTATCGACCGGAATGAGGTTCTCGTGAAGATTGAGCCCCCATTCCGCGATCGGCCCGAGCTTCATGGTCAGGCCGAAGAACGGCAACATGCGCGTGCAAGGCACTTCGACATCGCCGTCCGGTCCCTTGATGACAGCCGATGAGAGCTGGCCGTCGGCGCCGGTCAGTCCGGTCACTTGCCCGACCTGGAAATCCAGCTGCTTCATCTCCTGCATGGCATACATCTTGTTGACGCTGTCGGGTGCGGCGCGGAATTCGGGCCGCCGGTGCACCAGCGTCACGCTCTTGGCCACCGGTTGCAGGTTGAGCGTCCAGTCGAGCGCCGAATCGCCGCCGCCGACAATGACAAGGTCGTGGCCGCGAAAATCTTCCATCCTGCGTACCGAGTAGAAGACGCTCTTGCCTTCATAGGGTTCGATGCCCGGGATCGGCGGCCGCTTGGGCTGGAAGGAACCGCCGCCGGCGGCAATCACCACGACCTTGGCTTCGAACACCTCATTCTCGTCGGTGGTGACGCGAAAGCTGCCGTCCTCCAGCTTTTCCAGGCTGGAAACCATGCGGTTGTAGGTGAAGTCAGGCTTGAACGGCGCGATCTGCTCGAGCAGTTTGTCGACCAGTCCCTGCGCCGAGATCGAAGGCCAGCCTGGAATGTCGTAGATCGGCTTTTCCGGATAGAGTTCCGCGCATTGGCCGCCCGGCCGGTCGAGGATGTCGATCAGGTGGCACTTCATGTCGAACAGACCGAGTTCGAACACGGCAAACAGGCCGACCGGCCCTGCCCCGACAATGAGGACGTCTGTCTTGGTGATGTCGGTCATGCGGTGTGCCTCGCTGCGCATGACCCCGAAAATCGCAATCGATTTTCGGAAAGGATCATGCGCCAAATAAAAGTGCTACAGCGTCCTTTGCGCGTCCAAGACGACGCGCGGCGCTGTAGCGGAACCCGAGTGACACTGCATGAGCAATCCGCCGCTGCCAAGCAGCAGCCGGCAAAAATCAGTGTCTCAGCCCTGGCGGGCCGGCACCCGCACGACCAGACCGTCTAGCGCGTCGCGCACCTTGATCTGGCACGACAGCCGCGAGTTCGGCTGAACGTCGTAGGCGAAGTCCAGCATGTCCTCTTCCATCGCTTCCGGCTCGCCGACTTGAGCCGTCCATGCCTCGTCGACATAGACATGGCAGGTCGCGCAAGCGCAGGCGCCCCCGCATTCCGCCTCGATCCCCGGCACCGCGTTGCGGATCGCGTTCTCCATGACCGTCGAGCCGTTCTCGGCGTCCATGTCGAATTGTGTGCCGTCATGGGCGATGAAAGTCAGCTTTGTCATTTGTCACCTGAAGGGAGTCTCAGCCGAGATAATCACTCCGGCTGACAAGTCAACTGCGCGCGAAAGCGCCGCTCGGTGACGTTTTTCCGCAAACCGGGTTCAGCGACTGATGGCGGCGATGAAATCGCGCACTTCGTCGATCAGCGCGCCAAGCCGCCCGAGCGTCTGGTTGTCTTCCGGCCGGTGCTCGATCTCGGTGGCGCAATCGGCGATGGCAAAGGCACCGACACCGCGTGCCGAACCCTTCAGCCCATGCGCAAGCAGAAGCCGGTCCTTGATGTCGGCATCGACTATTTTCTCGCGCACCGACAGGGCCTGTTGTACAAACAGCGCCAGCACCTCTTGCTCGAGGCTGCGGTCGCCCATGGTCTGGCGGGCAAGGTGTGCCAAATCGACCGGCCGTGACCGCCTAGGTCCGGATACGTCGCCCCCGGGCATTGAGAAGGCAATGCCGCTTTCGCCACGCATGAACTCGAACTCCGTTTCTTCGATCGCCCGGAAAACTAGGCGATTCCAGTGGACAACGGGTTAATGAGTGGCGGGGAATAATGTTGCGAAAGCGGCGCCGAAATCACGCTTCCGTTAACCTTATATTTAAAGTTTTACGTATCTCGCGGAATGCATGTTTTCTTTACCCCCCTGTGTCATTACGATACGAGGGGTCCATTTTCAGCCTCCTGCGCGGGGTACGATAAAAACACAATTATAAGCCCGCAGCAGCTAGTACAGGGTAGAAGGCATGGCAAAGAAAACAACGACGACGAGAACTCTCGACAACGATGTGGCCAGGGAACTGGAAAAGGCGCTTGATCTAGACCTCAGCAGCGATGCCGGCGACGGCGACCTCGACATCGCGGCTTCGATGGAAGATCTGGAAGCGCAGATATCTCAGGCCGCCGACGAACTGGCGCGCGAGGGACGCAACGACAAGCCGGCGCCAGCAGTCAATCAGAGCCAGGCCGCGCGTAGTGAGGCCACGAAACCCGCGCCCCAGCCCAAGCCCGCCGAGTTGCGCCCCGTCGAAACACGCAATGGTGCCCAGCCCGCCGGTTTCGCGCCAGCCAATGACGATCGCCAGAAGGACTACAAGACGCTCTTGCACAGCCTCAACAGGCGTGCCTCGAACACCATTTACTGGGTCGTTGCCTTCGTCTCACTCGCCTGGTTCGCCGGTGCAGGCGGTCTGGCCAACCTCCTCTTCGGACCGAGCATCTGGAGAATCCGCACGCTCGACCAGTTTCTTGCCCGTCCCGAACTGATCGGTCTGGCGGTCGCGGCGATTGTGCCCGTCATCCTGTTCTGGGCCTTCGCGGCGATGATCCGCCGCGCCCAGGAAATGCGCATTGCCGCCCAGTCGATGACCGAAGTGGCCTTCCGACTGACCGAGCCGGAAAACCTTGCCCAGGATCGCGTCATGATGATCGGCCAGGCCGTTCGTCGCGAGGTCGCCGCCATGGGCGAAGGCATCGAGCGCACGCTTGCCCGCGCCGTCGAACTGGAAACGCTGGTCCACAGCGAGGTCAACCAGATCGAGCGCTCCTATTCGGAGAATGAGTCCCGCATCCGTTCGCTGGTCGACGGGCTCGGCAGCGAGCGTGAAGCCGTCGTCAGCCATGCCGAGCGCGTCCGCGCCTCGATCACCGGCGCGCATGAGACGCTGAAGGACGAGATCGGCGCCGCCTCCGACATCATCCGCGACAGCATCCTCAATGCGTCGACCAAGCTGTCGATGACGATCACCAATTCCGGCGACACGCTCATCGACCGCATCAATGAAAGCTCGTTGTCGATCTTCGATTCGGTGGAAGGCCGGCTCGATACGATCACCGACAAGCTGTCGACCTCGGGCGAGGCCTTCGCCAGCCTGCTCGACACCCGCATAGCCAAACTGACCGACACCACCGACGGCCTGACACGGTCGTTGACCGATCTCCTCGACGATCGCACCACCGGCATGGTGTCTCTGCTCGGCGGTGCCGCGCGCACCCTCAATTCCGAATTCGAGGCCAGCCTCAACGGCATCGAGCGGACGCTCGCAGAACGCGGCCAGGCGCTGATCAGCGAATTCCAGACCCGCGCCGAGGCGCTGGACACCGGAACGCAGAAGCTCAACGCAGCGCTCGAGGCCCGCGCCCGCCAGATCAATGAGACGCTGGTCGAGCGTGCCCGCGAAATCGCGCACACCTTTGCCGAGAGCAAGGACACTCTGTCGGCGATGATCGATCAGGGCAAGACCCAGATCGGCGCCGATATGGCCGACATCGTCACCTCGACCTCCTCCATGCTCGAAGCCCGCGCCAGCGACTTCGCCGGCCGTATGGAAGCCGCGCGTCATGTCGTATCGCGTTCGTTCGATAGCGACATTCAGCGGCTTGCCGACGCCCGCGCAGGAATCGAGGAAGCCGTCGAAAACCACAGCCGCAAGCTTTCGGAAAGCCGCGATCGCATGACCGAGGCCATGCAGGCCGACCTGGCGAAGTTCGACGAAGGCCGCGCCGGCATCGATGCCGCGGTGACCAACCAGGTGCAGAAGCTGGCCGAAGGCCGCAGCCTGATCGCGCGCGCCCTCGAGGAGGATCTGCGCAAGGTCAACGAATCGCGGGCGGCCATCGATGCGTCGCTCGGCGGCCATCTTGAAAGGCTGGAAGAAGGCCGCAACAGGCTCTCCGCTGCCTTGAACGAAGACTCGGGAAAACTGGTACAAGCTCGTACAATCATTGATGAAATGGTTGCTGGACACGTCGGCAAGCTGGCCGAGGGCCGCAGCATCCTGTCGCGCGCTTTGGAAGCCGATCTCGGCAAATTGTCCGACAGCCGTGCCAGCATCGACGGTCTCGTCGCCGGCCAGGTCGAGAAGATCGCCGAGGGTCGCGCCGTGCTCGCCAAGGCACTGGAAAACGACATCAGCGGCATCAAGAGCCTGATCGAAGCCCATTCCGCCAAGCTGGCGGACGACCGCACGCAGCTTTCCCAGTCGCTCGACAACGATCTGTCCAGCATACGCGGCCTGATCGACAGCCATGCGGGACGGCTGGTCGAAGATCGCAGCCTGCTGTCGCAGACGCTCGAGGCCGACCTTGCCAAGTTGGCCGAAAGCCGATCGAGCATCGATGGCCTGGTTGCCGGCCAGGTCGAGAAGCTCGCCGAAGGCCGCGACATTCTCAAGCGGGCGCTGGAATCCGATCTGAACACGATCAAGGGCGTCATTGCCAGCCAGTCGGAAAGGCTCGCCGAGGATCGCGGGCAGCTTTCGCGGGTGCTGGAAGCCGACCTGCAGAATGTGAACAGCGTCATCGCCGACCACATGAACAAGCTCGTTCAGGATCGTTCGACCTTGTCGAAGGCGCTTGAAGATGACCTCGCCAAGCTAGCGGAGAGCCGCTCCAGCATCGACGGGCTGGTCGCCGGTCAGGTCGAGAAGTTGTCGGAAGGCCGCAACATCCTGCGGCGTGCGCTGGAAGCCGACCTCAATGCGATCCAGAGCACCGTTGCCGACCAGTCGCAGAAACTGGTCGATGACCGGGCGCAGTTCGCCCGTGCGCTCGAGGCCGATCTCGAAAGCGTCAACAGCCTTGTCAACAGCCACTCCGAACGGCTCGCCCAGGATCGTTCGACGCTGTCGAAGGCACTCGAGGCTGATCTCGAAAACGTCAGTGGCCTGGTCGGCAGCCATGCGGAACGGCTTGTCGGAGAGCGCTCGACCCTGTCGAAGGCGCTCGAAGACGATCTTGCCAAGCTGGCCGAAAGCCGCTCCAGCATCGACGGGCTGGTTGCCGGTCAAGTCGAGAAGCTGTCGCAAGGCCGCGACATCCTGCGGCGCGCGCTGGAAGCCGACCTCAATGCGATCACGGGCGCCGTTGCCGACCAGTCGCAGAAACTGGTCGATGACCGGGCGCAGTTCGCCCAGGCACTCGAGGCTGATCTCCAAAACGTCAGCGGCCTGGTGAACAGCCATTCGGAAAGACTTGTCGGGGAGCGCTCGACCCTCTCGAAGGCGCTCGAAGACGATCTCGCCAAGCTGGCGGAAAGTCGCTCCAGCATCGACGGACTGGTCGCCGGCCAAGTCGAGAAACTCGCCGAAGGCCGCGATATCCTCAAGCGTGCGCTGGAAGCCGACCTGCAGAAGCTTTCCGCAAGCCGCAGCGACATCGACGACATCATCGCAGGACATGTCGGCAAGCTGTCGGAAGGGCGCAACATGCTGGCCCGCGCGCTGGAAGACGATCTCGGCAAGCTCGCCGAGACCCGCCAGGACGTCGACCGCTCGCTGTCGGGCCATATCGACCAGATCGCCGCCAGGAGCACCGATATCTCTGCGGCGATCGCTGCCGATGTCGAGAAGATCGAGCAGGCGTTCAGCCGCCAGACCGGCGTCATCGAGGAGCGCGCCGGCACCATGGAGCGTGCGCTCTCGACAGGCGTCGACAACGTCCGAGCCGTGCTCGAGAAAAGTGCGGTCTTCGTTGCCGGCGCGTTGCGCGAAAAGGTCCTGGAAATCACCAGCACGCTGCATGAGCAGGCCGGTGCTGCGTTCAGTGACGCCGACCGCAGGATCGCCGAGCGCGCCGAGCAGACCTCCGCCGCCCTGCTGGCGAGGGCCGAAGACATCGCCCGCACCTTCGAGGAAGCCGATCGCCGCCTCCACACCCGTGCGGAAGATACGTCGAACGCCTTGCTTGCCCGCGCGGATGACACCTCCAGCTCTTTGCTGGCCCGCGCCCATGAAACCGCTGACCAGCTGGCCGCTCGTGCAGGCGAGATCGCCGGTACCTTCGACGTGGCAGACCGGAAGATCGCCGCCCGCGCCCAGGAAACCGCCGATCAGCTTACCGCCCGGGCTCAGGACACCGCCGACCATATGGCTGCCCGTGCCAGCGAGATCGCCGGCGCATTCGATGCGGCAGACCAGAAATTGGTCGCGCGCGCTGTCGAAACCGCACAGTCGCTGGCCGCCCGCGCCGGCGACATCCTGCGCAATTTCGAAGGCGCCGATCAGCGGCTCGGTATGCGCATCGGCGAATCGGCCGAGGCGCTTGCCGCGCGTGCATCGGATCTCGGCCGTATCTTCGATGCCGCGGACCAGCAATTGGTCTCGCGCATCGCCGAAGGTTCGGAAGCGCTGTCGAGCCGTGCGTCGGAAATCGGTCGCATCTTCGACGAAGCCGATCAGCGTCTGGTGTCGCGCATCGCCAGCAGCTCGTCGACGATCGGCGAGCACGCCGAGACCATCGTCGGCGCCTTTGCCGACACCGAGCAGAGGGTCGCCGAACGTGCAAGGCGGACCGGTCAGGAAATGGCCGTGCATGCCCGCGAAATCGAACAGGCGCTTACCGGCGCCGACGAGCGGCTCGCATCGAGCGCGGCGGCTGCGGCCGCCCGTGTCGAAGAGCAGGTCTCAGGCGTCGAGAACCGCCTCGCCTACACGGCCGAGACGATGGGCCAAAGGATCAACGAACAGGTGGCGAATGCCGAGGCGCAACTCGTCTCGCGCGCCAATGTTATCGCGGAGACCTTCACCGCGGTTGGCCAGCATATTGGCCAGAGCACCAACGACGCCGCCAAGACGATCGGCGCCAACACCCGCGAGCTCAACACCATGCTCGCGGCGCGTTCGGCCGAAATGTCGAAGATCCTAGACGAAACCGCGCGGCCGCTGGTCGAGCGCTTCGCCCAAGGCGGTTCGGAACTGCAAAAGAGCATGGAAGAGGTCACCGAACGCGCCACCGAGAAGCTGCGCAGCGAGAATGCCGCACTTGTCAACGCGCTCGCCAACCGCACCGCCGAGACCTTGTCGGCGGTCGAAGGCGCCCGTTCTTCGCTGTCCGACAGCGTCGCCGATCTCATTGGCCGCATGACCACGTCCAGCTCGCAGCTCGGTCAGTTGATCGAGCAGGCCGCGGTCAATCTCGGCCAGGTCGACGAACGTCTGAGCGGCAGCACGCAAAGCTTCGCCGCCACCACCGAGAAGGCCGCGCAAACCTTCGCCAGCTCGGCACGGCTGGTCGATTCGAACACGACAAGGCTGACGGAACTGTCGTCGTCCACCTTGCGCGAGGTCGCTTCGATCGCCACCAAGTTCGACGAGCACAGCCGCCTGCTGGCCAGCGCCTCGGACCTGCTGAGCTCGGCCCAGAGCAACCTCGAGCACACGCTCGAAAGGCAGTCGTCGCTCGAGGATCTCGCCGTCGGCCTGGTCAAGAAATCGGAAGACCTCGAAAGGGTCATGCGCTCGTTCGAGAATCTCGTCGGCCAGACGCTGCAGAACGCCGAGGGCAAGACGATGGAGTCGGCCGACAAGATCCGCAACGCCATCACCGACGTCGTCGATTCGGCGACCAAGCGTTTCGCCGATGCGACCGAAGAGATGCGGCGCACCGCGGGCTCGATCAAGAGCGAGCTCGACCTTACCCGCGCCGAGCTCAAGAAGGGCGTCATCGAGATGCCGGAAGAGGCAAAGGAATCGACCTCGGCCATCCGCCGCGCCGTTTCCGAGCAGATCAACGCTCTGAAAGAGCTTTCGGAGATCGTTGCGAAGTCCGGTCGCGGCGGCGATGCCGCCGAGCAACGCAATCTTCGCCCGGCACCGCAAGCGCCGGCCGCACGCCCTGCCGAGCCACCACGGCGTGCACCACCGGCACAGCAGCCGGAGCTGCGCACACCCCAGGCGCCGTTGGGCGGCGCTCCATTGCGCGGCACGCTCGACCTGGAGCGTCCGGCCGAGGCGGCACCGCGCCCGCGTGTTGAAGCCGGCGCCCGTACACCACAGGGCGGCTGGGTGCGCGATCTCCTGACCGGGGCATCGCGCGAAGAGGACGCCAGGCCGGCAACGCCCGCGGAAGCACCGCGTGCGGCTCCTGCCCAGCGCTCACCACTGCATGTCGTGGAATCGCTGAACTCGCTCTCCGTCGACATCGCGCGGGCCATCGACCACGATGCTTCGATCGAACTGTGGAACCGCTACCGGCGTGGCGAGCGTGACGTGTTCACGCGGCGGCTCTACACGCTGAAGGGCCAGCAGACGTTCGACGAGATCCGTCGCAAGTATCAGGCGGAGGCCGAGTTCCGCACTGCCGTCGACCGCTACTGCGACGATTTCGAGAAGCTGCTCAAGGATGTCTCGCGCAACGACCGCGACAACATCATGGCGCAGACCTATCTGACGTCGGACACCGGCAAGGTCTACACCATGCTGGCCCATGCAAGCGGCCGCCTGCACTGATTGGGCGATAGGGCAAAAGAAAAAAGGCGGGAAATTTCCCGCCTTTTTCATTTCAGCCGATTTTGTGCTCTTCGGTACGTCCGCAAACGCCGCGTCCCTTGCACGGCTTCAGCCGCCCGCATTATGAAAAACGTTGGGTGATCAAGCGTTTACGGCGATCAGATGACCGAATCCGTCCAACGCACGATCTGCTTGGCGGTATCTCCAAACGCGCTGTCGAGCGCCCTGACATAGGCAGGATTGCCGCTGCCTGAAACGGGCGCCGATGCGGTGAAGCTCTTGGAGGCGCGCACCTCGCCATTGCGGTCGTTCAATATCCGCACGAACAGGTCGACCTCAGCGTGCTCGCCGCCGTCGACGCGGACTTCGAAAGACCGGACCTCGACAATTACCTGGTAGTCGATAGCCAGGCCCTCACCCGGCTTGCCGACGCCGGCAAAGCTGCCTGAGCGCTGGAACGTCTCGGCCAGCCGCGCCTGCACGATCAGCGGCAGCCGGTCGGCCCATTGCGCGCCCTTGAGATACTGGATCGAGCGATCCGAGGGCTTGATGACGATGTTCTGGCTGTCCAACGCCTTGAGTGCCGACGGCTGCGCGATCAGGATTTGTCGGCGGCTGTGGCCATGCGCGTCGACCGAAGGCGCCGACAGCTCGAACGTGTCGAGCGGCGCAGGCTTGCCGCCCAACACCGCGCAACCCGCTAGTGTCAGGGCAAGCAGTGCCGCAGCCGATGTCAACCCGCCCGTTCTCACCCACACAGACTTCACGCGCGATCCCCGTTGTCCCCGGATCGTAAGATCAACCCGCTTTCGCAGCTCATGTTCTTGAGGCGTGCCGGAGCCGAAGTCAACGCCGCGCCCTGCCATCGAACTGCCGAACCTCGCCATCGCCACCCGAAAGGATGCGCTGCGGATTGCGGCTGAGATCCGTTACGGCCTCCTCGATGCGGCTGATCGAACGGCGGCTGTCCTGCACCAGCGCCTCGACATTCGAAAGCCCCTGGCCGGAGAAGCGTGCCAGATTGTCCGTGATGACGCCCAGGCGGGCATTCAACGTGTCGGCAACCTGCTTGAACGACTTCAGAGTATCCCTGGCGTCGGCCATCACGCCGTCGGCCTGCCCCGATCCGAGCAAGGTGTCGACCTTGGCGAGGATGCCGTCGACACGCACCGAGGCATCGTTGAGCCGCTGCGCGAGTTGTTTGGCATCCTTGATCGTCTGGTCGATGTCGTCGGCCCGGTTGGCGAATTTGTCGGTCACCTCAGCGATGTCGGCGGCGGCCTTGTTGGCGTTTTCGCTGGCTTTCTGGATGTTGGCCAGTGCGGAGCGCACTTGCGCCGGATCGATCCCGTCGAGCACACCATCGACCTTGGCCAGCGTGCCTTGCGTCTGCTTGGCGAAATCGTTGACGGACCCGACAGCGGTGTCGACATTCTTGATGACGCCGTCGAGCTGCGTCGACGTCTGCTTGAGATTCGCAGTTGCCGTATCGACGTTGGCGACGATGCTCTTGACCTTGTCCTTGTCGACGGCATTGAGCAGGCCTTCGGCTGCTTTCAGCGTGCCGTCGAGCTTGCCAGAAACGCCTTTCAGCTCGTCGGAGAGCGCACTGACGCTGGAGAGGAACTTGTCGATGCCGTCCGAATTCTTGGCCAGCGCATCTGAGAAGGTCTGCGCGTTCTTGACGGTTTGCGTCAGCGGCCCGCGCACATCCTTGGTGAAGCCTTCAAGCTCAGAAAGCACCTTGTCGGCGCGGGAGAAGATGTTCTGTGCCGTCTGCAGCAGGTTGGTCACCGCCGATGGGTTGGCGACGATCTCGGCGACCTTGCCTTCCTTCTCGGCCTGGTCGAGGAGCTTTACTTCCTTGGGGTCAGCGCCCTTGAGTTCGATATTGGCCTGTCCGGTGAGGCCGGCGAGGCCGATATCGGCCTGCGTCGACTTGGTGATCGGCGTCAGGCGATCGATCTCGGTGTCGGCAATGGCGACGGTCGGATTGTCGACATCGATATAGACGCGCCTGACGTCACCGACCTTGACGCCGTTGAACAGCACGAAGCTGCCGCGGCCAAGCCCGGAAGCCGAGCCCGGAATACGCACGCGCAGCAACGTGGTCTCGCCCTTGTCGCCGATCGCCGCCGTCCAGTAGACGAAGGCAAACGCCGCCAGGATCGCGGCCAGCGTGAAAATGCCGACAATAACGTAGTTGGCTCTGGTTTCCATTGTCCCACTTATGGCTATGCGCGCGCCGCAAGATCAAGTTGCCTGGCGCGTTTTCCGCGGAAATAGGATTTTACCCACGGCTCCTCGCTCTTCAGCATGTCGTCAATGGTGCCTTCGACCAGCACTCTCTTCTTGCCGAGCACGGCCACCCGATCGCAAGCGGTGAAAAGCGTGTCGAGATCGTGCGTCACCATATAAACGGTCAGATCCATCGTATCGCGCAGCTTGACGACCAGTTCGTCGAACTCCGCCGCGCTGATCGGATCGAGGCCGGATGTCGGCTCGTCGAGGAAGACGATGTCGGGGTCGAGCGCCAGCGCCCGTGCCAACGCCGCCCGTTTGATCATGCCTCCGGAAAGTTCGGACGGAAACTTCTGCGCGGCGTCCGGCGGCAGCCCGACCAGCTCGATCTTGAGCATCGCCAGTTCGTCCATCAGCTTTCGCGGCAGGTCGAGATATTCGCGCATCGGCACCTGGACGTTTTCCAGCACTGTCAGCGCCGAAAAAAGGGCGCCGTGCTGAAACAGCACGCCAAGCCGCATGTCGACGCGCAGACGCTCCACGTCGCTCGCCTTCTCGACATCGACGCCGAACAGCTTGATCGTGCCCGATTGCTTGCGCGTCAGGCCGAGAATGGTGCGCAGCAGAACGGATTTGCCGGCGCCCGAGGCACCGACAAAGCCAAGGATCTCGCCGCGCCGGATATCGAGCGACAGCTTGTCGAGTATGAGCTTGTCGGCGAACGAGACGGTGATGTTGTGCGCCGAGAGCACAATGTCGCCCTCGCCCGTTTCGTCCGCGATCGCGACCGCTTTTTTTCTGCTCAGCAGCGCCATCTCAGAACTCGATCGCTGCGTAGAAGATGGCGAAAAGCCCGTCGAGGATGATGACGACGAAGATCGACTTAACCACCGAGGCGGTCACGTGCTGGCCGAGCGATTCAGCGCTGCCGCCGACCTTCATGCCTTCGACCGAGGCAATCGTGCCGATGATCATGGCCATGAACGGCGCCTTGATCAGGCCGGCGAAAATGGTGCTGAGATCGATGGCGACGCGCAGCCGGTCGATGAAGGCAGCAGGTGCGATATCGGAGTACAGCCAAGCTGCGACGATGCCGCCGCCGAGTGCCGCGAAATTGGCAATGATGGTGAGGCACGGCAAGGCGATGACCAGTGCCACGAGGCGCGGAAAGACCAGCACGCCGATCGGGTTGAGGCCGATGACCTTCAGCGCGTCGACTTCCTCGCGCATCTTCATCGAGCCGATCTCGGCAGTGATCGCGCTGCCGGAGCGGCCTGCGATCATGATCGCCGTCATCAGCACTCCAAGCTCGCGAAGGATCAGCACGCCGACCAGGTCGACGACGAAGATATCGGCGCCGAAATAGCTGAGCTGATAGGCACCCTGCTGGGCAACGATGGCGCCGACGATCGCCGACATCAGCACCACCACCGGAATGGCGCCGACGCCCATGCGGTCGATCTGGTTGAAGATCGCCGCCGGGTTGACGGCATGGCCACGGCCGAGCTTCATCTGCGCGCCGCGGATGGTGGCGCCGAGGATGTTCATCGAGGCGAGGAAGTCGTCGCGCATCTCGTAGACGCGCCGGCCGACCGCCTCCAGCGCGCGAATGATGATGTTGGGTGGCCGTGCCGGACCGGATTCGGGTTCGCGCCGGACGGCCTCGCCCACCGCATCGAGCAGGATGTTGGCAATCTCGCTCTGGCCTTGCATGCTGATCTTGACGCCCTTCTTCTCGAAGGCACAGACCAGCCGGTCGATCAGCCAGGCGCCGGCGGTATCCATCTTCTCGATGTTGGAAAGATCGAGCGCCAAGGTCTTGAAACCACTTCGCTTCTCGATCTTGCGCATGTCGGCGTCGATAAGCGCGACGGTCCGTGTCGTCCAGATTCCCGAGAAGACGCAGCCGAGAACGCCGTCCTCCTCGCCGATCGCCACGCGCGGTTCGTGGTCAGCCTCCCCCGCGGTCGTGCCGCTTGCGTCGCGCTTGCCGATGGTCAACATGGCGTCCTGTTTAGCCTGACGGAACCAAGCTGTCGATTTGCCGACTCGCCCGTTGTTGCATAGCCGGAGCAGAAAAATATGGCGCGTGTCATTTCGGTTGAGGCAGAACGTTTCCCGATCGCCGGAACCTTCACCATTTCACGCGGTTCCAAGACCGAAGCCGAGGTCATCACTTGCACGATCAGCGAAGACGGCCACGTTGGCCGTGGCGAATGCGTTCCCTACAGGCGCTATGGCGAGACCATGGATGGTGTCCATGAGGCGATCGAATCCATGCGAGAGCGGATCGCCGCTGGCATCAGCCGGAGCGCCCTGCTCGACGCCATGCCGGCCGGAGCTGCCCGCAACGCTATCGACTGCGCTTTGTGGGATCTGGAAGCAAAGATCGGCGGAATCCCGGTGGCTGCTGCCATTGGCGCTGTATCGTTAAGGTCACTTGAAACGGCCTACACGCTGTCGTTGGGTGAACCGGATGCGATGGCGGCGCAGGCGCGTGCCAATGCGGCGCGGCCGCTGCTCAAGGTCAAGATCGGCGGCGACAACGACGTCGCCCGTATCCGCGCCGTCAGGCAGGCCGCACCCGACAGCCGTATCATCCTCGACGCCAACGAGGGCTGGACCGACGACAACATCGCCGCGAACCTCGCCTTTGCCGCCGAGCAAGGCATCGCGCTGATTGAACAGCCGCTGCCGGCCGGCAAAGACGAGATCCTGCGCCATATCGCGCATCCTGTACCGATCTGCGCCGATGAAAGCGTGCATGAGGCTGAGAATCTCGAAGCGCTGGTCGGCCTCTACGATGCCGTCAACATCAAGCTCGATAAATCGGGCGGACTGACGGCGGCGTTGGTGCTGCGCGATCGCGCCCGCGAACTCGGTTTCGGCGTCATGGTCGGCTGCATGGTCGGCACGTCGCTGGCGATGGCGCCGGCGGTATTGCTCGCCCAGGATGCCGATTTCGTCGACCTCGACGGTCCGCTCCTGCTTGCCCGCGACCGTGTGCCCGGCCTTGTCTACCAGGGATCGCTGGTGTCACCGCCTGATACGGCGCTGTGGGGCTGAGCGCGCCGCAAGTCCGATCAGCACCAGACCGATCAAGGCGATCGGGATCATGGCAAAAAAGCCGTCGACGCCGAAGCGGTGGTAAAGCGGGCCGGACGCCAGCGTCACCACCGCCATAAAGAAGCCGTTGGAGAAATAGGCGATGCCTTGCGCAGCACCTGTCCGCTCTTCGGAAACCGTTTCGCCGATCATCTTCTGCAGGCCGATCAGCACCAGCGCCACTGAGACCGAATGCAGCGTCTGAACGCCGAAAAATCCGGCAACGCCGAGGCCGAGCGGCCACACAAGCGGAAAGGCGATCCAGCGCACGATCGCCCCGATACCCGCCATTACCATGATCGAGACAACGGAGAACGAGCTGAAATAGCGGGTGAACATCATGAACATGCAGACCTCCGCCACCACGCCCCAGGCCCACAAAAGGCCGACAACCGAATCGCTGAGGCCGATCGATTTCCAGTAGATGGAGACGAAGCCGTACAGGAATGCGTGGCTGGCGGTGATGACGCCGACACCGATCGAAAAATACAGGAAATATGGGTTGAGAAGCTTTGGCGCCACGTGCTGGATGTCGGTCGCCGACAGCGGCGAGGCGCGTCGCGGACGGCCGAGACGCGGCGCCAGCAAGCCGGCAGCAAGGGCCGCGGCAAGTGAAACGAAGATGATCACCGGAACGGCCCCGGAGCCGGTTGCCGACAGGATGAAGCCACCGGCGACATTGGCGAACAGGTAGGAGATCGAGCCCCATTTTCGCATGCTCGTATAGTTCGAGCCAAACCGCCGCACACCCGAAAGTGCCAGCGAGTCGGCGATCGGCGAATGCGGCGTCCAGACGATGGTCAGCGCCAGCGACACCGCCAGCACCATGGCGTAGCTCGGGGTCAGGAAATAACCGGCCGACAGCAGCAGTGACGCCGCCACCAGCGCGACATAGATATCGGCGCGGTCCCTGGCCCTGTCGGCAAGTGCGGTCAGCAACGGCGTCGTCAGCACGCGCAGGAACATCGGCGCCGCCAGAATGGCGGCGATCTGCTCGGGATGAAAACCCTCGGCCTGCAGCCACAGCGGGAAATAGGGCACATGCGTTCCGAGCGGCACGAACAGCGTCGCGAAGATCAGGCTCATGCGCAGTTCGAAATGGCGCGGCTTGACGAGTTGTTCACGCGAAAGCGGCGGCAGCGACATGAATCGATCCAATAACGCTGCACTCGACTGGATGGCAACGTGTATCGATCCCTTAACATGGGCGAAAACCGGGCGAAACCGGTTGGCCTAATCGATTGATCCGCGTCAGGCCGCCTGCCCGACCCGGTCTTCGAGGAGCAACGGGATAAACGGTTCGTCCGGCGCCTCGGGCAGCACCTGCGCCCAGGTCAGGATTTCCATCCGGCCGTCGAAATGCTCGACCACCGCCGTGCAGCTTTCCACCCAGTCGCCGGTGTTGATGTATTGGATGTCGCCAAAATTCTCGATGGCGGCGTGATGGATATGGCCGCAGATGATGCCGTCGACATGCGAGCGGCGCGCCTCTTCCGCAAGCATGGTCTGGAACGAGCCGATGAAATTCACCGCCTTCTTGACGTTGACCTTGGCCCAGGACGAAAACGACCAATACGGCAGGCCAAGCAGTTGGCGCAGCCGCGTCACCACGCGGTTGACCAGCATGGCCGCGTCATAGGCGTGGTCGCCAAGATAGGCCAGCCAGCGCGCATTGTGGACGACGGTGTCGAACTGGTCGCCATGGATCACGAGCAGCCGCTTGCCGTCGGCGGTCTCGTGGATGGCGCGGTCGGCGACCACGATGCCGCCGAAATGCACGCCCTGGAACTGGCGCGCGAACTCGTCGTGATTGCCGGCGATGTAGGTGATGTTGGCGCCCTTGCGCGCCTTGCGCAGCAATTTCTGCACGACATCATTGTGGCTTTGCGGCCAGTGCCAGCTCCGCCGCAGCCGCCAGCCATCGACGATATCGCCAACCAGATAGATGATGTCGGCGTCGTGATATCTAAGGAAATCGATCAGGAATTCGGCCTTGGCCGCCTTCGAGCCGAGATGAACGTCGGAAATGAACATGCTGCGGAAAGTGCGGGGCTCTTGGCCTGACATCGCGATTTCACCCTTGCTTTCGCGCAGGCTATGCCCCGATTCATGCAACAACCGTATGACGGTTGCGATTGGTCCAGCCGAAGGACTAGCTTGCCGCCGGCTCACAAGGAGAAAATCATCATGGATCTCGGCATTCGCGGAAAGAAAGCCATTGTCTGCGCTTCCAGCAAGGGGCTTGGGCGTGGCTGCGCCATGGCGCTGGCAGAAGCCGGCTGCGACATCGTCGTCAACGGCCGCAATGCGGAGCTGGTGG
Source organism: Mesorhizobium sp. P2_F8 (assembly GCF_056403655.1). Classification (NCBI taxonomy): domain Bacteria; kingdom Pseudomonadati; phylum Pseudomonadota; class Alphaproteobacteria; order Hyphomicrobiales; family Phyllobacteriaceae; genus Mesorhizobium; species Mesorhizobium sp. P2_F8. The sequence goes on from NZ_JBFUFB010000006.1 coordinate 140,274, forward strand.
CCAAGACCGCAGCCGAGCTGYGCGCGCGCTATGGCGTGACGGTGACCGAAGTCGTCGGCGACGTCTCGAAGCCGGAGGTGCAGAAGGCATTGCTCGCCGCGTGCCCCGAACCGGACATCCTCGTCAACAACAATGGCGGCCCGCCATTGCGGGATTTCCGTGAACTCGATCGGGCGAAGATCCTTGAAGGCGTCACCCAGAACATGGTGACGCCGGTCGAGCTGGTGCAGGCCGTCATCGACGGCATGGCAGCGCGCGGCTTTGGCCGCATCGTCAACATCACCTCGCTGTCGGTCTACGTCCCCATTCCCGGCCTCGACCTGTCGTCGGGCGCGCGCGCCGGCCTGACCTCGTTCCTCGCCGGCGTGGCGCGAACGGTGATCGCCCGCAACGTGACCATCAACAACATGCTGCCGGGCAAACTCGACACCGACCGGCTGCGTGGCCCGCATGACGCCGGCACACCAGAGGATCCAGCGGCGGCCGCCGCGCGCAAGACCCGCATCAGCGCCGATGTTCCGGCCAAGCGGCTCGGCACGCCGGAGGAATTCGGCCAGATCTGCGCCTTCCTGTGCTCGGTCCATGCCGGTTATCTGACCGGTCAGAACATACCGGTCGACGGCGGCCTCTATGTCAGCGCCTTTTGATCGACGCGCCTGTACGCAGCAAAACTCATATGCGATGAAATCGGCGTAAACATCTGATATAATGGTGTTTTAGACGCGCCGCCGGGTAAAGATGCCGGCGCGTCATTTAGCGTCGCGACAAACCTTGGCCGCATGCTAAAAGGACTCTCCAGGCAGATTTCGAGGGAGCGGCCGCATGGAAGGCGAGACCAAGAAGACGGCACGTTCGGACCTCGACGAAGCCGCCCTCTACTTCCACAAGCACCCAAGGCCGGGAAAGCTCGAAATCCAGGCGACCAAGCCGCTCGGCAACCAGCGCGACCTTGCGCTCGCCTATTCGCCAGGCGTCGCCGCCCCTTGCCTGGAAATCCGCGACGATCCGGCGACCGCCGCCGACTATACGGCGCGGGCCAATCTGGTCGGCGTCGTCTCCAACGGATCGGCCGTGCTCGGCCTCGGCAATATCGGCCCGCTCGCCTCCAAGCCGGTGATGGAAGGCAAGGCTGTCCTGTTCAAGAAATTCGCCGGCATCGACGTCTTCGACATCGAGATCGACGCGCCGGGCATTGAGCGCATGGTCGAGACAATCTCGGCGCTGGAACCGACCTTCGGCGGCATCAACCTCGAGGACATCAAGGCGCCGGAATGCTTCGAAGTGGAAGAGCAGCTGAAGGCCCGCATGGGCATTCCGGTCTTCCATGACGACCAGCACGGCACAGCCATCATCGTCGCCGCCGCCGTGCTCAACGGGCTGGAATTCGCCGGCAAGACCATTTCGGATATCAAGATCGTCACGTCGGGTGCCGGCGCGGCCGCCCTTGCCTGCCTCAATCTGCTGGTCTCGCTTGGCGCGCGGGTGGAAAACATCTGGGTCACTGACCGTTTCGGCGTCGCCTACAAGGGCCGCGTCGATGAGATGGACCGCTGGAAAGACCCCTATGTGAAGGACACCGACGCGCGCACGCTGGCTGACGTGATCCCCGGCGCCGACGTCTTCCTCGGTCTGTCGGCGGCAGGTGTGCTGAAGCCGGAACTGCTGCAGCACATGGCGCCGAAACCGCTGATCCTGGCGCTGGCCAACCCCAATCCGGAGATCATGCCGGAGGCGGCGCGCGCCGCCCGTCCCGATGCGATGATCTGCACCGGCAGGTCGGATTTTCCCAATCAGGTCAACAACGTCCTGTGTTTTCCTTACATTTTTCGCGGTGCGCTCGACTGCGGCGCCAGCGCCATCAACGAGGAGATGAAGATGGCGGCGGTCCGGGCGATTGCGGCGCTTGCCCGCGAGGAACCGTCCGATGTCGCGGCCCGCGCCTATTCCGGTGAGACGCCAATCTTCGGGCCAGACTTCCTGATCCCCTCGCCCTTCGATCCGCGCCTGATCCTGCGCATAGCCCCGGCCGTCGCCAAGGCAGCCTGCGACACTGGCGTCGCGACAAGGCCGATCACCGATTTCGCAGCCTATATCGACAAGCTCAACCGCTTCGTCTTCCGCTCCGGACTGGTGATGAAGCCGGTGTTCTCATCCGCCAAGGCATCGACCGCCAAGCGCGTCATCTATGCCGATGGCGAGGACGAGCGCGTGCTGCGCGCCGCCCAGGTGGTGCTCGAGGAAGGCATCGCCGAACCGATCCTGATCGGCCGCCCGCACGTCATCGAAGTGCGCCTGAAACGCTATGGCCTGCGCATCAAGCCCGGTGTCGACTTCGGCCTGATCAATCCGGAGGACGATCCGCGCTATCGCAACTATGTCGACCTCTTGATCGAGCTCGCCGGCCGGCGCGGCGTGACGACGGAAGCCGCCCGTACGATGGTGCGTACCGACAACACGGTGATCGCCGCACTGGCTCTGAAGCGTGGCGATGCCGATGCCATGGTCTGCGGCCTCGAAGGACGATTCGAGCGGCACCTGCGCAACGTCACCCTGATCATCGGCCCCCGCCTAGGCATCAAGGACCACGACCTGTCGACGCTTTCGATGCTGATCTCGCAACGCGGCATCATCTTCTTGACCGACACGCACGTCTCGGTCGACCCGACCGCCGAGGAAATCGCCGAGATGACGGTGCTGGCGGCCGAAGAAATCCAGCGCTTCGGCATCGAGCCGAAGGCGGCGCTCCTGTCGCATTCGGATTTCGGCTCGCGCGATTCGCCGAGCGCGCTCAAGATGCGGCAAGCGGCGGCGATCCTGGCGCGCATCGCGCCCGAACTGGAGTGCGACGGCGAGATGCACGCGGACACGGCTTTGTCCGAGCACCTGCGCCAGCGCGTTTATCCTCACTCTAGGCTGAAGGGCGAAGCCAATCTGCTGGTGTTCCCCAACCTCGATTCGGCCAACATCACGCTGTCCGCGCTCAGGACCATGATGGACGCGCTGCATGTCGGGCCGATCCTGCTCGGCACCGACATGCCGGCGCATATATTGACGCCGTCGGTCACCTCGCGCGGCGTCGTCAACATGACAGCGCTTGCCGTGGTCGAAGCCGCTCACAAGGCACAGGCGGTCGTCAATCTGGGCTGATCAGGCAGGCGCGAAGCGGAAATGCCCGGTCTGCTTAAAGGCGAACAACGTGTCGTCCTCGTGGGCGCCCTGGCCGATATTGTGGATGACCAGCGCCCTTTCCGGCACTTCCGTTGAACGATTTGATGAGACGATGGCGATATGCGGCAGGTTGCCGGGCAGCATCTGAGTAACGAGGTCACCCGGTTGAAAGTCGACGGGATCCTGGCTGATCGGCATGGAAACACCACGCCGTCCAAAAAAGACGGCAAGGTTCTGCACCCGGCGATGGTCGATGTTGCGGTCGGGCGCTTTCAGACCCCAAATCTTCGGATAGGCCGCGAAATCAGCCAACATATCCTCATGCACCAGCCTTTGCAGATCGAGCTCGAAGGCGCGGCGATAGGCGCGGACCACGACATCGGTACACACACCCCGCTCCGGCGCGACATCGCCACCCGGATAGGTCAAGCGCATATAGGTTGGGTCGTAGAGGATGGTGACACCGATCTGCTCACGCGCGGCGTCGACCAATCGACTGCGCCAGTCCGGCGCATCGGGCTGCTCCTGCGCCATGGCAGCGGGCGGCGCCAGGCACAAGAGAGCGAGTTGTAGCGCGGTTCGACGGGTAATCGCGGTCATGCCAAGCCTCCGGCTCGCGCTGGACTCGGGCATTTTTTCTGGGCGAATACGCCTTTTTCATGCAGCGTCGGAATCTCACGGCAGAGACTGAACCCGAACATCCGCGACGGCGCGTCTCTGGGCTAAGACCATCTTTGGTTGTAGATTGAGGGAACGATTAACCGCGAATCCGGTAGCATCGCACAGGCAAGCAGGCGGGGTTTTCGGACTATGACGGGCGAAAGGTGGAAGCTGACGCATGTTGCTGCGCTGCTTGGCGCGCTCGTGCTTTCAGCCATCGCGGTCACCGAGCCGCAGGCCGCCTCACGTGTCTGCCGCCAGTTGGAAGCCGATCTTGCCGCTGCCTCGCGCGGCGGCGCTGGTGGCGCGGCTTTGATCCGCAAATACGACGCGGCAATCGAAAGCCAGCGCGAACAGATCTCCAGGGCCCGCAGCCGATCCAGCAGCGCCGGTTGCGGCTTTTCGCTGTTCAGCCGTAATGTCAGAGAATGCGCCGGGCTCAACGCCACCATCGATCGCATGAATGCCAATCTCGATAGCCTGCAGGCGAAGCGCGCCCGGCTCTCCAGCGGCGGCTCGCGTCGCGACCGCAGCCGCATCCTGGCGGCGCTCGAGGCCAAGGGTTGCCGCGACGACACCGTTGCACCGCAGCGAGCGCCGCTGCAGGAAGCGAACCGTGAAGACGGCAACGCAAACCTGTTCGAACAGCTTTTCGGCGGCAACAGCCAGCAGCTCGATGCGCTCGATGAGCCTGACGATCTGGGCGAGGAGCCCGATGTCAGCAGGGTGCTCAACCGGCCCGGCGTACCGGATTTTTCGAGCGTCGGCGGCGGCGAGTTCCACACCACATGCGTGCGCACCTGCGACGGCTATTTCTTCCCGATGTCGAATTCGGCTTCGACGAGCGATTTCGAGCGCGACCAGAAGAATTGCGAATCAAGCTGCCCTGGCACCGAGATGCAGGTTTTCTATTCGCGCGGCATGGATGACGCTTCGGCTGAGATGACGTCATCGGTCACCGGCCGGCCCTACAGCGAATTGCCGACCGCCTATCTCTATAAGCAGTCCAACATGCCACGGCCGCCGGCTTGCGGCTGCAACGCCGCGCGGAATTTCCAGGTCATCGCCGGCAACCCGCCGAATCCTGAGCAGTCCCAGCCCGAAACGGACGCGACACCGTCCATTCCGGTTCCGGCTACCAAGCCCGATCCGGGTACCGATCCGGAAACCCTGGCCAATGTGGAGGGCGGACTCGACCGCGAGGCGATCAAGCGGCTTTCCGCCAAGCCGGTGACGTCGCCGGTGTCCGCCTTGCCACCGGACCAACGCAAGGTCAGGGTCGTCGGGCCAACGTTCCTTCCCGACCCATCAGCGGCAATAGATCTGCAAGCTCCGGCCCCGAAGGCAGTCCGGTAAGCGCGAGCCTGAGCGGCATGAACAGCGCCTTGCCCTTGCGGCCGGTTGCTTCCCTGATCTTGCCCGTCCACTCTTTCCAGACTGTCCCGTTCCAGGGTTCCTCCGGCAGCAGGTCGAACGCTTGACCCAGGAAATCGCGGTCGTCATCGGAAAATTCCGGCCTCTCCTGCGGGCCCTCGCGCAAGGTGCGCCACCAGCTTGTCGCATCGGCCAGCCTGTCGAGATTGCCGCGCACCGCAAGCCAGAACGGCTCGGCCTGGCCACCCGAGACGCCGAGCACGATCAGCCGGTCTTGCGCCTCGGAGAACGGCATATGGTGCAACAGCGCCCGGTTGAGCACGAAGAGTTCGTCAGGATCGAACTTGGCCGCGGATTTCGATGTCGCCGCCGGATCGAAGCGTTCGGCGAGTTCGGCCATCGTTGGCACAGCCGCGACATTCTCCGAGGTGCCGACCAGCACGGCGAGCGAAGCGACGGCCATCGGCTCGATGCCGTCCTCGCGCAGGCTTTCGATGGAGAGCGCGCCGGTGCGTTTCGACAACCCCTCGCCCGATGCCGTGGTCAAAAGGTTGTGGTGGCCGAACACTGGCGGCTCGGCAGCCAGCGCCTGGAACAGGGCGATCTGCACGCCGGTGTTGGTGACGTGGTCGTCGCCGCGGATGACATGGCTGACGCCCATCTCGATGTCGTCGACCACCGAAGGCAGCGTATAGAGATAGGTGCCGTCCTCGCGCACCAAAACCGGGTCGGAAAGTGAGGCAAGGTCGACGGTTTCCTCGCCGCGCAGCAGATCGTTCCAGTGAATTTCGGTACGTTCGGGTTGCAGTGGATCGCCTGAGAAATTGGGCAACAGGAAGCGCCAGTGCGGGCGGCGCCCATCGGCCCGGTATTCGGCTATCTGCTCCGGCGAAAGCGCCAGCGCCTCGCGGCCATAGACTGGCGGCAGGCCGCGCGTGCGGCGCACCTTGCGCCTGAGGTCGAGCTCCTCCGGCGTCTCGTAGCAGGCGTATAGAACGCCGGCCGCCTTCAGCCTTTCGACCGCCGCGTCATAGACCTCGAAACGCCGCGATTGGTATTCGGTGGCATCCGGGAAAATGCCGAGCCAATGCAAATCGTAGAGGATGGCGTCGGAGAACTCCTGCTTCGACCGGGCAATGTCGGTGTCGTCGAAACGCTGGATAAAGCGGCCCTTGTTGTTCATGGCAAACAGCCAGTTGAACAGGGCGGTGCGCGCATTGCCGATATGAATGCGGCCGGTTGGCGACGGGGCGAAACGAACGGTAACTGTCATGAGCGGGGCGTACCGGATGCTTTTGTGATTGACAAGACGCGCCCCCGCGCGGTGCGGCAGACATAGAACAGGACGCGCGCAATGAAAAGACCGGGGCGGCGTGCGCCTCAGGCGGCGTATAGACATGCGTGCTGGCGCCGACGAACAAGTCGTCGAAGGCGATCAGCGGCCGAAGTCATCGGAACTGAGGCGGGTCCAGCGGTCGCCCATCAACCCACCGATAAAGATGTCGCCGGAGCGGACCGCTTCCGTGACCTCAGCGATCCGCGAGCGAACCATCGTCCCCCCGGCATAGCGGAAGAAGACATTCTTGTAGCCGAAGAGTTGGGGCATGAATCTGCCCTGCGTCTGCCCGGTGATGCCCGCGCAGCCCATATCCCACGCGGCCGCGATAAGGCCATCCAGCGTCGCGCCCCAGTGGGATCCTGAAGCCTGGATTTGCAGCAGGTTCGCGATGCCGCCGGCTTGACCGTAGAAGGCGTAGCAACCGAGCATCTTGCCCGTTTCGTCGTAAGTCCCGCCGAAATGAAGTGGCCCGTCGGCCCGCTTCTCGGCCGCCAGCGCGAGCAGCCGTGTCAGCTCGCGATCCTTCCAACTCGGCCGAAGCGAGTAATCGGACAGGAGGGTCGGCAGCCGCTCGGCAAATTGCGCTGCATCGATCGGCTCGCAGTGGACACGATGCGACGACGAAAGCGGGACCGGGTGCTCGAACCTTCCTTTAGCGAGAACATCGAATGCTCTCGCGCAGGGATCGGTCGCCAAGCGAGGCAGGCCAGGCCATTTGCGGTGCAGTGCGGCGGCGGCCATAGCGGCCGGCCGGAAAACACAGGTCCATCCCAGACAATGAACCGGCAGCAGCTGATACTTCATCGGGCGCGCGAAGGCCAAGGATGTCCGGTTGGCCGAATCGGTCAGCTGCAGATCGAATTTTCCTTGATTCAAGGCACGCAGCAATTGCGGTCCGGCAGAGCCGTGATCGGTGCCGGGGTCGGCCATGAGCGGGCCGATGATCGCCGCATTCAATGCCGTTCCGTTGAGCTCGTAGCGGGCTTTCAGGACGCCGAGGAACCCACCCAGGCGACCTTGCGGGTTGATCTGGACCAGAGCGTTGCTCTCACCGGGCTGGCCGGCAGGCCCAAGATAAATCTCTCTCATATACTCGGCCGTCTCCGCGATCGCGCGATCGAGGAGGTGACGCCGCCGCTGGCGAAACTTCGCCAAGAAGAGTGCGGCGACGCTCTCGAGATCTTCGGCAGCGAGCGGCCGAACCGAGCCGTGCTGAGTTTCCAGCACCGACGGTGCAGCCACTTTTTCCGAACCCGTATTTGCGGAAACAAGATGCATCGTGAAGCCTGTCTGTCGCAGGCGAAATCCTGCGCAGGTTAGTCGGATTCCAGGATATGCACGGACCGTCTCTGGGTTGCCTAAAGCAGATGTATACCAACCAGTGGTAGAAACAACGTAAACACGACGTCTCAAAACTCAGGATCTGGAAAAGTACTGGATACCGCTTCGCGTCACTCCAACCGACTGACGAAGCGCGCTCTGTTGCAACCGCGAGGGAGCCTGATTGAGATGGCCTCAGGCCGAAGCCGGAGGCCATCTCGGGTCAGATGACTAGTCCCTTGGTAAGTTCGAGCGCCTGACGTTCGAACAGCCGGCGATAGATGCCGCCCTTCAGCCGGATCAACCCGTCATGCGAGCCTTCCTCGACGATCTTGCCGCGATCGAAGACCAGCAGCCTGTCCAGCGCCCGCACCGTCGAAAGCCGGTGCGCGATGACCAGCGTCGTGCGCCCGACCATCAGCCGTTCCATCGCCTGCTGGATCAGGACCTCCGATTCCGAATCGAGGCTCGATGTCGCCTCGTCCAGGATCAGGATGCGCGCATCGGCAAGGAAAGCTCGCGCGATTGCCACGCGCTGACGCTCGCCGCCCGACAGTTTCACACCGCGTTCGCCGACCAGCGTGCCGTAGCCCTTCGGCAGGTTGGCGATGAAGTCATGCGCACTCGCCAGCCGCGCCGCGTGCTCGATCTCATCCTGCGTCGCCGTCGGCCGGGCATAGGCAATGTTCTCGGCCAGCGACCGGTGGAACAGGATCGGCTCCTGCTGGACGATGGCGATCTGCCCGCGCAGCGACGCTTGCGCCACCTGCGCGATGTCCTGGCCGTCGACCAGGATTCTTCCCGCATTGACGTCATAGAGCCGCTGGATCAGCTTGACGAAAGTCGTCTTGCCCGAACCCGAATGGYCGACGAGGCCGACACGTTCACCCGGCGCGATATCGACCGAAAAGTCGCGATAAAGCGGCGATCGGTGGTTGCCGTAGTGAAAGGTGACGTTGTCGAAGCGGATAGCCCCCTGCGTGATCCGGATCGGTTTGGCGCCGTGCCGGTCCTCGATGCCGAGCGGTTCGGACTGGAAATCGACCAGTTCCTCCATGTCGTTGATCGAGCGTTGCAGGTTGCGGATATGGGTGCCGATATCTCTGAGATATCCCTGCAGCACGAAGAACGACGTCAGCACAAAGGCGACTTCACCAGCGCTCGCTTGCCCCCACGACCATAGCATCAACGCAAGGCCGATCACCGCGGCTCTCATAACCAGCAACAGCGCTCCTTGAGTGGTGCCGTTTATGGTGCCGCGCACCCAGGTCCGCCGCGTGCGCGCACGCCATTTGGCGACGACCCTGGCGAGGCGTCGCTCTTCGCGTTCCTCGGCGCCGAAGCCCTTGACCACGGCATTGCAGCTCACCGCGTCGGCAAGCGAGCCGCCGAGGCGCGTGTCCCAGGTGTTGGCGAGCCGTGCCGCCGGTGCGACATAGCCGAGCGACAGCATCGCCGTCACCGCGATGAACAGCACCGATCCGGCGGCAACGACCACGCCCATCAGCGGCCAAAACCAGCCGAGCAGCAGCGTCGAGCCAACCAGCATGGCGACGGACGGCAGCAGCGCGATGAGGATCGTGTCGTTGAGCAGGTCGAGCGCCCACATGCCGCGCGTCACCTTGCGCACGGTCGAGCCGGCAAAGCTGTTGGCATGCCAGTCGGTGGAAAAGCGCTGGACGCGATGGAAGGCGTCAGCGGCGATATCGGCCATCATCTTCAGCGTCAGCTCGACGATCGCCATGAAGGCAAGGTTGCGCAGCACGACGCCGCTCAGCGCCAACGCCATCAATATCGAAAACGCCGCCATCGCGGCATTCCAGGCAATGGCGTCAGCGCCGGCGCTGCTGGCGACGGCGTCGACCAGCCGGCCTGAATAGAGCGGCGTCAAAACGTCGGCCAGCGTCGACAGCAGAAAGCCGCCCATGATGAGCGAAAGCCGCCACGGCTGACGCCGCCAATGGGTGAGCGTGAAACCAAGAACGCTGCGAAAGGCGCTCGCGCGCAAATCGATTCTAAAACGAGCCATGATGTCATTCGGGCGCAATCGAGCCCGATCCCAGTAAGGTCGAAAATTGAAGAAGCCGCGCAAGGGCTAATGATTGCCCAGAATGCGGAGTGGCATATTTGGCGTCTCGCCCGTAGTCGGGCGGCGACCGGCATCGGCACAAGCCTGTAGCCAATCCGGCATCAGCGCGAGGACAAAACCCTCGCGGAATGCCAGATGAGACCTAGGCTTCGCGGCCTCGCATTACCATTTGAAATACTGCCATTCGGACCTCCCGCAAATGAATCGCGGAACGGTCCTTATAAAGACGCCCCGATGCATCGCCAAGATCGGCTCATGTCGAAAGTCTATCTGGTCCAAGCACTGAGGTTATTTTGCAACAACGGCGGATGTCGCCATGGTCGCACGCTCGTCATTGCGGAATGCGATCGAGGCGCATGTATCGACCATCCGTCGATGCCTTGAAGCCCAGTTTCTCATAGACCCCGTGTGCGTCGCTGGTCGACAGGCTCCAGTGCGAAACCGTGCTGAGTTCGGGGTGGTCGATGAGTGCCTGGACCAGTCGCGACCCTATGCCCTGCCCGCGATGCTCCGGCCAGATGATGATGTCGGCAAGATAGGCAAACACCATGCGGTCGGTGATCGCCCGGCCGAAACCCACTTGTTTTCCATCTAGATAGGCGCCCACACAAAGCGAATTGGCAAAGGCTCGCCGATGGAACTCATCGTTGCGTCCAGCACCCCAATAGCTGGCCATCAACAGGTCGGATGTCGTTCGGAAATCGATCCGTGATATGTCGAAGCTGATCTCACACTCGGGCACGGCTGCACCCTTGCCCGCGAGATGGCGCGAGCTTTCGGTCCACGACCGCCATCTAGCTGCGGTCCCTGAAACGGTTGGTGATGGGATAGCGGCGGTCACGGCCAAAATTCTTCCGGGTGATCTTCACGCCCGGTGCCGCCTGCCGGCGCTTGTATTCGGCGATGTAGAGCAGGTGCTCGATGCGTGTAACTGTCGACCGGTCGTGACCGCGTGCGACGATGTCGTCGACCCCCATCTCGTTCTCGACCAGGCATTCGAGGACATCGTCCAGCACCGGATAGGGCGGCAGCGAATCCTGGTCGGTCTGGTTCTCGCGCAATTCCGCCGACGGCGCCTTGTCGATGATGTTCTTCGGAATGACCTCGCCCGAAGGCCCGAGCGCGCCCGGCGGCACGTGGCTGTTGCGCCAGCGCGACAGCGCGTAGACCTGCATCTTGTAGAGGTCCTTGATCGGATTGAAGCCGCCGTTCATATCGCCGTAGAGCGTGGCGTAGCCGACCGACATCTCGCTCTTGTTGCCGGTGGTGACGACCATCGAGCCGAACTTGTTGGAGATCGCCATCAGGATGGTGCCGCGCGCACGGCTCTGCAAATTCTCCTCGGTAATGCCTTCCTTGGTGCCCTCGAAAAGCTGTGTCAGCGTGTGCAGAAAGCCCTCGACCGGCTCGAAGATCGGCACGATATCATAGCGGCACCCGAGCGCCCGGGCGCAATCCTCGGCGTCTTTCAGCGAGTCCTTCGAGGTGTAGCGATAGGGCATCATCACCGCGCGCAGGCGTTCTTCGCCAAGCGCATCGACGGCAAGGGCGGCGCAGATCGCCGAATCGATACCGCCCGACAGGCCGAGCACGACGTTCTTGAAACCGTTCTTGTTGACGTAGTCGCGCAGGCCGAGCATGCAGGCGCGGTAGTCGGCCTCCTCCCTGTCCGGAATCTTCGACATCGGCCCTTCAGAGCAGATCCAGCCGCCATCCGTTCGTTTCCAGGTGGTCACGTCGACCGCTTCCTCGAACTGACTCATCTGGAAGGCCAGCGTCTTGTCGGAACCGATGGCAAACGACGCACCGTCGAAGATCAGCTCGTCCTGGCCGCCAAGCTGGTTGGCATAGATCATCGGCAGCCCGCATTCGATGACCTGGCGGATGACGACCTGGTGGCGGACATCGATCTTGGCGCGATAGTAGGGCGAGCCGTTCGGCACCAGCAGGATCTCGGCCCCGCTTTCGGCCAGCGTCTCGCAGATGCCTACATCTCCCCAGATGTCCTCGCAGATCGGAATCCCGATCCGCACACCGCGAAAATTGACCGGCCCCTGGATCTCGGGTCCAGCCTGGAAGACGCGCTTTTCGTCGAATTCGCCGTAGTTCGGCAAATCGAGCTTGTAGCGCTCGGCGATGATCTTGCCGCCATCGGCGAAGATGATCGAATTGTGCGTGCCGCTCTTGCGCTTCAGCGGCGTGCCGATGATGACGCCCGGACCGCCATCGGCGGTATCGGCAGCAAAGTCCTGCGCCGCCTTTTCGCAGGCCTTCAGGAAAGCCGGCTTCAGCACCAGATCCTCCGGCGGATAGCCGGCGAGGAAGAGCTCGGTGTAGAGCACGACATCGGCGCCCTGGCGGGCTGCATCCGCCCTCGCCTCGCGCGCCTTGGCGAGATTGCCTGGTATGTCGCCAACAGTCGGATTGAGCTGGGCCACGGCGATGCGCAGGATGTCGAGCTTCTTGGTCATGCTGATGACTTAGCGCGGCAAATTTGCCCGAGCAATGGCGTTCGTTTGGACCAATCCAGACCGAATGACATATGTCGTTCGTGTCCAGACCGAATGTCAGATCGTGGCTGGGATCAGTCGTCGCCGCCCATATATTCGCGCAGCGCTTCCGGCGAATGGTTGTCGCCGATCGACATCGCCAGGATGCGCGAAATATGCCGGCGCGGCAGGCCCGTCTGCGCCGCCCATTGATTGATCTGGTTTTGGATCTTGTCGAGATCCTTCTTCGAGGTCGGGCTTTCGGCGATGTCGAGGCCGGCATCGCGCAGTGCCGCCGCCATATCACCCGAAATGACGAAGGCATCCCAGCCCAGCCAGCGCAGGAAATACTGGCCGGTGTTGCCGCCGAGCCGGCTGCCATGCTTGCCGAGATAGGCCATCAGGCCGACCTGATCGTCCGCAGGCCAGTCGGCAAGGAATTTGCCGAAACCGCCATATTCCTTCGACACCCGCTCGACGAAGGCTGCATTGTCGCGCACCGATTTGATCTTCTGCGGATTGCGCACGATGCGCTGGTCGGCGGTCAGATCATGCCAGAAATCATCGGGCTGGAACAACAGCCGCTTCGGCTCGAAGTGAAGGAAGGCTTCTTCGAAGCCCGGCCATTTCTGTTCGATGACGCGCCAGACGAAACCGGCGGCAAAGACGCGCTCGGCCATAACAGACAGAATGCGATCGTCCGCGATGTCAGCCACGGCGGCATTGTCGGGCACCGGCCCCAAAAGTGACGAAAGCTCCGCCTCACCGCCCTTGCGTTTTGCCGCACGCAGGCGAATTTTCTGAAAATCGGCCATCGATCCCTCGCTGTTCGCGACAATGTAACACTTCCCGTGAGGGCCGGCAGCCTCTACCTCTTAGTGCATGTCGCTCAAAAGTGGCCCCGGTTTTGAGACAACGACATGCATGAGAACAAAGACCTACAGCGCGTCGCTTGAATCCGTTTCAACGCGACGCGCTTTGGGCAAGCCAAGACCTTGGAGACGGCCATGAACAAGACGATCGACGACCTGGCGAACCGCTGGCTCAAGCGACGGCCGGACGGCCTCAGCCAGCTCGAAAGCCGAGTGCTGCAATCGACGCTCGAACGCACCACCATTTCGCGGGACACCAACAAGGCCGTCGCCTTTCATCAGACCTTTGGCGACCGCCTCGCCGATACGATTGCCCGCATCGGCGGCTCGTGGTCCTTCATCCTGACCTTCATCGCGTTCCTGGTCCTGTGGACCGCCGGCAATGTCTGGCTCCTGTCGCGCGACGCCTTCGACCCCTACCCGTTCATCTTCCTCAACTTGGTGCTGTCGATGATCGCCGCCTTGCAAGCTCCGGTGATCATGATGGCGCAGAACCGCCAGACCGAACGCGACCGCATCGACGCCGCCCACGATTACGAGGTCAATTTGAAAGCCGAGATCGAGATCATGGCGCTGCATGAAAAGCTGGACGAACTCCGCCACGGCCAGATTCTCGGCATGCGCGACGAGATGGCGCGGCTGGCCGACCTCGTCAAGCGGATCGACGAAAGGCTGTCGCAGCAGCAGCCGTCTTCATGACCGAAACGATCCATCACCTCATCGAACAATACGGACTGCTCGCCGTCTTCCTCGGCTGTGTCGCGGAGGGTGAAAGTGCGGCCATCCTCGGTGGCTTCTTCGCGCACCAACAAGTCTTCGTGCTCTGGCATACCGTCCTGGCGGCCGCCCTTGGCGCCTTCGTCGGCGACACCTTCTTCTTCATTCTTGGACGAAGCTTTGCCGACCATCCCTATGTCGTCAGATTGCGCAGGCGGCCTGGCTTCCGCCGGGCCTTTCGCCTGCTCAACACCCATCCCGACATCTTCGTGCTGTCGAACCGCTACATCTACGGCATGCGCCTTGTCGGCGGCATCGCGGCCGGCCTTTCCAACATCGCGGCGCCGCGTTTCATTATCCTCAACGCCATGTCATCGGTGATCTGGGCGGTGCTGTTCAGCACGGTCGGCTATGTCTTTGGTTTGGGGGCCGAACACTTCGTCGGTCAGGCATTGATGCATCACGAGCGGTTGCTGGTCGGGCTTGGCATTGGTTTGACGGTGGCCGTGTTTGCCTGGCTGATCGCCCGCCACGTCGCGAAAAAGGAACGGACCAGGGAAAGCTGAGACCTTTGGTTTCCATGCATGTCGTTGCCCCAAAGCCGCCAAGCACTTTGAGCGACATGCATTAGTCAATACCAAGCGCGACATCACCCCGATCGAGGATCAGTGGGATGATCAGGTCTTCCTCGTCGGCAAGGTGCCTGGTCAGCATGGCGATCAGCCGGCTGTTTTCGTCGGCATAGGCGTCGGCGGCAAAGCGCTGTCTGTCTTCGCTCTTCTGAAGCGTCTTGATGAAGGCGTCGGCGGCCTCGGCATTGCGCTCCAGACCTTCATGGATGGTGTGATGGTCGGCATCGAGGATCTCGAAGCCGCGCTTCAGCCGCGTCTCCGCCTTGGCGAAGACCGGGAAATAATGATGATCCTCGACATTGTGGTGGCCATCGAGATTGCCGAGAAAATGGTTGAGGCGTGGCGCGAACCAGCGCGCGAAGTCGGGCGCTGTCAGCCTGCCCTCGCGGTAGTCGCCAATGCCGTTGGTCAGCATGCCGCCGAGTTCGCGGAACATGTCGTGACGCTGCAGCCACATATTGGCGACGCCGTGGATGTTGGCGTGGCCCTGCCAGTTTTCGCGCGGGTATTTCTCGGCCAGCCAGCGCAGATCGTCCGGCAGGCCTTGGCGCTCCAGAAGCAGAAATTTTACGGCGTCAGACATGACGGTTTCCTCGGACCATGATCCCGAAAAGTGGATACCGGTTTTCGGAATGGATCATGGTCGGGATCAGGTAGTGGTTACCGTCATTTAGGAGCTGTAACGTCAGATCGGTAGCCCGGTGATGCGTTCGATGATGGCGATGCCCCAGACGCCGGCGACGATGATCACCGAAATCAGAACCGCCAGCGAACCGCAGTCCTTGGCCAGCTGGATATCGACATTGAATTCGCGGCTGAAGGCGTCGCAGGCCGCTTCGATGCCGGTGTTCAGCACTTCGACCATGATCAGCAGCAACACCGCGCCGATCAGCAAGGCATAGCCGCGCCACGAGATCGAAACGAACCAGCCGAGCGGCAAGGCGAGCGCGAGCAGCATCAGTTCCTGCTGGAAAGCCTTCTCGCTGACGGCCAGCTTGCGAAACGCCCGCACTGAATTGAAAAAAGCGTCGATCAGCCGCTGCATGCCAAACCCCTTTGCGAATCACCGGCACGGGATAATGCAATGGCTGGCCAGATCAATGGAATAAGGCGATTTGTCCAAGATTCATTCAGCGACCGGTATGGACGGCGTCGACTTTTCAAACTGCGGCAGCCCGTCGTCGATCGAATAATAGTCGCCCTTGTCGCCGACGAAGATGTGGCATTCGCCCTCAAGGCCCGTCGGCGCGTCGAACGATCCCGCCATGACAGAAACGTAGCCCTGGTCCTGCGGCTTCCAAAACAGCAGAGACCCGCATGCCTTGCAAAAACCGCGCCTGGCGAAGGAAGACGCTTCGTACCAGGTGATGCTTTCGCCGCCCTCGATCACAATGTCGGCGTCTGCAACATTGGTCGCGGCGTAGAAATGTCCGCTCTGCTTCCTGCATTGCGAGCAGTGGCAATAGACGACGCCGCGCAGCGCTCCGCGGGTTCTGAAGCGCACCGCTCCGCACAGACACGATCCGCAGTGACTGTCACTCATTTCGCCCTCCTTGAAGAACCTCTGCCTGGCATCAGCTTCGTCGTCAGGATTCCAGCTTTGTGGCAGCCATACGCAAGCAAATGCGACATTTGCTGGTGTGGCGAAGCCGAAATCCAGTTTCACTTATTGCAGCGCGTTATGCGCGAATTTCGCATTCAAACCCACCCAACTGGCGTTCATCCCGGATTGTTGGTGCGCAAATTGCAGCCTCCACAGCACACAAGAGAGAGAAAAACCGTGGAACCTCAGCGAATTAAGGAAACTTTAGCGCTCCCGCATTTATGCTCATGGCGAGCGAATGTCGCAGGTGGGGACGCGTCTGTTCGCAAGTTGTTCTGGACTATCGGGTAGTCTTCCCCGGTTGGCGACAAATGGAACCCCCAAAGTTCTGCGGCGGGATCCAAGGGGAAGAGTGATCAGAACATGCAGGCGGCAGCTGTCCCAACCGAACGAAGCACCGATATCGCGGCCACTGTCGTCGCCACAATGCGCCAGTTGGGCGTGCTCGGCCTTCCCCGCAACTACGAAATTTTCTACGAGGCACTGAGCGGCACCAATCGCGAACTCAGCCTCGCCGTCGTTTCGCTGAGCAACCGGCCGACACAGGATGAACTGGACCAGATCGGCCGCGCCTTCTTTGCCCACAACCATGGCCCCGGCATCGTCGAGCATGCCAGGGAAGTCATTGCCAGGGAGCTCGAGGAGGTCGCTTCGCTGTTGAGGAGCGAGCGCAGCCATATCGAGAAATACGGCAGGATCCTCGACGAGACATCGAGCGGACTGAGCAACCGCAGCCTTCTCTCCCAGGATCTTTTGCAGAAGATCGCCAACGCCATGACGATTGCCACCAATTCGACGATCGACCACGGCCGGCAGGTGGCCTCGACGCTCAGCGACAAGACGGCCGAACTCGAGAGCGTCAAGTCGAAGCTCGAGGAATACAAGCGGCTGGCCGACACCGATCCGTTGACCCATATCTGGAATCGCCGCGCATTCGACAAGGAAATCACCAGGATCTACAACAGCAACAAGGGTATCCTGTTCAACGCCCTGATCCTTGCCGACATCGATCGCTTCAAGGACATCAACGATCGCTACGGCCACCCGGTCGGCGACAAGATCATCCAGATCATCGCCGACATCTTCCAGACCAGCATCCGCGGTGACATGTTCGTCGCCCGAACCGGCGGCGAGGAGTTCGCGCTGATCATCGAGGGCGCCAGCGAGGACGCAACCTACGAGATCGCGGAGCGCATCCGCGCCCTGATCGAGCAGACGCCGTTCACCAGCAGCCAGACCGGCACGAACTACGGCACCGTCACCGTCTCGATGGGCATTTGCATGGCATCCGAAGCCGAGGGGCCGGAGGATCTCTACACCAAGGCCGACCGGGCGCTGTATCGCTCCAAGGTCAGCGGCCGCAACCGCGTCACCAGGCATTCGACGATGGCCGGCCGCGCCGGCAAGAGCTGGCTGCTCTACAAGAAGGACTGAGCGCCCCATCCGCCTCGGCCCCGGACTCGCCGGCCTGCGCTGGGAACGCGGACGCTGAAAAAGAAAGCGCCGGATTTCTCCAGCGCTTTTTTCCGTCAACGTTCAGGCCGAAATCAAGCTCAGCCGTTAACGGCCTGCTTGTGCTGCACCGGGTGGCTCTTCTTCAACAGGTCAGAGACCAGGAAGGCCAGTTCGATCGCCTGGTCGGCGTTGAGACGTGGATCGCAATGCGTGTGGTAGCGATCCTGCAATTCATCGGCGGTGATGGCGCGGGCGCCACCGGTGCATTCGGTGACGTTCTTGCCGGTCATTTCGACGTGGATGCCGCCAGGATGCGTGCCTTCGGCGCGATGCACCTCGAAGAAGGTTTGCACCTCCTTCAGGATGCGGTCGAACGGCCGCGTCTTGTAGCCGGCGGCCTCGATCGTGTTGCCATGCATCGGGTCCGACGACCACACCACGCTGCGGCCTTCCTTCTGCACCGCACGCACCAGCTTCGGCAGATGGTCGGCGGCCTTGTCCGAGCCGAAGCGCGCGATCAGCGTCAGCCGGCCGGGTTCGTTTTCGGGGTTGAGCAGGTCGATCAGTTCCAGCAACCCATCCGGCGTCAGCGAGGGGCCGCACTTCAGGCCAAGCGGGTTCTTGATGCCGCGGCAATATTCGACATGCGCATGGTCGGGCTGGCGCGTCCGATCACCGATCCAGATCATGTGACCCGACGTGGCGTACCAGTCGCCGGAGGTCGAATCGACGCGGGTCAGCGCCTCCTCATAGCCGAGCAGAAGCGCCTCGTGGCTGGTGTAGAAATCCGTCTCGCGCAATGCATAGTTGGTTTCCGAGGTGATGCCGACGGCCTTCATGAAGTCCATCGTCTCGGTGATGCGGTTGGCGAGTTCACCGTACTTCTCGCCTTGCGGGCTGTCGGACACGAAGCCGAGCATCCAGCTATGCACGTTCTCCAGGCTGGCATAGCCACCCTGCGCGAAGGCGCGCAGAAGGTTGAGCGTCGCCGCCGACTGGCGGTATGCCATCTCCTGGCGGGCAGGATCTGGAATGCGCGACTTGGCGTCGAACTCGATGCCGTTGATGATGTCGCCGCGATAGCTAGGCAGCGTCACATCGCCCTTGGTCTCGTTGTCGGACGAGCGCGGCTTGGCGAACTGGCCGGCAACCCGGCCGACCTTGACCACCGGCTGCGCGCCGGCGAAGGTCAACACCACCGACATCTGCAGGAAGACGCGGAAGAAGTCGCGGATATTGTCCGCGCCATGTTCGGCAAAACTCTCGGCGCAATCGCCGCCCTGGAGAAGGAATGCATCACCGGCAGCAACAGCCGCCAACTGCTTCTTCAGCTTGCGCGCCTCACCTGCAAAAACCAGCGGCGGAAAGGTGGCGAGCTGGGCTTCCGTGTTCTTCAGCGCGGCAAGGTCCGGATAGGCAGGAACCTGCTTGATCGGCATCGCTCTCCACGAATTCGGCGACCATTTCGTCATCGCTGCACCCAAAGCTCTTTCCGAGCAATTCCAGGAAAAGCGTGAAACGGTTTCCGTCCGGAATTGCGTCAAACAACAAAGCGAGCGCCGTCGCCCGCCGATCCACCCCATGTGGGGATCGCGGCTCCATACACGAAGCCGATTTCCTATTCTAGACCGGATTTGTCCGGCTGGCGAATGCACCGGCTGCCCAGCCGGTGCCCCTATCCCTGCCCGCTACGCCGCCACCAGCCGCGCCAACTGCGTCATGACGACGGCCGAGCCTGCCAGCCGCTTCTCGGCCGTCGGCCAGTCGCGCACGAACACGACGCTGTGGTCGGGCCGGATCTTGGCCAGCGAACCCTGCTCGCCAATGAACTGGACCAGGCCGACCGGGTTGGAGAATTCGCGTTTGCGGAAATGGATGACGACACCCTTCGGCCCGGCGTCGAGCTTTTCGACATTGGCCTTGCGGCAGAGCGCCTTGATGAAGACGATCTTCAAGAGATGCTTCACCTCTTCCGGCAGCGGGCCGAACCGGTCGATCAGCTCCGCGCCGAAGGCGTCGATCTCCTCGGTGTTTTCGAGGTCGCCGAGGCGGCGGTAGAGCGCCAGCCTGAGCTGCAGGTCCGGCACATAGCTTTCCGGGATCATCACCGCCGTACCGACTGCGATCTGCGGCGACCAGCCGCCATCCTGCACTTCGCCGGAATCCTTCACCTCGGCGACGGCCTCCTCCAGCATCTGCTGGTAGAGCTCGAAGCCGACCTCCTTGATGTGGCCGGACTGCTCTTCGCCGAGAAGATTGCCGGCGCCTCTGATATCGAGATCGTGGCTGGCCAGTTGGAAGCCGGCGCCCAGCGTGTCGAGCGACTGCAGCACCTTCAGCCGGCGCTCGGCCGTGTCGGTCAGCTTGCGGTTGGCCGGCAGCGTGAACAGCGCATAGGCGCGCACCTTCGAGCGGCCGACGCGGCCGCGCAGCTGATAGAGCTGCGACAGGCCGAACATGTCGGCGCGATGGATGATCAGCGTGTTGGCGGTCGGGATGTCGAGACCGGATTCGACGATGGTCGTCGACAACAGCACATCGTACTGGCCGTCGTAGAAGGCATTCATGATGTCGTCGAGTTCGCCCGGCGGCATCTGGCCGTGGGCCACCGCCACTTTTAGCTCCGGAACGGATTCTCTTAGGAAATCATGGATCTCCGCCAAATCGCTGATGCGCGGAACGACATAGAAGGAGTGGCCGCCGCGATAGCGCTCGCGCAGCAGCGTCTCGCGGATGACCAGCGGATCGAAGGGCGAGATAAACGTGCGCACCGCCATGCGGTCGACCGGCGGCGTGGCGATCAGCGACAACTCGCGCACCCCGGTCAGCGCCAGTTGCAGCGTGCGCGGAATCGGTGTCGCTGACAGCGTCAGCACATGCACATCGGTCTTCAGGTCCTTCAGCCGCTCCTTGTGCTTGACACCAAAGTGCTGCTCCTCGTCGATGATCAACAGGCCAAGGTTCTTGAACGAGATCGCGGAACCGAGCAGCGCGTGGGTACCGATGACGATGTCGACCTGGCCCTCGGCGATGCCTTTCTTGGTCTCGGCCAGCTCCTTGGCGCCGACCAGCCGCGACGCCTGGGCGACGCGAATCGGCAGGCCGGAAAAGCGCTGCGAAAACGTCTTGAAATGCTGGCGCGACAACAGCGTCGTCGGCACCACGACGGCGACCTGAAATCCTTCCATCGCCGCGATGAACGCGGCGCGCAGCGCCACTTCGGTCTTGCCGAAGCCGACATCGCCGCAGATCAGCCGGTCCATCGGCTTGCCGGCGCCCAGATCGTCCCGAACCGAATCGATCGCCGTCTGCTGGTCGTCGGTCTCCTCATAGGGGAAGCGGGCAGCGAACTCGCCATAGAGGCCCTCGGCTGGAACCAATGCCGGTGCGGCGCGCATCTGCCGTTCGGCGGCGATGCGGATCAGTTGCCCGGCCATGTCGAGCAGGCGTTTCTTCAGCCGCGCCTTGCGCGACTGCCAGGCGCCGCCGCCGAGTTTGTCCAAGGTCGCCTCGGCCGAATCCGAACCGTAGCGCGACAGAAGCTCGATGTTCTCGACCGGCAGGAACAACCGGTCGTCGCCGGCGTAGTGGATTTCCAGGCAGTCATGCGGGGCGCCAACCGCTTCGATGGTGCGCAGGCCGATGAAGCGGCCGATGCCATGGTCGGCATGGACGACGATGTCGCCGGCCGACAGCGCCGAGGCTTCGGCGATGAAGTCCGAGGCGCGCTTCTTGCGCTTCGAGCGTCGGATCAGCCGATCGCCGAGAATGTCCTGTTCGGCGACGACGACTAGTCTTTCGGTCTCGAAACCGGATTCCAGCGGCAGCACAGCCAATGCCGCCTGCCCCGGCTCGAGTTGCTCCGCTTCCGCCAGCGTGGCGACCTGCTTGAGATTGCCGAGATGGTGCTCGCTGAGGATCTGGCCGAGCCGGTCGAGCGAACCTTCTGTCCAGCCGGCAATGACGATACGGCGGCGCGCAGCACGCTCGTCGGCGATATGCTTGACGACGATATCGAAGACATTGATGCTGGGGTCGGCGCGTTCGCCAGCAAAACTGCGGCCGTGGCGCGAGCCGGCATGGAACACTTTCTTGGCGCCGGCATCGGGCGCGTCGAAGGGCGTAAAATCGATCGCTTCGCGCGGCCCGAGCGAAGCAATCAGGTTTTCCGGCGAGAGATAGAGCAGGTCCGGCGGCACCGGCTTGTAGGGCACCGCATCCTTCAATGCGCCGTCGGCCTGTTTCTTGCGCGCCTCGTAGTGGTCGAGGATCAGCGTGTGACGCTCGGCCAGCGCCTCATGCGCCAGATGATCGAACACAACAGGCGTGTCCGGCAGATAGTCGAACACGGTCTCCAGCCGTTCGTAGAAGAACGGCAGCCAGTGCTCCATGCCGGCGAAGCGTCGCCCTTCGCTGACCGCCGCATAGAGCCCGTCGTCGCGCTGGGGCGCGCCAAAGGCTTCGATATAGGAGCGGCGGAAACGGCTGATCGTTTCCGGCGTCAGCGCCACTTCGCTCATCGCCTGCAACGCCATCGACTTGCGCTGGCCGGTGGTACGCTGCGTGGCGGCATCGAACACACGGATCGATTCCAGCGTGTCGCCGAAGAAATCGAGCCTGAGCGCTTCTGTCCAGCCGGGCGCGAACAGGTCGAGAATGCCGCCGCGCACGGCGAATTCACCGATGCCGCGCACGGTCGGTACGCGTTCGAACCCGGACGTCTCCAGCCGCGACACCAGCGCATTCATGTCGATCTGGTTGCCGGGCCTGGCATGGAAGGTTTGTGCCTCGACCAGGTCGGCCGGCGGGATGCGCTGCAGCAACGCATTGGCGGTGGTCAGTATGACGGCGCGGTGCGGCTTCTTCGCCAGCGCGATCATGGCGGTCAACGCATCGAGCCGCTTGGCGGCGGCGTCCGAGCCGGGCGAGACCCGGTCATAGGGCAGGCAATCCCAGGCCGGCAGTTCCAGCACAGGAAGGCCGGGCGCCGCGAAGGACAGCGCCTCGATGATCGCCGGCAGGCGCTGGCCGTCGCGCGCCACGAACAGAACCGGCTTGTCCGGCGCGATCTCCAGTGCCGCCTGCACCAGCGCAAAGGCTTCATAGCCGTCGGCGACGCCATCGACGATGAACTGGCCGGCGCGGCCTTTCGGCAGACCGATGGTGGGAATGAGGCTCATGAAATCACGGTCTTGTTTGTCGCAACT
Organism: Mesorhizobium sp. P2_F8; assembly: GCF_056403655.1. Lineage (NCBI taxonomy): Bacteria > Pseudomonadati > Pseudomonadota > Alphaproteobacteria > Hyphomicrobiales > Phyllobacteriaceae > Mesorhizobium > Mesorhizobium sp. P2_F8. The sequence continues at coordinate 163,199 of NZ_JBFUFB010000006.1, forward strand.
CAGGGCGAAAAACCGCTTCGCACTTTTCCTGGAATTGCTGATGTTCAGAATGTCATGGAATGGCGGAAAGCCAGGATCTTCTGCAGGACGGCACAGTCTATGTCCCGGGGAACCGGGCGTTCGCCGGTGACCATGGGCAGGAATTCGGTGTCGGGAATGTCGAGGAGCCTCTCATATTGGTCGATTTCCTCGCCGGTCAAGGCGCCGATCTCGGCGTCGGCGAAGGTGCCGAGGATCAGGTCCATCTCGCGCATGCCGCGATGCCAGGAGCGAAACAGAAGCTTGCGGCGGCGGGCGTCCAGCCCCACGCTTGATCTCGTCGTCCCGGTCATTGTGCCGCATCCTCACTTGCTGCGGCGCATATAGCGTGGATAGAAGGGGCTGTCAGCCTTGCGCTGCGGCCCTCGCGACATAAGCTGACATCATGCGTCCTTCCATCCTCGATCCGTTGTTCGTCCCGATCACTTCTCTTGCCGGCGTCGGACCGAAGGTTGGCGCGCTGATCGAGAAAGTGGTCACGGCCGATCTCGGTGATCGCGCCGCGCGCGCCGGCGACCTTCTGTTCGTGTTGCCGCACACCGTCATCGACCGTCGCAACCGCCCAGGCATCGCGCTCGCCGCCGAAGGCGCGATCGTCACGCTTGAGGTGCGCATCGACCGCCACCAGCCGCCGCCGCGCGGCAACAGGTCGGTGCCCTACCGGGTCTACGCCCATGACGATACCGGCGAGATCGCGCTGACCTTCTTCCATGCCCATGCCTCCTATCTCGAAAAGGCGATGCCCGAGGGCGAGCATGTCGTGGTCTCGGGTCGCATGGAACGGTTCAACGGCCGCCCGACCATGGTCCACCCCGACCACATCGCGCTGGCCAGCGAAGCGGAAAACCTGCCGCTGGTCGAGCCGGTCTATCCGCTCACCGCCGGGCTCTCGGGCAAGGTGCTGCGCCGGGCGATCGGCCAGGCGCTGGCGCGCTTGCCCACTTTCGCCGAATGGCAGGACGGCGCCTTCATGCGCCGGCACACCTTTCCCACCTTTGGCGATGCGCTCGCCCGCATCCACAATCCGGCCGACCCGATCGATGTCTCCATCGATGGTGCCGCGTGGCGGCGCCTCGCATACGACGAGTTGCTGGCAGGCCAGGTTTCGTTGGCGCTGGTGAGGGCAAAAATCCGCCGCCTGTCCGGCCGTCCTCTGGTCGGCGACGGCAGCATCGTCGAGAAACTGCGCGCTGCACTCCCCTACTCGCTGACCGCGAGCCAGGAATTCGCGCTCGCCGAAATCAATGCCGACCTCGCCGATCCCGAGCGCATGCTGCGCCTCCTGCAAGGTGACGTCGGCTCCGGCAAGACGGTTGTCGCGCTGCTGGCCATGGCGCGTGCGGTCGAGGCCGGCGGCCAGGCAGCACTGATGGCGCCGACCGAAATCCTGGCGCGCCAGCATCTGGCGACGATCGCTCCACTTGCCGCCAAGGTCGGTTTGAGAATCGCAATCCTCACCGGCCGCGAGAAAGGCCGCGAGCGCACCGACACACTGGCCGGCCTGGCGAGCGGCGAGATCGACATCGTCGTCGGCACCCACGCGCTGTTCCAGGAGACGGTCACCTTCCACGATCTGGTCTTCGCCGTCATCGACGAGCAGCATCGCTTTGGCGTCCACCAGCGGCTTGCCATCACCGCCAAGGGCGACGCGCCCGACATGCTGGTGATGACGGCCACGCCCATCCCGCGCACGCTGGTGCTGACCGCCTTCGGCGACATGGACGTGTCGAAGCTGACGGAAAAACCGGCCGGCCGCCAGCCGATCCGCACCGTCACGCTGCCGCTCGAGCGGCTCGACGAGCTGGTCGGCCGCATGGTCGACGCTGTCGCCGGCGGCCAGAAGATCTACTGGATCTGTCCGCTGGTCGAGGAATCCGAAGAGATCAAGCTGATGTCGGCCGAGGACCGTTTTGCGTCCCTAAAACCGCTGTTCGGCGATCGCATCGGCCTCGTCCACGGCCGCATGAAGGGTGCCGACAAGGACGAAGCGATGCGCGCCTTCAAGCAGGGCGAGACACGCATCCTGATCGCTACCACGGTCATCGAGGTCGGCGTCGACGTGCCGGACGCCACCGTCATGGTCATCGAACATGCCGAGCGCTTTGGCCTTGCCCAGTTGCACCAGTTGCGCGGTCGCGTCGGGCGCGGTGACATCAAGTCATCCTGCGTGTTGCTCTACAAGGACCCGCTCGGCGAGACCGCAAAACGCCGGCTGTCGGTGATGCGCGAGACCGAGGATGGTTTCCTGATCGCCGAAGAAGACCTGAAGCTGCGCGGCGAAGGCGAGCTTCTGGGCACCCGCCAGTCCGGCACGCCGGGTTTCCAGGTGGCGCGCATCGAGGCCCATGCCGATCTATTGGAGGCCGCTCGCGACGATGCCAGGCTGATCCTGTCACGTGACCCGGAGCTGCAATCCGAGCGTGGCGAAGCGTTGCGCCTGTTGCTTTACTTGTTCGGCCGCGACGAAGCCGTCCGGCTCCTGCGCGCCGGCTGAGCCAAGGCGGCAACCGACGGGTTGGCAAGCACATCGATCGGCTCGCCGTTCACGACGACCATCGGCTTGACTTCGGGTGCCACCAGCCCGGCGGAGACGATCAGCTTGGCGCCGTCCTCGATCGTCATGTCGAGCAGCACGATGTCGGACTTCGGCACATACATCAGGAACCCGGTGGTCGGGTTCGGCGTGCAAGGCATGAACACGGCGATCAGCGGATCGCCCTCCTGGTCGAGTTTCTGGTTGATCTCGGTCTCCTTCTCGCTGGCGACGAACACCAGCGACCAGACGCCCTTGCGCGGATATTCGACCAACCCGACCTGGCGGAACATGTCGCCCTTGTTCGACAGCACGGTCTCGAAAATCTGCTTCAGCGAGCCATAGATGCCGCGCACCAGCGGCATGCGGCCAAGCAGGCGCTCGCCGAAATTGACGATGGCGCGGCCGACAATGTTGGCCGTCAGAAAACCGATCAGCGTGATCAGGATCAGCGCGACGATCAGTCCAAACCCCGGGACCGGAAACGGCAGGTAGCTGTCGGGGCTATAGCGTGCCGGAATATAGGGCTTTACCCATGAATCGACCCAGCCGATGAACGACCAGGCGATATAGGCGGTGATCGCCAGCGGCGCGCAGACGACGAAGCCCGTGAGGAAATAGTTCCTCAGCCGGGTCATGCCAGAGGTCTTGGGCGCATCGGACATGGGTCACCGGGGACACGGGTTGCAGCGCAACATTAGAGCATGATCCCGAAAAGTGGGAACCGGTTTTCGGAAAAAGATCCTGCAAAAAAAGAAAAAGAGCAGCTGTGATGCAAATACCATCACAGCTGCTTTTGTGAACCGGAAGGCGGTTTGGACTGCGAGGTTTTTGGAAGGGGGCGCTTACTCCACCGTCACCGATTTCGCCAGATTGCGCGGCTGGTCGACATCGGTGCCCATGAACACGGCGGTGAAATAGGCGAGCATCTGGATCGGCAGCGCGTAGATGATCGGCGAGATGATTTCCGGCACGTCCGGCAGCACGATCGTCTCCATTGTCTTGACGCTGGTAAGTGCCGCGCCCTTGCTGTCGGTGATCAGGATGATCTTGCCGCCGCGCGCCGCCACTTCCTGCATGTTCGACACGGTCTTTTCGAAGATGCGGTCGTGCGGTGCGATGACGATGACAGGCATGTTCTCGTCGATCAGCGCGATCGGCCCATGCTTCAGCTCGCCCGCGGCATAGCCCTCGGCGTGGATATAGGAGATTTCCTTGAGTTTTAGGGCGCCTTCCATGGCCAGCGGAAAATTGGTGTCGCGGCCGAGATAGAGCACGTTCTTGTAGTGTGCGAGGTCGCGCGCGATCTTTTCGATCTGATGGTCGAGCTTCAGCACCTGGTTGGCGTAACGCGGCGCCTCCGACAACTCGCGCACAAAGGTGTTTTCCTGCTGACGCGAGATCGTGCCGCGCGCCACGCCGGCACGCACGGCAAGCGATGCCAGCACCGAAAGCTGGCACGTGAAGGCCTTGGTCGAGGCAACGCCGATCTCCGGGCCGGCGAGCGTCGGCAGCACGACGTCGGATTCGCGCGCCATGGTCGATTCGCGGACATTGACGAGCGCGCCGATCTTCATCCCCGCCTTGCGACAATAGCGCAGCGAGGCCAGCGTGTCGGCGGTCTCGCCCGATTGCGAGATGAAGAAGGCGGCATCATTCGCTGACAGCGGCATTTCGCGATAGCGGAATTCGGAGGCGACATCGATGTCGACCGGCAGCCGCGCGTAGCGTTCGAACCAGTACTTGCCGATCAGGCCGGCGAGATACGCGGTGCCGCAGGCCGAAATCGCCAGCCGGTCGATCTTGGCAAAATCGAACGGCAGGTCGAGCGGCTTGGACACGCCACCAACGAAGTCGAGATAATTCGCCAGCGTGTGCGAGATCACTTCGGGCTGTTCATGGATTTCCTTCTCCATGAAATGGCGCCGGTTGCCCTTGTCGACCATGAAGCTGGTCGAGAGCGACTGCTGCCGCTTGCGGTCGACCTTGTTGCCGTCGATGTCGAAGATCGTGACGCCGTCGCGGCGCACCACCGCCCAATCGCCATCTTCGAGATAGGTGATCGAATTGGTGAACGGGGCGAGCGCGATGGCGTCGGAACCCAGGAACATCTCGCCGTCGCCATGGCCGACAGCCAGCGGCGGGCCATTGCGGGCGCCGACGATCAGGTCCTCGTCGCCTTTGAACATGATGGCCAGCGCGAAGGCGCCTTCCAGCCGCTTCAGCGCCTGGTGCGCGGCCTCGACAGGCTTCAGCCCCCTGGCCAGTTCGCGCGCCACCAGATGGGCGACGACCTCGGTGTCGGTCTGCGAAGAAAAGCTGTAGCCGTCACGCTTCAACTCGTCGCGCAATTCCGCGAAGTTCTCGATGATGCCGTTGTGGACGATGGCGACGCCGTCGGAAAAATGCGGATGCGCATTGGTCTCGTTGGGCACACCGTGCGTTGCCCAGCGCGTGTGGCCGATACCGATCGTGCCATCGAGCGGATCGTCCTTGAGCCGACGTTCGAGGTTGATCAGCTTGCCTTCGGCGCGCCTGCGTGCAAGCTGACCATGTTCGATGGTGGCGACGCCGGCCGAGTCATAGCCGCGATATTCGAGCCGTTTCAGCGCGTCGACGATGAGCGGCGCAACCTGCGAGTGGCCGACGATTCCAACGATACCGCACATGCAGACAGCCCCCAATTCCCCATGGAAAACCAGCACTATTTAGGGATGGCCGGCCTGCCGCGAAAGTCACATTGCATTTCGCCCCGTGTAACGGAACGCTTCTGTACGCATGCACCATGACAGACCGCTCTTGCAATCCGGTTACTGCAATCATTCGGTTTTTCAGCCATTCGGTTCCCGGTCGGGAAATGTTTGGCTAAGCTCCTACCATGAACGAAACCATATCAACCATTACACTCTGGCGCCCGGTCGGACCTGACGAGCTGAAACTCATCGAGGCTTCGGACATGCGGGCGTTTCCGCCGCGCCTGCCCGAACAGCCGATCTTCTATCCGGTCCTGTCGGAAGCCTATGCCGTGCAGATCGCGCGCGACTGGAACGTGCCGGCAAGCGGAGCAGGCTTCGTGACGCGGTTTGACGTGCTGAAAAGCTTTCTCGACCGCTACCGGGTCGAGCACGCCGGCAGCAAGGCGCATCTCGAATACTGGATACCCGCCGAGGACCTCGATGATTTCAACAAAGCCATCGTCGGCAAGATCGAGGTGACCGCCGCCTTCGACAAGGACATGACCGGCTAGCTAGTGGTCGGCGCCGGCAGCCTTTTTCTTCGCGGCCGCGGCCGAAGCAAACCGCTCGCGCAATTCCTTGGCTTTGCCGGGGATTGTCTTCTGGCGGGCGCGACCGAAGGCCAGCGCATCGTCCGGCACGCTTTCGGTGATGACGCTGCCCGACGCGATGTAGCCGCGCCTGCCGATGGTGACAGGCGCCACCAGAGAGGAGTTCGATCCGATAAAGGCGCCCTCGCCGATGTCGGTGAAGAATTTCGAGTAGCCGTCGTAATTGCAGGTGATGGCGCCGGCCCCGATGTTGGCGCCCGCGCCGACGCGGGCATCGCCGATATAGGTCAGGTGATTGACCTTGGCGCCGTCCTCGATGGTCGCCTGCTTGACTTCGCAGAAATTGCCGACCTTGGCCTTGTTCCTGAGATCGGCTCCCGGTCGCAGCCGAGCGAATGGCCCAACTTCGCAATTCGAGGCGATGGTGGCACCCTCGAAATGGCTGAAGGCATGGATCTTGGCGCCGGTGGCGATCTTCACACCCGGACCGAACCAGACATTGGGCTCGACGATCGTGTCGGCGCCGATTTCGGTATCATGCGAGAAATACACGGTCTCCGGCGCGATCAGCGTCACGCCCGACAGCATCGCCTCGTGGCGGCGGCGCGCCTGCCAGATACCTTCGGCCTGCGCCAGTTCGGCGCGGTTGTTGATGCCGAGCGCGCTTTCGAAGCTGGTCTCGGTGGCCACGACATCGAGGCCTTTCGCGGTGGCAATCTCGACGATGTCAGTGAGATAGTACTCGCCCTTGGTGTTCTTGTTGCCGACCGCATCGAGCAGCGTCAGCGCCTGGCTGCCGGCCACCGCCATCATGCCGGCATTGCAAAAGCCGATCTTCCTTTCCTCCGCGCTGCAGTCCTTCTCCTCGCGGACGGCAATCAGCTTGCCGCCTTTTTCGATCAGCCTGCCATAGCCGGTCGGATTGGGCGGGCGGAAACCGATGACCACGACGGCAGCACCTTCCGCCAGTTTCAGCCGCGCCACGGTGAGCGCGTCGGCGTCGATCAACGGTGTGTCGCCGAACATCACCAGGATATCGTTGTAACCCTTTGATATCGCTTCACGCGCGGCAAGCACCGCATGCGCGGTGCCAAGCCGCTTTTCCTGCACGAAGGTCTCGGCCTTCGGCGCGAATTTCGCGGCTGCCTTGCGCATCTCGTCGGCGCCATGACCGATCACCAGCGCCTGGCTGCCAGCACCGGCGGCCTCGGCCGCCTTCACCACATGGGCGACCATCGGCAGCCCGGCGATCTGGTGCAGCACCTTCGGCAGCGTGCTCTTCATGCGCGTGCCTTCGCCGGCGGCGAGGATGACGGACAGGCAGGATCTCTGGCTCATGGGTGAACAACCATATGAAAAGGGTTGGGAATCAAGACAGGATAGCAGTGGCGCCTTGCTGCACCAATGCGGTTAAATTCCGGTGAGATGGTAGAGCAGCTGACTCTTAATCAGCGAGCCCACGCCGCGCCTTTCGCATCTTAGGCAAGGGGATCACCCCAGTCGTCCGAGCACCGGGAAATTCTCGAGCAGCCAGTAGGATACGGTCTGTACGCCGCCAGTGAGGAAAAACACCCCGGCGACGACCAGCAGCGCGCCAATGGCCTTCTCGACGCGGCCGAGATGGACGCGGAATTTGCCGAGGAAGCGCATGAAGGCGCCGGAAAACAGCGCCGCGATGAGGAACGGGATGCCGAGGCCAAGCGAATAGGCGGCGAGCAGCAGCGCGCCCTCGCCCACCGTCTCGCGGCCGCCGGCCAGCGTCAGGATCGGCCCCAGCACCGGGCCGATGCAGGGCGTCCAGCCGAACGCGAAGGCCAGTCCCATGACATAGGCGGCGATCGCACTTGCCGGCTTGCCCTGCGACTGGAAGCGCGCCTCGCGCGACAACAGCGGAATGCGCAAGATGCCGAGGAAATTCAGGCCCATCAGGATGATCAGCACGCCAGCGGCCATCGCCAGCGGCTCCTGCCAGACCCGCAGCCAGTGGCCGATGGTCGAGGCGCCGGCGCCGAGCGCGACGAACACGGTCGAGAAGCCGAGCACGAAGGCGATCGAGGCATAGAGCAGCGCGCCGCGCGCGCCCTCACGAGCCGTCACGCCCGCATTGCCACGAAAATCGTCGACCGAGACGCCGGCCATATAGCAGAGATAGGGCGGCACCAGCGGCAGCACGCAGGGTGACAGGAACGAGATCGCTCCCGCCCCGACCGCGCTGACATAGCCGATGTCCAATGCCATTCCAAAGCTCCGACCGTTCCGGCGCCGATATAGGCTCGACCTTGCTTCTCCACCAATCACCATTTTGTGGCAAGTCGTCGCGGCATGTGCAGGTCGGGGAAGAAACGCCGGCTCGCAAGCGTTGATACAGCGAGGCCGCGATTTCCCGCGCGCCTCCAGATATCAGCCAGGGAGATTTCCATGAAAACCATAACCGTAGGGCTGGCCGCGCTTTTGCTGAGCACCGCCGCATCCTTCGCCGCCGAGGCGTGGAAGGAAGCTGAGGTCAATGGCACCAAGATCTACACCGACGCCAACGGCATGACGCTTTATACCTATGACAAGGATGAGAAGGGCAAGACCAATTGCTACGACAAGTGCGCCACCAACTGGCCGCCGCTGAAGGCCGAGGCCGGCGCCAAGGCGGATGACGAATGGAGCGTCGTCGACCGCACCGACGGCACCAAGATGTGGGCCTATGATGGCAAGCCGGTCTATACCTTCATCAAGGACAAGAAGGCCGGCGATGTGACCGGCGACGGTGTCGGCGAGGTCTGGCACATCGTCAAGGCCGACTGAGTTCTCAATCCGGGTCCTGCCGCTGGCGGGACTTCGGCTGGCTGCCGGGTATCCCTCCAAACCCGGCGGCTGGCACCAAACAAGCTCTCATAGCGTCTACCCCTGCGATACCCGGCCGGCTTTCCTCGACTCGGCAGTAAAATGAATCGGCTCGTTTCCGCTGCCTCGGACTGCCATCTCCCTTTCCCGGAATACTGTGATTTTCTCCATACACTCTAAGAGTGTATTGCTGCGGACAGCCCTGCAATTTGGGCACTTCCCCTTGACCAGATGCAAAAGCGCGGCCATGTGAGCGGCAAATAGAACGAGATTTCGTCGCGCGCAGCGGAATTCTTCTGCCGCATCACAGCTGATATGAGACCTCATGGACGTCGTCGTCGTCGAATCGCCGGCCAAGGCAAAGACAATCAACAAATACCTCGGCAAGAACTACAAGGTTCTGGCCTCGTTCGGCCATGTCCGCGATTTGCCGGCCAAGGATGGCTCGGTACGTCCGGACGAAGATTTCGCCATGTCCTGGGCGGTCGACACCGCCTCGGGCAAGCGGCTTGCCGACATAGCCAAGGCGGTCAAGGATGCCGATGGCCTGATCCTCGCCACCGACCCTGATCGTGAGGGTGAAGCCATTTCCTGGCACGTGCTGGAAGTGCTGAAGCAGAAGCGTGCGCTGAAGGACAAGCCGGTCAGCCGCGTCGTTTTCAACGCCATTACCAAGTCGTCGGTGCTGGAGGCGATGGCCAATCCGCGCCAGATCGATGCGCCGCTGGTCGATGCCTATCTGGCGCGCCGGGCTCTCGACTATCTCGTCGGCTTCACGCTGTCGCCGGTTCTGTGGCGCAAACTGCCGGGCGCCCGTTCCGCCGGCCGCGTCCAGTCTGTCGCGTTGCGTCTGGTCTGCGACCGCGAATCCGAGATCGAGCGCTTCATCCGCGAGGAATACTGGCAGATCGCTGCCCTCCTCGGCACGCCGCGCAACGAGAACTTCGAAGCGCGGCTGACCGCCTTCGATCGCAAGAAGCTGCAAAAGCTTGACATTTCCAACAAGGCGCACGCCGACGACATCAAGTCGATGCTCGAAGGCGCGACCTTCAAGGCAGTGTCGGTCGAAGCCAAGCCGACCAAGCGCAATCCCGGCCCGCCCTTCACCACCTCGACGCTGCAGCAGGCCGCCTCATCGGGCCTCGGCTTCTCGGCCAGCCGCACCATGCAGGTGGCGCAGCGCCTCTACGAAGGCATGGAAATCGGCGGCGAGACGACCGGCCTGATCACCTATATGCGAACCGACGGCGTGCAGATGGCGCCGGAGGCGATCTCGGCCGCCCGTGACGCCATCGCCAAGGAATTCGGACCCAAATACCTTCCGGAGAAGCCGCGCCTTTATACCACCAAGGCCAAGAACGCCCAGGAAGCGCACGAAGCGATCCGCCCGACGGATTTCATGCGCACCCCGGCTTCAGTCAGGCAATATCTCGATTCCGACCAGATGCGGCTTTATGAGTTGATCTGGAAACGCGCCATCGCCAGCCAGATGCAGCCGGCCGAGATCGAACGCACCACGGCCGAGATCGAGGCCGTCAACGGCGCCCGCACCGCCGAGCTTCGCGCCATCGGTTCGGTCGTTCGCTTCGACGGCTTCATCGCTGCCTACACCGACCAGAAGGACGACGATTCGGAAGACGAGGAAAATCGCCGCCTGCCGGAAATCCGCGCCGGCGAGCAGCTTGCCCGTCAGGCGATCAACGCCACCCAGCACACCACCGAGCCGCCGCCGCGTTACTCCGAAGCCTCGCTGATCAAGAAGCTGGAAGAGCTCGGCATAGGCCGGCCGTCGACCTACACGGCGATCCTGAAGACGCTCGAGGACCGCGACTACGTCACCATCGACAAACGCCGGCTGGTGCCGCAGGCCAAGGGCCGGTTGCTGTCGGCCTTCCTCGAAAGCTTCTTCGAACGCTATGTCGAATACGACTTCACCGCCTCGCTTGAGGAGAAGCTCGACGAGATCTCCGACGGCAAGCTCGCCTGGAAGGACGTGCTGCGCGATTTCTGGAAGGATTTTTCAGGCGCCGTTGCCGACATCAAGGAATTGCGCGTCACCGACGTGCTCGACGCACTCAACGAAGAACTGGCCCCGCTGGTATTTCCGACGCGTGAGGACGGCTCGAACCCCCGCATCTGCCCGAAATGCGGCACCGGCAATCTGTCGCTGAAGCTTGGCAAATTCGGCGCCTTTGTCGGCTGCTCGAACTATCCCGAATGCTCCTTCACCCGCCAGCTCGGCGATGCCGCCAACCCCAATGGCGAGAACGGCAATGGCGAGGACGGCACCAAGGTCATCGGCAAGGATCCCTATACGTCAGAGGAAATCACGCTGCGCAGCGGCCGCTTCGGCCCCTATCTGCAGCGCGGCGACGGCAAGGAGGCCAAGCGATCCAGCCTGCCCAAGGGCTGGACGGCTGAGACCATCGACCACGAGAAGGCGCTCGCCCTGCTGTCGCTGCCACGCGATGTCGGCCAGCACCCGGAATCCGGCAAGATGATCTCGGCCGGGCTCGGCCGCTATGGTCCGTTCGTGCTGCATGACGGCACATACGCCAATCTCGACAGCATCGAGGACGTGTTCTCGATCGGCCTCAATCGCGCCGTGTCGGTGATCGCCGAGAAGCAGTTGAAGGGCAAGGGCGGGCGCAATGGCGGCACAGCCGCCGCCTTGAAGGAGCTTGGCGACCATCCCGATGGCGGCGGCAAGATCGTCGTGCGTGACGGCAAATACGGGCCCTACGTGAATTTCGGCAAGGTGAATGCCACCCTGCCCAAAGGCAAGGATCCGCAATCGGTGACGGTTGAGGACGCGCTGGCGCTGATAGCCGAGAAGGAAGCCAAGGGCGGCGGCGGCAAGAAGCCGTTCCGCAAGGCTGCAGCGGCCAAGGTGCCGGCAACCGGAAAGACGACGGCCAAGAAAACGGCGGCCAAAAAGCCGGCCGCGAAGAAAAAAGGGTAGGACGGCGTGGCGCGCAGGATCACCGGTAGAAGCCACGGCGATCCGCGCACCGCCGACACGAGGGCCAAGGTCAAGGACGACTATCGGCCCTCGCGTGACGAAATCCTGCGCTACATCGCCGAAAATCCCGATCGCGCCGGCAAACGCGACATCGCCAAGGCGTTCGCGTTGCGCGGCGACGACCGCATCTGGCTGAAGGATATTTTGCGCGACCTGCAGGACGAAGGCGTCCTGACCAAGGAGCGCAAAAAACTCGCCCGCGTTGGCGCCCTGCCCCACGTCGCCGTGCTCGATATCTTTGGCCGTGACGGCGACGGCATTTTGCTGGCGCATCCAGCGGAAGCCGTCGGCACTAGTGAGCCACCCGTTGTCTCCATCCGGATCTCGCGCAGCGGCAACGGCCCGGTGCCCGGCATCGGCGACCGCGTGCTGGCCAAGACCTTTCCGACCAACGAAGCGACAGGCCCCGCCTATACCGGGCGGGTGATGAAGATCTTCGAGAAGCGCAGCGATGCGGTTCTCGGTGTCTTTCGCATCTTGCAAGACGGCACCTTCCGCATCGAGCCGGTCGAGCGGCGCCAGCCCGAACTGATCGTCGACAAGGAATTCCAGAACGGCGCCAGGAACGGCGACCTCGTCGAGGTCGAGCCCGCGCGCGCCTCCCGCTATGGGCTGCCGAGGGCCAAGGTGCTCAACGTGCTGGGTTCGCTGACCAGCGAAAAGGCGGTCTCGATGATCGCCATCCACGCGCATGACATTCCGCATATTTTTCCTGCCGACGTCATCGCCGAGTCCGAAGCGGTCAAGCCCGCAACGATGGATCAACGCGAGGACTGGCGCGACCTGCCGCTGGTTACCATCGATCCGGCCGACGCCAAGGACCATGACGACGCCGTCTTCGCCACCCCCGATCTCGACGAGAAGAACCCGGGCGGCGTGGTCGCCACAGTGGCGATCGCCGATGTCGCCGCCTACATCCGCTATGGCACGGCACTCGACCGCGAAGCGCTGAAACGCGGCAATTCGGTCTATTTCCCGGATCGCGTCGTGCCGATGCTGCCCGAGCGCATCTCCAACGATCTCTGCTCGCTGCGCGAAGGTCAGGACCGCCCGGCGCTGGCGGTGCGCATGGTTTTTTCGGCCGACGGCCGCAAGCTCCGGCACTCCTTCCATCGCGTGATGATGAAGTCGGCGGCAAAACTTGCCTACCAACAAGCCCAGGCGGCGATCGACGGCGTGCCGGACGACAAGACCGGTCCGATCCTCGACACCGTGCTGAAGCCGCTGTGGGACGCCTATGCGATCCTGAAGCGTGGCCGCGACGGCCGCCAGCCGCTCGAGCTCGACCTGCCCGAGCGCAAGATCCTGCTCAAGCCCGATGGCACAGTCGATCGCGTCATCGTCCCGGAGCGGCTCGATGCTCACAAGCTGATCGAAGAATTCATGATCCAGGCCAATGTTGCCGCGGCCGAGACGCTGGAGGCGAAGAAGCAGGCACTGGTCTACCGCGTCCATGACGCGCCTTCGTTGGCCAAGCAGGAATCGCTGCGCGAATTCCTTCAGACGCTCGGGCTGTCGCTGGCGCGCGGCGCGCAGATGCGGCCAAGCCAGTTCAACGGCATTCTGGAGGGCGTGCGCGGCGCCGACAATGAAGGCCTGGTCAACGAGGTGGTGCTGCGCTCGCAGAGCCAGGCTGAATATTCGCCCAAGAACATCGGCCATTTCGGCCTGAACCTCAGGCGCTACGCGCATTTCACCTCGCCGATCCGCCGCTACGCCGACCTGATCGTGCATCGCGGACTTATCGCCGCACTCGGCCTCGGTCCGGGCGGGCTGACGCAGGACGAGGAGGCGCGGCTCGAAGACATTGGCGTGCTGATCTCAGCCACGGAACGGCGCGCGATGGCGGCCGAGCGCGATACAGTCGACCGGCTGATCGCCGCCTATCTCGCCGAGCGCGTCGACGACCGGTTCGACGCCCGCATCTCCGGCGTCACCAAATCGGGACTATTTGTCCAATTGCCGCAGTATGGCGCGGATGGTTTCATCCCGGTGTCAACTTTGAATGGCGATTACTATATATACGACGAAGCGGCCCGCTCCCTGTTCGGAGAACGTTCGGGCAAAGGCTACCAGCTCGCGGATCGCGTTGAGGTCCGGCTCGTCGAGGTGGCACCAATGGCCGGCGCGATGCGCTTCGAGATGTTGACCGACCCGAAGCCTTTGCCAGGTTCCAAGCGGTCGTTTCACAAGGCCAAGGGCCGCGCCCGCGCGTCGCAATCGCGACCCGGTCCGCGCGGCAGGAGAAGATGATGGCAACAGCCATGGAAGACCAGGTTTTCGGCGGCGAACATCACTCGGGTCGGGCCGCCCGCCCGCTGTGGACGGCGATGAAACGCGGCATGCTCGGCCGCTGCCCGCATTGCGGCGAAGGCAAGTTGTTTCGCGCCTTCACCAAGACCGTCGATAAATGCAGCGTCTGCGGCGAGGAATTGTACCACCACCGCGCCGACGACCTTCCAGCCTATCTCGTCATCGTCATCGTCGGCCACATCGTGCTTGGCGCCTTCATGGCTGTCGAGGCGACATCGACACTGTCCACCTGGCAACACATCGCCATCTGGGTACCGCTGACCATCATTCTGGCGGTGGGGCTGCTACAGCCGGTCAAGGGTGCCGTCATCGGACTGCAATGGGCCTTCTATATGCACGGATTTGGCGGCGAGCATGACGTGATCGACCCCCATAACGGGGTCTAGGTCAAAGTTGGCTGCGCTCGCTGGTGCAACATACCGACCGTGAAAGGCCACTTTCGCTTGCCAGAAGTTTCCGCTAGGTCCTGCGCATGGACGGTATGACCAAGGCGGAAGTCGACAGGATCGAGCGGAGCATGATCGCACACAGCGACCAGCCAATTCGCCCGCGCGACGCGGCGACCCTGATCCTGCTCGACCGCGAGGGCGACGAGGTGGTGGTCCTGATGGGCCGTCGTCATGCCGGCCACGCCTTCATGCCAGGCAAGTTCGTCTTTCCCGGCGGCCGCACCGATCCGGCCGACAGCCGCATCGCGGTCGCCGCCGCTTTGCATCCGGAGCAGGAGGCAAAGTTGATCGCCGGGCCGGGCCGTACAAGCGCTGCGCGGGCCCGCGCCATTGCCTTGTCGGCCATTCGCGAGACCTATGAGGAAGCCGGGCTGCTGATCGGCCGCAAAGGTACTTTCGCCACCGCCAGACCCGATTGGCAGGGCTTTGCCGAACACGGCGTGCAACCCTCTCTCGACATGCTGCGCTTCGTCGCGCGCGCCATCACGCCACCCAACCGGGTGCGCCGCTTCGACACACGTTTCTTCAGCGCCTGGCGCGATGACGTCGCCGTCGAACTGCCGGGTGGCGGCCCGACCAATGAACTCGAAGAACTGGTCTGGCTGCCGCTGGCCAAGGCCAGGGAAGCCGACATACCCGACATCACCCGAACGATCCTGGACGAGCTCGAAAAGCGCCTCGCCCATGATCCGCAGTTGCGTCCGGGCGGTCCTGTGCCCTTCTACCGGCTAGTCCGCAACCGCTTCACCCGCGAAATTCTGTAGAACATCGAGTATTCAGACATCCCATGACGGTCGATACCCAACCACAGGGCGACGAACGCGTACACTGGCTGCCGATGGTGGCGGCGATCTCGTCGATCAGCGTCGTCGGCATCGCCATCGGCCTCGGTATGCCGCTGCTCAGCGTCATTCTCGAAACGCGCGGCCATTCGGCTTCGATGATCGGCCTCAACACGGCCGTCGCCGGCCTGGCCTCGATCGCCGGTGCCCCGCTGGCGACGCCACTCGCCATGCGCTTCGGCGTGGCCTGGACGATGATTGCCATGATTGCCACCGGCGCCCTGGCCTTCGTCGGCTTCCACTTCGCGCCGGATTTCTGGATGTGGTTTCCGCTTCGTATCGTGCTGCACATCGCGCTGACGGTGCTGTTCATCCTGTCGGAGTTCTGGATCAGCACCTCGGCGCCGCCACATCGGCGTGGCCTTGTGCTCGGCATCTACGCCACTGTCCTGTCGCTCGGCTTTGCTGCGGGGCCGTGGCTGTTTGCCCATCTCGGCAGTTCGGGCTTCAGGCCATTCGGCGTCATCATCGCATTGGTGACGCTGGCCGCCATTCCGGTGCTGGCGGCGCGCAATGAGAGCCCGACCATCGCTTCCGATGGCGAAACCAGCAATTTCCTGCGCTACATCTGGCTGGTGCCGTCGGCAACTGCCGCCGTGCTGGTATTCGGCGCGGTCGAAACCGGCGGCTTTGCGTTGTTCCCGGTCTATGGCAACCGCATCGGCTACTCCGAGGCCGACGCAGCCCTTCTCCTGACCATGATCGGCCTCGGCAATGTGCTGCTGCAGATCCCTATCGGCATGATCAGCGACCGCGTCAGCGACCGCCGCTATCTGCTGATTGCCTGCGCCACCGTCGGCCTTGCCGGCACGGTCTTCATGCCCTTCTTCGCGCAGAACTGGCACCTGATGGCGGCCCTTCTGTTCGTCTGGGGCGGCGTCGTTGCAGCCATGTACACGATCGGCCTTGCCCATCTCGGCTCGCAGCTCTCCGGCCACGAACTGGCGTCGGCCAACGCCGCCTTCGTGCTCTGCTACGGCGTCGGCATGGTGCTCGGTCCGCAAGCGATCGGCATCGGCATGGATGCGTTCGGTCCGTCCGGCTTCGGCTGGTCGCTCGGCCTGTTCTTCGCCGCCTACATCGGCCTGGTCAGCGTCAGGCTGGTCCGCAAGATCCTCCTGTAGCGCGAACGCTGCTTCCAGCCTGCATTTCACGCGGCGACACGACAGGCTGCTGACAGAACCGTGTCAGCAGCCTCCGGTTATAAGGTTCCCTCAAAATATCTGAAGTTGAGGATCCTCCCATGATCGACAGCGGCTTTGAAACCACTTCGTTGCGAATGACATTGCTCCTGCTGGTGACCTTTCAGGCGCCGGCCGCCGATGTCGACCGCATCATGGATGCGGTGGTGGCGATAGCGCCGCTGGCGATGGGCAAATATGACCGCAACGCCTACCAGTCGGCACATGGCATCGAACGCTACAGGCCGCTCGACGGGGCGGCCGCCGGCGCCGAGACCGAGTTGCGGCGTCGCCCCGGCACAGTCGAGGTTTCGTTCGAACTGCCCGACGACCAGATGCTGGCCGCGCGCGTCGTCGAGGCGATTTTCCAGGCGCACTCCTACCAGGAGCCGGTGATCCGCATCCAGCCGATCCTGGCCAGCCGCTCCAAGGGGCTGGACGACCGCGCCAATCCGAATCGCTGGTGGAACACCACCGGAGACTGGAAGAAGGTTGCGGCGCCCGCGAGAGAAAGCGCATGATTTGAGGCTACTGGCCTGCTCTGGCGGGTGGTACGAGCTTCGCCGGGCTTGACTTTCCAGGCACGTTCTTTATGTGTCGCGCCAAGTTTCCCGCGTCCGGGTGTTTCCCCGTGCTCCAGCGGCCAAAACCCCACGAACATAACGGACTGAAATCATGGCCAAAGCCGCAAACATCAAGATCAAGCTTCTGTCGACCGCCGACACCGGTTTCTTCTACGTGACCAGCAAGAACAGCCGCACCAAGACCGACAAGCTGTCGTTCCGCAAGTACGACCCGGTCGCCAAGAAGCACGTCGAGTTCAAGGAAACCAAGATCAAGTAATCTGGTTTCTCCTAAAATGCCGAAACGCCGCCCATTGGGCGGCGTTTTCGTTTGCAGGACCATCGGACGGCAGCCCGTTGAGGCGTTACGTTTTTCCCGGAATTTCCTCGGAGTCGCCGTGATGGTGCGGTCGCCTGGGTCGCCATTTCACCGGGCAGGCTGGCGTGGCTGGAATTTTGCCAGCCACCGGCGGACGCGGAAAATACTGCGTGGTGACCTGAACCGCCCCGGCTGTCGCCTCATCGAACAACAGCTCGATCAGTTTCAAGGCCTCGTCGAGGCCTGATGAAATGCCTCCACCGGTCAACCGGTTGCCGGATTTGACGAAGCGCGCATGCGCCGTATCGACCTCGATCTTGGGGAAACTCTGCAGGCATTTGACGAACGCCCAATGCGTCGTGGCTTTGTGACCGTCGAGCAGCCCGGCGCGTGCCAGCAACAATGCACCCTCGCATACGGAGCAAACCCAGAGCGCATCCGCCGCTACCTGTCGTAGGTAGGCGAGAAAAGGCGAATTGGCATTCGACATGATTGCGCTCAACGCTTCCGGCGCACCGCCCGGGACCCAGAGGACATCGAGCGTTGGCGTTTCGGCAAAGCTGGCATGGGCTTCGAAACGCAACCCGTTCACGGTCGTGACCGGGCCACCATCGGCGGAGAGGATCTGGCAATCGAGACCCTTCGCCGGGTCGACCCATTTGAACATCTCGTAGGGCCCGGCCACGTCGAGCAAGTCCACGCCGTCATAGACTGGAATCCCGAGTTTCATGGCCTCCCCTCCTCCTGCTTCCGCAAATCACTATGCAGCAGCCGGCACCGGTCTAGCCAATGCGATCGCCGCTTTTCGGATCGAACAGATGCAGTAGTGCCGGGTCGGCCGACAGCCGTACCACATCGCCGGGCTTCACGCCGGCGCGGCCCATGGCGAAGACGCAAAGCTGCTGGCCAGCCAGCTTGACGTAGAACTGCGTCGAAAGCCCGAGCGGCTCCACCACCCCCACCTCGCCCTGCAATTCTCCGTCAGCGGCCAGCCTGATGTGCTCGGGCCGCAGGCCGACGGTGATGACGTCACCGTCCTTCAGCGCCAGGCCATCCGGCAGGCGCAACGCCTGGCCGTCGGCCAGCATGGCTTCCGACGTGCCCCCCTTTCGCACCGTCGCCGGCAGGAAATTCATACCCGGTGAGCCGATAAAGCCGGCGACGAACATGTTTGCCGGCCGGTCATAGAGATCCAGCGGCGCGCCGACCTGCTGGATCAGCCCGTCATGCATGACGACGATCCTGTCGGCCATGGTCATGGCCTCAATCTGGTCGTGGGTGACGTAGACCGAAGTGGTCTTCAACTGCTGGTGCAGCGCCTTGATCTCGGCACGCATATGGACGCGCAGTTTGGCGTCGAGGTTCGACAACGGCTCATCAAACAGAAACACCTTGGGATCGCGCACGATGGCGCGGCCCATGGCGACGCGCTGGCGCTGACCGCCGGACAACTGCCGCGGCAGGCGCTGCAGGAAAGTGTCGAGCCCGAGCCGCTTGGCCGCACCGTCCACCCGCGCGTCGATCGCCGGCTTCTCGGCCTTGCGCAGCATCAGGCTGAATCCCATGTTCTTCGATACGTCCATATGCGGGTAGAGCGCGTAGGACTGGAACACCATGGCGATGTCGCGGTCCTTCGGTGCGACGTCGTTGACCAGCCGCTCGCCGATGCGGATCTCGCCGCCGGAAGCCTCCTCCAACCCGGCGATCATGCGCAAAAGCGTGGACTTGCCGCAGCCTGACGGACCAACCAGGACGACGAACTCGCCATCGGCGATCTCAAGGTCGACCGCGTGCAGGACACGGACAGTGCCATAATCCTTGCGGACCTTATCGAGCGTAACAGAGGCCATCGATCTATCCTTTTACGGCGCCGGCGGTCAGGCCGGTGACGAGATAGCGTTGCAGAAAAGCGAAGAAGATGCAGACCGGGATCAGCGCCAGGATCGACGCCGCCATCATCTGCCCCCAGTCGACGGCGAATTTGCCGATGAAGGTGAGCAGGCCGACCGCGAAGGTCTTCTGGTCGTCACTGGAAATCAGCATCAGCGCGAACAGTAGCTCGCTCCAGGCCGCGGTGAAGACGAAGCCGAGCGTCGCGCCCATGCCCGGCAGCGTCAGCGGGACGATCACCTTGCGCATCGCCTGCGCGCGTGTGCACCCGTCGATCATCGCCGCTTCTTCCAGGTCCTTCGGGATGCCGTCGAAGAAGGATTGCATCAGAAAGGTGGCAAAGGCGGTGTTGAAGGCGGTGTAAATGATGATCAGCCCGGTCAGGCTGTTGATCAGCCCGATCTGCCCCATGACGCGGTAGATCGGCGGAATGACCATCACCAGCGGAAACGTCTGGGTCAACAATAGCATCAGAGCCAGTGCTGCCTTGCCGCGAAAGGTGAAGCGCGACATGGCGTAGCCGGCGAGCGTGGCGACGACCGTCACCAGTGCCGCCGTCGACACCGAGACGATGACGCTGTTGAGGAAATAGCGTGGGAAATCGGTGGCCTCTAGCACGGTGACGAAATTCTGCAATGTCATCTGCGAGGGCCAGAAGGTGATGCCTTCGGAATAGAGAAGCCGCTCCGGAGTGACCGAGATCTTCAGCGTCCAGTAGATCGGGAACAGCGCAAAGATCACGTAAGCCGCGACGGCGGCGTAGAGGCCGATGCCGCCGAAGAAGCGCTGCGAGGCTGAGCGTCCTGCGATCATCAGACGTGCCTCACCAGGGAGCGGCGGATGCCTATCAGTGCGATCGCATAGGCAATGAGCAGGACGAGCAGCAGCACGGCCACCGCCGAGGCATAGCCCTTGTCCAGCGACTTGAAGGCGCTGACATAGATGTAGACCGGCACCGTGTTGGTCGAGCCTGCCGGTCCGCCCTCGGTCATGACGAAGATGAGGTCGGCGAAGGTGGCGATCCAGATGGTGCGCAGCATCACCGTGATGGCAATGGTCGGCGCCAGGAACGGCAGCGTCACTTTGGTGAAGCGCTGCCAGGGCGAAGCGCCGTCGATCGCCGCCGCCTCATGCAATTCCGATGGAATGGATTTCAGCGCCGCCAGCAGCGTGATGGCGAAGAATGGAATGCCGAACCAGATATTGGCGACGATCGGTCCCCACATGGCGGTCGAGGGATCGGACAGAACATTGGTCGGTTCGGCCTTCAGCCCCAATGCATACAGCCAGTGCGGCAATGGGCCGATGATCGGATTGAACAGCCATGCCCAGGTCAGGCCTGACAGGAAGGACGGCACCGCCCAGGGCAGGAACACCAGGGCCTGCACCACCTTGCGGCCCGGGAATGGCTTGTCGAGCAGCAGCGCCAGGCCGAGACCGAGGAAGAACTGGAAGAACAGGCTGGCGACGGTCCACCACAGCGTGTTGACCAGCGCCTGCCCGAGCACCGGGTCCGACAGCATCGCCCGATACTGTGCGAGCCCGACATATTCCGACTTGAAAGCCGAGAATTTGCGGAAGGAGTAGCTGATGCCGATGACCAGCGGCACCAGAAGCACCACGACCAGAAGGATGATCGCCGGGCTGAGATAGAGCCAGGGCTCGATGGCGGCGTGCGATCGCCACTTGCGACGCGGCTTGCCGGCGGATCGTATTTCGGACACGGCATAGGTCATTGGGGGCTCTACGGTGAAAGGTGGATGCCGGCGTCGGCGACAGCGTCCTTCTCCCCGTTTCACGGGGAGAAGATGCCGGCAGGCAGATGAGGGGCTGCGCAAACCTTCAAACGATGGCGCCGCCCCTAATCCGTCACTTCGTGACACCTTCTCCCCGTGAACGGGGAGAAGGGAACAAAACTACTTCTTGTTCTTCGCCAGCCAGTCCTGCTGTTCCTTGGTCAGGAAGGCAGCCCATTGGTCGGCGACGTCCTTGGCCGTCTTCTGGCCAAGCAGCACTTCCTGGAAATTCTTGATCGCCACCTGGTCGACGAAATTGCCAAGGTTCTCCAGATGCGTCGGCGGCGTAACCATTTCATACTTGGAGGTGTCGCTCAGCTCCGTGAACCAGCCCTTGAACTGCTCGGTCTTGAAATGGGGATCCTGGTCGGCCCCGTTGTGGATCGGGACGACGCCAACCTCCTTGGCCCATTCCAGATTGTCCTTGGGCGACAGCAGCGTCGCCATCAGCTTCCAGGCGTCGTCCTTGTGCTGCGAGTTGGCGAACATCGCCCAGCCGGCATAGCCGAGCGTCGGATAAGACTTGCCGCTCGGCCCGACCGGCAATGGCGCCACCGCGAAGTCTTCGGCACTCATCTTGTCGGCGATACCGAGCAGTGCGTCCGGATCCTGGTTGAGCATGGCGCAGGTACCGGAATAGAAGCCGGTGACCGTCTCGTTGAAGCCCCAGCTCACAGCATCCTTCGGCGCCAGCCCGTTCTTGTACATGTCGGCCAGCATCTGCAGACCCTTGACCGAGCCTTCGTCGTTGATGGTCGAGGTGCCATCCTCGTTGAAATAGCCGCCCTTGCCAGCTGCGATATTCATGAACATGTGCATGCCGTTGAAGGCGCCCGGACCGCCGCGCAGGCAGTAGCCATATTTGCCCGGTATTGCCGAGATCTTCTTGGAGTCGGCGATGAAATCGTCGAGCGTCGCCGGCGGGCCGTCTAGGCCGGCTTCCTTGAACAGCTTCTTGTTCCAGAACAGCGCGTTCACGTAGTAGCCGTACGGGATCATGAACTGCGTGTTGTTGACGGTCGAGCCGAACTGCTTGGCGCGCTCGCCGAGCGTCTTGGCGTCGTCCCACTTGGCCATGTAGGGGCCGAGATCCTCGAGCTGGGCATTGTTGGCATAGAGGCCCATCCAGCGTTCCGGCATCTCGACCACATCGGGCGTATCGCCGGCCTGCACCATGGTCAGGAATTTTTCGAAGGCCTGGCCCCAGGGCAGCGAGATCAGCTCGACCTTGACGCCGGGATTGGCGGTTTCGAATTCGGCGATCTGTTTCTTGAGGAATTCGGTGCGCGGCGGGCTGGTGATGACTTCGACCATCTTGAGGGTCGAATCGGCCACAGCACTTCCGGCGGAAATCGCCAGCCCCGCAACGGTGGCAAGCATAACGGTCAGTTTTTTCATGTTCAAGACTCCCATTTTGAACCCGCTTGTTATTTTCTGGCTTTTTCGAAGGCCTGGGCGACGTCCGCCCACAGGTCTTCGACACTTTCCAATCCGACATTGAAGCGGATGGTTCGGGGGCTGACGCCGAAGCGCGCCATCGAATTCAGGCCCGGCGTCTGCTCGAGCGACGCCTTGGCAGGCACGACCAGGCTCTCATGCCCACCCCAGCTGACGCCGATGCGGAAATAGTTGAGCGCGTCGACGAAGACGGGAATGTCGATATCGTCCGTCACCTCGAAGGAGAACAGCCCGGCATAGCCGGCCAGCGTCGCCTTGCCGGGATGGTTCGAATAGGCGGGATGGTTGACGCGCTCGACATTGGCATGCGCCTTCAGCCGCTCGGCGAGGGTCAGGCCGCTCTTCATGTGGTGCGGCAGGCGCAGCGGCAGTGTGCGCAAGCCGCGCAGGAGCAGCCAGGCCTCGAACGGCGACAGCTTGCCGCCGAGATAGGAATAGGTCTGCTCGTTGATATGCTTGATATGGGCAGCAGATCCGGCCACAACGCCGGCCACGGTGTCGCTGTGGCCACCGAGATATTTCGAGGCCGAGTGCAGCACCAGGTCGACGCCATGGGTGATCGGCTTCTGGAACACCGGCGTTGCCCAGGAATTGTCGATGCTGGTGATGATGCCCTGCTCCTTCGCCAACCGCGTCAGATGCGCGATGTCCTGCAACTCGAACATCATCGAGGTCGGGCTTTCCAGGTAGAGAAGCTTGGCGCCGGGAAGTGCCGCCGCGACCGCGTCAGGGTCGGAGCCATCGACGTAGTCGACCTTGATGTTGAGACGCGGCAAGAGCCGCTCGAACAGCCGGTAGGCATCGCCGTAGCAATTGCGCACCGCCACGATGCGCTCGCCGGCACCGACGAAAGCAAGCACGGTGGCGCTGATCGCGGCCATGCCGCTGGAAAAGCCGCGCGCGGCCTCAGCGCCCTCGAGCGCGGCCACACGCGCCTCGAACTCCATCACCGTCGGATTGTCGCCGCGCGAATAGATCGGCTGCTTTCGTTTGCCGGCGAAAGTGTCGGCCATCTCGGCATAGTTGGCAAAGGTGAACAGCGAGGTCTGGTAGATCGGCGGCACCACCGCGCCGCCCGGGAATGGCTCGTCATGCGCCAGCAGCGTTGCCGCCTCGGCGAGATAATCGTGGTCGAAACCGGATGGCTGCTCGTTCATGTCTGGCTCGAAAGTTTGAGTTTGGCCGCACCGCGCTTCAGATCGTCCTCGACGGTGGCGATCAGCTTGAGCGCCTCGGCGCGGGCGCCTTGCGGGTCACGCGCGGCGATGCATTCGTAGATGGTGCGGTGATAGGGAAAGCTGGCATGGCCAAAGTCGCGCACGCCGAGCGGATGCTCCCAAAAGCGATGGAACAACTCGTGCATGGCGGCGATGATCTGCTCGAACAGCGGATTGCCGGAGACCCGGTAGATCGCCTGGTGGAACTCCCAGTCCTCTTCCGACGACATGCCGTCGCGCGTGCGAAACGCCTGCTCCATGATGTCGAGCTTGCGCGCGATCTCGGCAATGTCGGTCTGGCTTGCACGCTCGGCACAGAGTGCGGCGGCCTCCGCTTCCAGCGCGCGGCGGATTTCCAGCGTCTGCATCAGGCTGGTGAAATCATTGCCGCCCGCCAGCGTCAGCGGCATATGCAGCATGCCGGGTGAAACGGCCGCCTTGAGGTAGGTTCCGCTGCCCTGCCGGCGCTCGACCAGACCGAGCCCTTCCCAGCGCGTCAGCGCCTCACGCACAGTGTTGCGGCTGACCTTCAACCGTTCTGCAAGAATACGCTCTGTCGGAAGTCGCTCGCCGGGCTGCAAGGCTTCGGCGCGAACAAACCCAACCAACGCCTTCAGCACGGCGTCATCGCGCGCCGTCGTCTGAATGGGTGGCAGGCTGTTCTGGTCCACGCTCTCTCCAAGTGGTCCAATGGTCCAACCAATTCTGCATGGATAAAAGCTCCTGTCAATCGGTTGTCAGCAGACCGCGCCGCCACAAGCGGCGACGCGATGCGTTTCAAGAGGTTACGTCTACTTCATAGCCGTGGCGCCACGGCAGGCGGGCCGAACCAGGCTGTCAGCGCCTCGGCAAGCCCAAGACGGGTTCCGTCCCCTACCCAGGCCACATAGCCGTCGGGCCGGATCAACACCGCGGTCGGAGCGGCAACGGGACCAAGGACCGGAAGCTCCCATGGTCCGGAATATGTGGCGTCGATCTGCTGGACCCGATCTGCCCACGGTGTCATGTCGAAGCCGCCTGGCTGACCGAAGTTCAGCATGACCGGCCGGGCATCGTGCAGCAGGGCAAAGACTCTTAGCGGGCCGTTGGCAGTGAGCAGGTCGAGGTCGGGCATCCGCCGGCCGAGAAGAGGATGCCCCTCGCCGAGATTGTAGTGAACGCCCAGACCGGACATCTCGCCGGCCATTCGTCTGCGCGGTTCGTCCATCCCGAGCAGTTCGGCAACGATGTCGCCCATGGCCTTGCCACGGTCGTCCGTTCGCCGTAGCGCAACCTGTGCCATCGTGTTCTGCAAGACACGGGCGGCGACCGGGTGGCGCTCAGCCTGGTAGGTATCGAGGAGGCTCTCCGGTGAGATCCGCTTGACCACCTGCGCCAGCTTCCAGCCGAGGTTCACCGCATCCTGTACGCCGATGTTGAGACCCTGCCCGCCCATCGGGGGATGGATGTGCGCGGCATCGCCCGCCAGCAGGACGCGTCTGTCACGATAGGTCGCGGCTTGCCGCGTCATGTCGGTAAATCGTGAGAGCCAAGTCGGACTGTGGACTCCATAGTCGGTCCCATAGATGGCAACCAGCGCCTCGCTGAGATCGCGAAGCGTGGGTTCTCCACCAGTCTCCAGTCGCGGTTCTGTCAGCACGACGCCGACTGTCCCACCCTCTCCGGTTTTGCCCAAAGCGTGGATACCGGAGTCCGTGTTCCGGAAGCCGAATGGCGGCTCCTCAGACATCTCGACTTCGGCGATCATCCAGCTCATCGTCGGATCCCATCCGGCGAATTCGATGCCGGCTGCTTTTCGGATGAGGCTTCGCCCTCCGTCGCAGCCCACCAGATAATGTGTCTTCATACGTTGGCTATCGGCCAACTCGATGATGACCCCGCTGTCGTCTTGCGCCAACGCCGCGACCTCCTGCCCGCGATAGATCGGCACTTTCAACTCGTCGACCCAACCGGCCAATATGCGTTCAATGTGGTTTTGACGCAGCCCGAGCAGGCAGTTGTGCCGCGTTGGAAAGTCGCTGATGTCCAGCCGGATCATGTGGAAGCCCACGACCTGAAAGCGTTGTCCTCGCGACAAAAACCGGTCGGCGATCCCACGCTGATCCAGAACTTCGATCGTGCGTGCATGCAGGCCGCCCGCACGCAAGCCAACAAGCTCCTGGTTGGGACGCCGTTCGACAATGGCAACGTCGACACCCGCCAGCGCGAGTTCAGCTGCCAGCATCAACCCTGTCGGGCCACCTCCGGCAACCACCACCGCATGATCGGTCATTACGGCCATTGTCGCACTCTCCGTTCCGTACCCTCGGGTTAGGCCGACGGTTTTACGGGAGGAGCCGGGTCTTGCCGCAAGCCCCTTGTGCGCCATATGTACGAACTGGAGAGGGTACTCTTCCCTGCAGGTCGCCAGCGACGAACAAAGCTTCTCGCGCAATGAGAGTGCGCGCCATATGGCTATCGCCGCTGATCCAAGAGAACGGGGTCCGGATTTTTCACACGCAAAAAGCAGAGTCATCCGTGCCTTGGCACGGAACTCCGATGTTCTGTTTGGAGAAGGGGGCCGGTCGGCGTTTGGCAGCGGTACGAGGAGGCCACTATGCGCCAGCGCCGGCCGGCCGACCCCACGGACCCAGGAGATGCGGCGGACCTGAGCATCATGGGGTATTTCTAGGGATCGAGCCGGCTGACTATCCTCGTGCCGGCTTCGTCTTGGCCTGCACACTTGCGCAAGAGCTTATGAAAATCAACCATTTCTTAACCAAGGCTCGCGAATCGCTTGGATTAAGGTAAACGGGTAACCCTATCGGCTTGACTGGAAAATCGGGCCTTTGCGGGTTACGCCGCCTTGGCGACGACGCGGTTGCGGCCGCCGCTCTTGGCTTCGTAGAGAGCGAGGTCGGCACGTTTCATCAGCGCCGCCACCGTGTCCACCCCCTTCAGCACCGACGACACGCCGACACTGACGGTGACTTCGGTCGTCTTGCCATCCGGGCCGATGGCAAAAGGCGCCTGAGCAATTTCGGCGCGAAYGCGTTCGGCCACCCTTTCGGCCACCGTGCCGTCAGTGTCCGGCATGACCACGACGAACTCCTCGCCACCAAAGCGGCAGGCAAGGTCGATACCCCGGACATTCTTGCGCAGCCGTCGCGCGAATTCCCGCAACACATCGTCGCCGCCGTCATGGCCGTGCGCGTCGTTGATCGACTTGAAACGATCGAGGTCGGTGATCATCACCGACAGCGGCCGCCGCCGCGCCACGGCGCGATCGAACAGCGTCTGCAGATGGCTGTCGAGGTAGCGGCGGTTGTGCAGTCCGGTCAGCCCGTCGGTCACCGCCATTTCGATGGTTTGGGTGACGCTGGCGCGCAGCTGGTCGTTGTAGCGCTTGCGGCGGACCTGGGTGCGCAGCCGCGCTGTCAGTTCTTGCTGGTCGATCGGCCGTATCAGATAGTCGTTGATGCCGAGCTCCAGGCCACGAATGATGCGCTCGTCCTCGCCCGCCTCCGCCAGTAGGATGATCGGAACGAAACGGGTGCGGTCGAGCGAGCGCAACTGCGAACAGAGCCGGAGCGGATCGAAATCCGCAAAGGCCGTAGAGATCATCACGCATTCGTAGGGCGTCTCGGCGGCCTGGAAGAAGCCGGCATGCGGATCGCTGGTGACGTCGAGGTCGGCACGGTCGCGCAGCATCTTCTGGATGCGCTCGACCGAGGATTTGCGCTCGTCGATCAAAAGCACTTTCGGCGTCGTGTCCTCGGAGGCGAAATTGCGGCTCAGCAATTCTTCGATACCAATGTTGCGCGTCGTCGAGGCGCGCAGCCGCAACTCGTCGGTCAGCGACTTCAGCCGGACCAGGCTCTTGACGCGCGTCATCAGTTGCAGGTCGTTGACCGGTTTGGTCAGGAAATCATCGGCGCCAGCTTCGAGCCCGCGCACGCGGTCGGAAACCTGGTCGAGCGCGGTGATCATCACCACCGGAATGTGCGACGTCGCCGGGTCGCTCTTCAGCCGTCGGCAGACTTCGAACCCGTCCATGTCGGGCATCATCACGTCGAGCAGCACGACATCGACCTTGCCATTCTCGCAGGTCTCGATGGCGTCCGGCCCGTTGGTGGCGGTCAACACCTCGAAATATTCGGCCAGCAGCCGGACCTCCAGCAGCCGCACATTGGCAGGGATGTCGTCGACGACGAGGATCCGTGCAGTCATGTCACAAGGCTCCGGCTTGGCTGGAAGGGCGCATCACGCATCGCCCAGATAGGATTTGATGGTTTCGATGAAACGCGGCACCGAGATCGGCTTGGAGATATAGGCTTCGCAGCCACCCTGGCGGATGCGTTCCTCGTCGCCTTTCATTGCGAAGGCGGTCACCGCGATGACCGGGATGACGTGCAGCTCGTCATCCTCCTTCAGCCATTTGGTCACCTCCAGCCCCGACACTTCAGGCAACTGGATGTCCATCAGGATGAGATCCGGCCGGTGCTTGCGCGCCAGATCGAGCGCTTCCAGGCCATTGCGGGTGCGCACGGTCTCGTAGCCGCTTGCTTCGATGAGGTCCCGAAAGAGCTTCATATTGAGCTCATTGTCCTCGACGATCATGACCTTCTTCGGCATCGATATCCCGTCCCGGCCGTCCTTCCGCTCGAAGGCAGCCGTCATGCGTCCATCTGAAAGACGCACCAAACCCTGCGTCACTCTACGGCAATATCATTGACGAAACGGAAATCCGTGGCGCCAAAAGCTGTCTGGATTCCACCTCGGGCGCCGCTCTAATGGCTTGCCGCAAGCATCTCTTGCCATTACTGCGGGAGAGACTCATTCCACACACCGAAGGTAGTGATGGCAAACGCAGCGTCAATGCGCGAGGAAGCGGAATCGATTGCAGTGAAGGCTCTGGGCTTCGTCGCCTCCGATCCTGAACTGTTGCCGCGCTTTCTGGCAATCACCGGCATCGAGGCGCATTCGATCCGCAAGGCTGCCGGCGAACCAGGATTCCTGGCTGGCGTCCYGCAGTTCATTCTCGCCCACGAGCCGACGCTGATGCGGTTTGCCGAGGAAACCGGCACGCCGCCGGCAGCTGTCGGCAAGGCCTTGCGGGCGCTGCCGCTGGGCGACGACAACCATGAGCATTCCATATGAGCGATGATCCCGAAACAGCGCGCCAGATCGAGGAACTGGCGGCCGACAACCGTCCGCTGCTGGTGCTTGACGTCGACGACGTGGTGCTCGAATTCATCCGCCCTTTCCCGCATTTCCTCAAGGCGCGTGGTTTCGGCCTGACGCTGGCCTCGTTCCGGCTGACCGGCAACATCGCCGAGACGGCGAGCGGCCGCCTGATCGAACAGCCAGAAGTCACAGCACTTCTGGGCGATTTCTTTGACGCCCAAGCCGACTGGCAGAGCATCACCGACGGTGCCGCGGATGCCCTGACGGGATTGGGCGATCGCGCCGAGATCATTCTGCTGACGGCCATGCCGCACAAGCACCGTGCCGTGCGTCGCGCCCATCTCGATGCACTCGGGCTGAGCTACCCGCTCCTGACCACTGAAATGGCCAAGGGACCGGCAGTGGCCAGGCTTCGCGGCAAGACCGGCCGGCCAGTGGTTTTCGTCGACGATCAGCCGCACAATCTGACGTCGGTGCGGGCATCCGTCGCCGATGCCGGCCTGTTCCATCTGATGGCCGACAATTCGCTGCGCGCATTCCTGCCGCCGGTGCCGGACGACATCGTCGTCGTCCAGGACTGGCACGAAGCCGCGCCAAAGATCGCGAACGCGCTGGGGCTCTAACGCAATTCCAGGAAAAACTTTGGAACGGTTTTCCGCCCGGAATTGCGCCAGAACAGAGAGATAGAGGCCAGCCCTCAGGGGTTCAGCTTCGCTCCCGCCCCGCCGCTGTCGTCCCCACTGTCGTCGCCGCTGTCATCGACACTGTCATCCACAGCCGGATCAGCCGGCTTGACCATGACGCCGTTGACCATGACCGAACCGTCGGCCTTGGCGTTGACGACCCATTCGATGCGTCCATCGGGCAGCGTCTTGCCAAAACCCTTCACCATGAGAGCGGCAGGTACGTATTGCGCCACCTCCGGCTCCGACTTTGCCGCCGTCTGCAGGCCCTCGACGAGCTTGTCGAAGCCGGTGACGTCGACCGTCATGCTTGCCTCCGGCTTCTCGTCGGGGAAGGTCATTTCACCTTCCAGGGCGATCTCCGTATCCTTGTTCTTCACGGTGCTGTGGCCGATCACGACCTTCGGCGTCTTGGCCATGAAGTCGGCTTTGAGCTGGTCGCCGAAATCAGCCGACAGCGGCGGATTCTTATTGAGATCAAAGGCTTCAATCGCCTTCTTCGCCATACTGTCGAGATCGATATTGGCGCCGCCGAAGTTCAGTTCGAGATCGGTGGGCAACAGCGCCACGCTCCAGCTCGGTAGAAGCTGTTGCGGCACGGTCAGCCCCGACGCCTTGATGGCATAGTTGATCTTGCCGTTCTGGGCGACGCCGTCGGACCCGAACGCAGTGCTGAGCTGCGTCGCGCCGAAATTGCCGACCGGGCTTTCCACCGTGAAATCCCTGAAACCGTAGGTTCCCTCGACATGCTCCCAAACCGGTAAGGCGGCGAGCAGAAGCGATTTGAGTTGCGCCTGGTTTGCCTTCAGCGTCGCCTCGTCTTCATTGGCCACGGCAAACGCCAGGAGATCGAGCAGCGGCTTTGTCCGCACCCCCTTGCCGCTGGCCTCGACCGACAGCTCCGGCGACTTGACGTTGACGGGGAATTTTACTCCGCTTTCAGGATCGTCGAAATTGATCGTCTCGACGAAATCAGACACCTTTTGCGAGGTTGTGAAATCGACACCGCCGGTCGCGGACTTGGTCGCGGTGATCGTTGCTGTGCCGGCGCCGGTGCTCGCTTCCATATGCTGCTTGGCATCCTTCGACGCCATCGTCATGCCGGTCATCGAGCTGCTGCCGCTGGTGAAGGCCGCCAGATTGGGGTCGTAGACCCCGGAACCCTTGCCGTCCTTGATCGAAAACTGCGTGCTTTGCAGACCCTCGGGCCCGTTGAACTCGAAAGAGGCGCTCTGCGAAAAATCCATCGAGACATCCCAGGATCCGTCGCTGCGCGGCTTGACCATCAGGGCATAGGGCGCAACGTCGACTTTCAGCAGCTTTTGATCGGGCAGTGATCCGGCAAGCRCCTTGATATCAAACAAGATCTTGTAGGCATCGCCTTCCAGCGACACCTTCAGAATGCCTTTGTCGAGCGCCTGTTTGCCGACATAGCGGGCCAGGTCTTCGGACAATTGCTTCGCACCCTGACTGTCGACGGTCTGGCCGAAAGCAGGCGCGCTCAACGCAAGAAGAAAAACGAATGGCAGGGCACGGTTCACGCGAATTCTCCGTTTGACCTAATAGTGCCCAAAAACGCGCAGCGGTTTGGGACAACGACATGCATAAAACAAAAGCCCAAAGCGCGTCGACTGAATCCGTTTCCGTGCAACGCGTCTTGGAAGGAACGCCTCGTTCGTCTGGTATGAAATTACCACCACAACCGCAAGGTGAGATACAACGCCGCCAAGGCGCAAAACTGATTATAGCACAAGCCGCATCAACGGCCGGCCGGCCTTGCGCTCGACGAGCCGCTCGAAACCGGCCTTCTCGAACACCCGCGACGAGCCGACGAACAGGCCGATCGAACGAGAATCCCGGGACAGGTCTATCGGGCAGGCCTCGACAAGCCGGGCGCCGTTGCTGCGGGCGAAATCGATACCGCCTTCGACCAGGCGATGCGTGATGCCCCTGCCGCGCGCCTTGGTGCGGATGAAGAAGCACGAGATCGCCCATACGGCCGGATCCATGGCGTCGGCGGCATCGACTGGTGCCGACCCCCTGCCCTGATTGTTCCATTCGGGCACGTCGGCGCGTGGCCCGATCTGCATCCAGCCGACCGCCTTGCCGTCTTCGAATGCCAGCAGGCCTGGAGGCGGACCGGCTTCGATGCGCGCCTTGATGTGGTCCTTGTTGCGTTCGCGGCTGCTCTCACGCCGTATCGCCGGCGCGAGCCGGAAATGCGTGCACCAGCAGCCGTAGCAGGCGCCCTGCTTGCCGAAGAGGTCTTCGAAATCCGCCCAGAGTTCGGGCGCCAGCGGCGCTATGGTCGTGCTCATGCGTTCTCCCCAGGCCAGCCTTGTCGCAGGCCTTGCACTGTCGTACCATTGCTTCTGTTCTCTTTATGTTCGCAGCGATGGCGGCCCCTGTCAACAATCCCGATCACGGTTTTTGCCGCGACTGCCTGACGTTTCAGCGCAGCCAGACGCGCCGCTGCGAGCGCTGCGGCAGCCCACGGCTGGCCCGCCATCCCGAGCTTTACCGGCTGCATCTGGCCCATATCGATTGCGACGCATTCTATGCTGCGATCGAAAAGCGCGACAATCCGGCACTCAAGGACAAGCCGCTGATCATCGGCGGCGGCAAACGTGGCGTCGTATCCACCGCTTGCTACATCGCCCGCATCCAGGGCGTGCGCTCGGCAATGCCGATGTTCAAGGCGCTCGAAGCTTGTCCCGAGGCGGTCGTCATCAGCCCCAACATGGAAAAATATGTGCGCGTCGGCCGCGACGTGCGCGCCATGATGCAGGCGCTGACGCCGCTGGTCGAGCCTCTCTCGATCGACGAGGCATTTCTCGACCTCGCCGGCACCGAGCGGCTGCATGGCCTGCCGCCGGCAGTGGTGCTGGCGCGCTTCGCGCTTGCGGTCGAGAAGGAGATCGGCATCACCGTTTCGGCTGGCCTGTCCTACTGCAAGTTCCTCGCCAAGATAGCGTCCGATTTCCGCAAGCCGCGCGGCTTCTCGGTCATCGGCGATGCCGAGGCTGTCGGCTTCCTGGCAGCCCAGCCGGTAACGATGATCTGGGGTGTCGGCAAGGCGTTCAACGCCACGCTGGAACGCGATGGCATCCGCACCATTGGTCAGCTGCAGCAGATGGATCGTGGCGACCTGATGCGCCGCTACGGCACGATGGGCGACCGGCTCTACCGCCTTTCGCGCGGCGAGGACGTCCGCCGCGTCGATCCGGACCAGGACGCCAAGAGCGTATCGGCCGAAACCACCTTCGACACCGACATCGCTTCGCTAGACGAGCTTGTCGCGGTGCTGAGGGGGCTTTCGGAAAAGGTCTCGGCACGGCTGAAGAAATCCGGCATCGCCGGGCGCACCGTGGTGCTGAAGCTGAAGACCCAGGATTTCAAGCTGCGCACGCGCAACCGCCAGCTCGGCGACCCGACCCGGCTCGCCGATCGCATCTTTCAGACCGGGGTGGAACTTCTGCGCAAGGAAACCGACGGCACGAAATATCGGCTGCTCGGTATCGGCGTCAGCGACCTCTCGGACGACGACAAGGCCGACCCGCCCGACCTGGTAGACGTCCAATCTCGCAAACGCGCCATGGCTGAAAGCGCCATCGATGCCCTGCGCGACAAGTTCGGCCGCAGGGCGGTGGAAACCGGCTATACGTTCGGCAAGGGCCGCGACGCCCACCCGCCCGAGCCGATCGAGGACTGACCCTGCTTGTTGGGTTTGTTGAGATTCACGTCAGGCCGAGCCGAGAATGTTGGCTTCCGAAAACCGGAGCGGTGCGTACTTAAAGCACCTGAGCGCCGTAAGCGCAGGAAATCACCGTTGGCAGGCCGGCCTCACCTGAACATCGGCACGCTCGTCAGGTGCGCTGCAGATCGATCCTGCTCGTCACCACGCTCTTGCCGGTTTTCGGGTCGGTGTCGGTGACGGTCAGCCGCATGCCGTTCTCGCCTCGTTTCTCGACCTTCATTTGCGCCTTTCGGTCACCGTTGACCGCCTTGGCCCAGCGGATGCCGAGATTGATCGCATTGCCAGAGCGGCTGCCGTTGAGCTGTGCCGGCCCAGTACGAGAACCGACATAGGTACCGCTGTAGTTCGTACCGCTGGATTTCAGGTCCGCGCTGATGGCGCGCGTCACCACAACCAGCCCGCGGCAATTGCCGTCCAGCGACAGCGAGGTCGACGTGGCGTTGGACTTGAACGTGCAGGACACGTTCACCGTCGGTGCCTCGGTGGTGACCTTGACGATGCCCTTGCCGGCGAAATTGCCCTGGAACGACTGAAGAAATTTCCCTTCGTCGGCATGTGCCTCGCCAGCCGCAGCCAACAGACAGCCAGCAAGCACGAATTGCGCGAATGATCTCATCGAGGCTCTCCCTATCGATTTCGAAAAGGCAGGACGGCTCGCAAGGCACGGCAATATCGAGACTCAACGCCCCTTGACGTATCGGGTTCCGCCCGCAGGATGGCTGTTTTGGAATGTCCAGCCATTGCGACTGGCCCAGAAGAATGCAGCTTCTAGCGATTGCGGCAAAGGCCCCGGCCTGCGAGATAGCGGCATGGTCCCTACCCCCTCCATCCCCAAGGCCGCATTCTGGATGGCGCTGTCGATCGCCTCGTTCCTGGCGATGTCGGTCGCCGGGCGCGCCACGACGGCCGAGCTCAACGTCTTCCAGGTGTTGGAACTGCGCTCGGTGATCGGCTTTTTCATCCTTCTGCCGCTAGTGATGATGAGCGGCGGCTTTGCAGCCATGCGCACGCAGCGCCCCGTCGCCCATATCGCCCGCAACGTCATCCATTATACCGGCCAGGCGGCCTGGCTCTACGCGCTGACGCTGATCCCGCTGGCGGTGTTGATCTCGATCGAATTCACCACACCGATCTGGACGGCAATCCTGGCGGTGACTTTTCTTGGCGAAAGGCTCTCCCGACCCAGGCTTGCAGCGATTGTGCTGGGGCTGATCGGCGTGGTGATCATCGTCCGCCCCGGCGTCGGCGCCGTCGATCCCGGTCATCTTGTCGTGCTCGGTGCCGCCGTCTGTTTCGGCATATCGCTGGTGCTGGTCAAGTCGCTGACGCGCACGGATAGCGTCGTGCGCATCATCTTCTGGATGCTGATCATTCAGTCGGCACTCGGCCTCGTGCCGGCGCTCTATGAATGGCGCAACCCGCCGCTGGAGCTGTGGCCCTGGATCCTGCTGATCGCCTTCACTGGCATGTCATCGCATTTCTGCATGGCCCGTGCGCTTGCCTATGCCGACGCCACCGTCATTTCGCCGATGGATTTCCTGCGCGTGCCGCTATCGGCGCTGATCGGCTGGCTGCTCTATCAGGAGCAGATCGACGCCTTCACCGCCGGTGGCGCACTGCTGATTCTGATGGGCAATCTGCTCAATCTGCAGCGAAAAGCGCCACAACCGGTGAAGATCGCCGCGTCCTAGACCCTGATCCAGTCCGGGGGAGATTGAGTCTACGAGAATTTCGTGCCCTGATCCGACGTTGCCGCCTTGTAGCTGGGGCGGCGGGATGAGACGCTCCTGGAAACAGAGAGCAAGCGTGAGATGGTGCAACGATGCCTCTTGTGATCGTCGCTGTTTTACTGATGTCGACACTGGTAGCCACCGGCAAGGCGGAAGCCGAAGCGGGAACGCACCTTCTCGAGTCGGGTGGCCCTATGGCTTCCTCCTATGGCCCGACGATCGTGGCCGACTATTCCGCGTCCATGGCGCATTATCGAACAAGCCTGCGCGCGCATTCCGGGACCGGTGGCCTTGTCGGCGATTTCGTTTCCTCGCTGCGCATTCCCTGGACTTGGCGTTCCGACGACGGAAGCACGGTTCGGCGTCTGGGCAACAGCCTGTTCTTGCTCACCGAGGGCGATTGCCTGAGCCGAATGTGCCGCGAGATACCTTGCAAACAGACGGAGTGGCCCGTGTTCGACTGCCGCGATGGTCACAAGCGCAAGATGGCGGCTCCCGGCCTGACCGGCATCAGCTTCGGCGGCGTCAACTACAGCCAGATAGGTGGCCCGCAGTTTTGAGCGGATAGCATCCTTACTCCGGCGGGATGGGCCTCCAGCCCGTCAATTGCCGTCGTCGGGTATGTTGAGGAGATGGCCGCAGGCCTTGCAGTGGACGGCGTCGGGCTCGTGCCGCTGCAGCCCGCACTGCGGACAGGGAAAGAAGACCTTGCTGGGACGGAACAGCGCCTGCGCCAACCTCACGAACAGCGAAATGCCGATGATCATGGTGGCGATCGCGGTCAGCTTGCCGGCCATGCCCGGCAGGACGATGTCGCCGAAGCCTGTCGTGGTCACTGTGGCGACAGTGAAATAAAGGGCATCGATATAGTTTTCGAGCCCCGTCCCGGTGCGGAAGAAGAACGTGTAGACGAAGCCGGTGATGACGAACAGGAAGGTCAATAGGTTGATGACCGCCTGGCTAGCCTCGCGCCAGGGCCGCAGTCCGCGCATCTCGAAATGCCGCCACAACGACCCGTTGCGCGACAGTGACCACAACCGCAGAATGCGCAGGAAGCCGAGATTGGCGAACGCCGTCGGCATCAGCAACGTCAAGAGGATGAAGCCATCGACCCATGATGTCGGCTGCTTCATCAGCCGAAACATGTCGTTGGACGCCAGTAGGCGGGCGGCCATGTCGGCAGCAACCAGCGCGGCCACCGCATAGTCGAGCCAGAGGAATGACGGCTTGTCCTGAAGAACCGGCGTCGCGATGAAGAAGGCAATGATAGCGAGGTCGATGACGACAGCCACCACCTGGAAGCGGAAAGCCGCCGGGGTGCGTCCGTGATAGAGCCTGCGCAGCTTGTCGCGCAGCTGCGCGATTGTTGAGCTGTCTTCCGCCGCTTTCATGACGATCGCGCCGGCGTTCGCGACACCTGCCGCCAGCCCGCAAGAGCGGGCGTCACACCAGTTCCACTTCGACCACGCCGGGCACGGCGCGCATCGCCGAGGCGATCTGCGGCGAGATCCGGTAGCGATTGGGCAGCTCGATCTCGATTTCCCCCTCGCCATCTTCCTTGATCAGCACGAAGCTGACCTGGCCTTCGCCCCTCACTGAAAGCTGGCCGGCCAGCGTGCCGATCGGCGCCGCATTGCGTACGAAAATGCGCAACGCCTTCTGGATTCGGCTTGCTTCGTCCTCCAGCGATTGCACCGAGTTGATGCGCAAATTGACGCCTTCCGGCCTGTCCTCGGCCGCAACGGTGATGACGACGGAACGGCCGGGCTCAAGCAGGTCGCGATATTGCGCCAGTCCTTCGGAAAACAGCACGGCCTCATACTGGCCGGACGTATCGGAAAAGGCGACGACGCCCATCTTGTTGCCGGTGCGCGTCTTGCGCTCCTGCTTGGAGGTGACCGTGCCGGCCAGCCGTCCGGCGGCCGCCCCGCGCTTGACGGCCGCCGAAAACTCGGCCCAGTTTTGCACCCGCATCTTCTGCAAGGCCGCCTTGTACTCGTCGAGCGGATGGGCGGAGAGATAGAAGCCGACCACCTGGAATTCGCGGTGCAACCGATCGGCCGCAAGCCATGGGTCGGTCGCCGGCAGATTGAGCGCCTGCGACTGGGCGCCGAGCGAGGCGCCGAAGATATCGTGCTGGCCGGAGACCGCGTTCTGCTGCGCCAGCGATGCCAGCCCCATCATGCGCTCGACGCCCGCCATCATCGCAGCGCGGTCGTGGCCGAAGCAATCGAGCGCGCCGGCCATGATCAGGCTTTCGAAGACGCGCTTGCCGACAATCTTGGGATCGACCCTTTCGCAGAAATCGGCGAGGTTCTTGAATGGCTTTTCGCCGCGCTGGGCAACGATATGCTCTACCGCCGCGTCGCCGACACCTTTCAGCGCGGCCAGCGAATAATAGATACGGTTCTCGCCGACTTCGAAAGCGCGGAAGCTTGATATCACCGACGGAGCCAATACCTCGATGCCAAGGCGCAGCGCGTCCTGGCGGAAATCGGCGAGCTTGTCGGTGTTGCCCATATCGAGCGTCATCGATGCCGCGAGGAACTCGACCGGATAGTGCGCCTTGAGATAGGCGGTCTGGTACGAAACCACCGCGTAGGCGGCAGCGTGCGACTTGTTGAAACCATAGTCGGCGAACTTGGCCAGCAGGTCGAAAATGAAGTCGGCTTGCGGCTTGCCGACGCCGCGTTCGACCGCGCCCGAGACGAAGCGCTCGCGCTGCTTGTCCATCTCGGCGCGGATCTTCTTACCCATGGCGCGGCGCAGCAGATCGGCTTCGCCGAGCGAATAGCCGGCAAGCTCCTGCGCGATCTGCATCACCTGTTCCTGGTAGACGATGACGCCTTGGGTCTCCTTCACCAGGTGGTCGATCTTGGGATGGATCGACGCCATCTCCTCCTCGCCATGCTTTCTGGCGTTGTAGGTCGGGATGTTCTCCATCGGTCCCGGCCGATACAGCGCGACCAGGGCGATGATGTCCTCGATGCAGTCCGGCCGCATGCCGATCAGCGCCTTGCGCATGCCGGCACTTTCCACCTGGAACACGCCGACCACCTCGCCGCGCGACAGCATGGCATAGGTCTCGGGATCGTCGAGCGGGATCGTCGCCAGGTCGATCTCGATGCCGCGCCGGCGGATCAGCTTGACCGCCGTTTCGAGCACCGTCAGCGTCTTCAGGCCGAGGAAGTCGAACTTCACCAGCCCGGCCTGCTCGACATATTTCATGTTGAACTGGGTGACAGGCATGTCCGAGCGCGGATCGCGGTACATCGGCACCAGTTCCGACAGCGGCCGGTCGCCGATGACGATGCCGGCGGCGTGCGTCGAGGCGTGGCGGTAGAGGCCCTCCAGCTTCTGCGCCATGTCGAGCAGCGTCTGGACGATCGGCTCCCTCTCTGCCTCTTCGGCAAAGCGCGGCTCGTTGGCGATGGCGTCGGCGAGCTTGACTGGATTGGCCGGGTTCTGCGGCACCATCTTGGAAAGCTTGTCGACCTGGCCGTAGGGCATCTGCAGCACGCGGCCGACGTCGCGCAGCACGGCGCGGGCCTGCAGCGTACCGAAGGTGATGATCTGGCCGACCTGGTCGCGACCGTATTTCTGCTGGACATAGCGGATCACCTCCTCGCGGCGATCCTGGCAGAAGTCGATGTCGAAGTCGGGCATCGATACGCGGTCGGGGTTGAGGAAGCGCTCGAACAGCAGGGAGAAGCGCAGGGGATCGATGTCGGTGATGGTCGTCGAATAGGCGACCAGCGACCCGGCTCCCGATCCGCGGCCCGGCCCGACCGGGATGCCTTGCGCCTTGGCCCACTTGATGAAGTCGGCAACGATCAGGAAGTAACCCGGGAACTTCATCTTGGTGATGATGCCAAGCTCGAAATTCAACCGCTCGCGATATTGTTCGACCGTGTAGCCTGGTGTCGGCCCGTGCGCGGCCAGCCGCGCGTCGAGCCCCTCATGCGCCTGGCGGGCCAGTTCGTCGGCTTCCGCCTGCACGGCTGCGTCATTGTCGGCGACATCGCCGCCCGTGAAGCGTGGCAGGATCGGGTTGCGGTTCTTGGGATAGTAGGAACAGCGCAGCGCGATCTCGACCGTGTTGTCGATCGCCTCCGGCAGGTCGGCGAACAGCCTGGCCATGTCGGCCTGGCTGCGCAGGAAATTGTCCGGCGACAGCCGCCGGCGATTGTCGGCGGCGACGACCGAGCCCTCGGCGATGGCGATCAGCGCGTCATGCGCGTCATAATCGTCGCGCGCCGAGAAGAAGGCCTCGTTGGTGGCGACCAGCGGCAATTCATGGGCATAGGCGAGATCGATCGAGGATTTCTCGATCACGCGGTCATAACCGGAAACCCGGTCCAGTTCGACATAGAGCCGGTCGTCGAACATCGACTTGAGGGTCAAGAGCCGTGCCTCGGCAAGATCGCGGCGGTCTTCCTTGAGCGCAAAACCGACCGGGCCGCGCGGCCCGCCGCTGAGGCAGATCAGCCCGTCGCAATAGCCCTCCATCATTTCGGTGGTCAGGTGCACCGCCTCGCCTGGCGGCGTCTCGAGATAGACGCGGCTGACCAACCTCACCAGATTGGCGTAGCCGGCCTCGGTCGCCGCGATCAGGACGACCGGCCGCATATCCGGACCTTGCCGCCTGCGGTCGCGCTGGCCATCGCTGTTCTCGCCGGAAAAGGCGACCGCGATCTGGCAGCCGATAATCGGCTGGATCCCGTCCTTCACCGCCTTCTGCGCGAATTCGAGCGCGCCGAACAGATTGTTGGTGTCGGTGACGGCAATCGCCGGGGCTTCGTCCTTGACCGCGTGGGCCACCACCTTGCCGATCTGCAAGGCGCCTTCCAGCAGCGAATAGGCCGAATGCACGCGCAGATGGACGAACGGCCGCGCAGGCGCCTCCGGCCGCGCAGCCGCTATCGCGGCTTCGCGCATCAGGGGATCGCGGGGAAGTCTGTCATCTGCCATGGTTTTTCGCGCTGCCCGAAGGACTTGAGTCGATGGAGATGTATTGTCCGGGACCGGGCGATACCAGTCCAGCACAAACCGCCGCTGACCACAGGCTTGCAGCGGCCTGCCCGGCTCGCCTTAAAGTTTCCAAACAATCTCAGGCGAATTCCATGATCACTGCGTCGACCGCCAGGCTGTCGCCTGGCTTGGCGTTGAGTCTCGCCACGACAAGATCGCGTTCGGCGCGCAGTACGTTTTCCATCTTCATCGCTTCGACGACGGCCAGCGTCTCGCCGGCCTTGACCTCCTGGCCTTCGGCAACGGCAATCGACACGACAAGGCCGGGCATCGGGCAAAGCAGCAGTTTAGAAGTATCCGGCGCCACCTTCTCCGGCATCAGCCTTTCCAGTTCCGCGATGCGTGGCAACATGGTCCGCGCGGTCACCGACATGCCTTTCCAGGCGATGCGCAAGCCATTGGCAACCGGCCTGAT
Organism: Mesorhizobium sp. P2_F8; assembly: GCF_056403655.1. Taxonomy (NCBI): domain Bacteria; kingdom Pseudomonadati; phylum Pseudomonadota; class Alphaproteobacteria; order Hyphomicrobiales; family Phyllobacteriaceae; genus Mesorhizobium; species Mesorhizobium sp. P2_F8. The sequence goes on from NZ_JBFUFB010000006.1 coordinate 203,724, forward strand.
CTGAGCGACGATCTTGTGCGTGCCGACCGTGCCGCGCCAGATCAGGTCGCCCGGACGCCAGTCTGAGGCGACGGTCAGCGCCTTGCCGCCCTCGATCGACAGATCGATTTCCATTGGAATGGAGATCATGCCTTCGAGGATGGACGCCGACAGATAGTCTTCACCAATCTTCACCACCCAGTCGCGCTTCAGCGCTCCCGAATGCGGCGCCAGGCGCCCGCCGAGCCGGTCGAGCCGGTCGCGGCGCAGCAGTTCCACCGCGGTCGCAATCGACGCCAGCACGGCTTTCTCATCGTTGTTCGGCACGATTGGCGCAAAGCCGTCGGGATATTCCTCGGCGATGAAACCGGTCGATATCAGCCCTTCCCGCCAGCGCGGATGCTGCATCAGGGCGGCGAGGAACGGAATGTTGTGCTCGATGCCGTCGACGACAAAGCTGTCGAGCGCTTCCGACATGGCATCGATGGCCTGGATGCGCGTCGGTGCCCAGGTGCACAGCTTGGCGAGCATCGGGTCGTAAAACATCGAGATCTCGGAGCCTTCGGTGACGCCGGTGTCGTTGCGGATGACGATATCGCCGAACTGTCCTTCCTCCGGCGGCCGGTAGCGCGTCAGCCGGCCGATCGAGGGCAGGAAATTGCGGTACGGGTCCTCGGCATAGAGCCGGCTTTCCACCGCCCAACCGTTCAGCTGGATATCGCTTTGCTTCAAGGCCAGCTCTTCGCCGGCGGCGACGCGGATCATCTGCTCAACCAGGTCGATGCCGGTGACGAGCTCCGTCACCGGGTGCTCGACCTGCAAACGTGTATTCATTTCAAGGAAATAGAAGTTCTTGTCCTTGTCGACGATGAACTCCACCGTGCCGGCGCTCTGATAGTCGACGGCCCTGGCCAGCGCCACCGACTGCTCGCCCATGGCCTTGCGTGTCTTGGCGTCGAGGAACGGCGATGGCGCCTCTTCGGCGACCTTCTGGTTGCGGCGCTGGATCGAGCATTCGCGCTCGCCGAGATAGAGGGCGTTGCCATGGGCGTCGGCCAGCACCTGGATTTCGATATGCCGCGGATCGACGACGAATTTCTCGATGAAGACGCGGTCGTCGCCGAACGAGCTCTTGGCTTCCGAGCGAGCGCGGTCGAAGCCGTCGCGCACCTCCGACTGGCTCCAGGCGATTCGCATGCCCTTGCCGCCGCCGCCGGCCGAGGCCTTGATCATCACGGGATAGCCGATCTCGCCGGCGATCTTTTCGGCATGGTCGGCATTCTCGATGACACCGAGCCAGCCGGGCACAGTGGAAACCTTGGCGGCGTTGGCGAATTTCTTCGATTCGATCTTGTCGCCCATCGCCTTGATCGCCTTGGGCTTCGGGCCGATGAAGATGATGCCTTCCGCTTCCAGCGCCTCGCAGAACGCCGCCCGCTCGGACAGGAAGCCGTAACCGGGATGCACGGCCTGCGCTCCCGTCTCCTTGCAGGCGGCGATGATCTTCTCCGGTACGAGGTAGCTCTGCGCGGCCGGCGAAAGCCCGATATGCACCGCCTCATCGGCCATCTCGACATGCACGGCATCACGATCGGCATCGGAATAGACCGCGACGGTGGCGATGCCCATCTTGCGCGCCGTCCTGATCACACGGCAGGCAATCTCGCCGCGGTTGGCGATGAGGATCTTGGTGAACATGCGAAATATCCCTCGGGTCGGCCGTTCCTTTTATGGCCTGTGTCGGCGCGGTCAAGCCGGCCGGGTCAATCGCGGTCTTTCAATCGATTTGGGATAAAATTCTCCGCACTGGCCCAAGCCTGGAACCAGCTTCCAGTTGATCGCATCATTAAAACCTGAAAGCTTGGGCTGAAATCGCCTATGGAGGGAACTGTCTGATGAAAACGCGCGCCGCTGTCGCTGTCGCCGCCGGAAAGCCGCTGGAGATCATGGAGGTCGACCTCGACGGTCCGCGCGACGGCGAGGTGCTGGTCGAGATCAAGGCGACCGGCATCTGCCACACCGACGAATTCACGCTATCGGGCGCCGATCCGGAAGGCCTGTTTCCGGCCATCCTCGGCCATGAGGGCGCCGGCATCGTCGTCGACGTCGGCAAGGGCGTCACCTCGGTCAAGAAGGGCGACCACGTCATACCGCTCTATACGCCCGAATGCCGCCAGTGCCCGTCCTGCCTGTCGCGCAAGACCAACCTCTGCACCGCCATCCGCGCCACGCAGGGGCAAGGCCTGATGCCCGACGGCTCGTCGCGCTTCTCGATCGGCAAGGACAAGATTTTTCACTATATGGGCTGCTCGACCTTCTCCAACTTCACCGTGTTGCCCGAGATCGCGCTGGCCAAGGTCAATCCCGAAGCGCCCTTCGACAAGATCTGCTACATCGGCTGCGGCGTCACCACCGGCATCGGTGCTGTGATCAACACCGCCAAGGTAGAGCAAGGCGCCACTGCCGTTGTCTTCGGCCTCGGCGGCATCGGCCTCAACGTCATCCAAGGGCTGAAACTTGCCGGCGCCGACATGATCATCGGCGTCGACTTGAACAACGACAAGAAGGCCTGGGGCGAGAAGTTCGGCATGACGCATTTCGTCAATCCGAAGGAGATCGACGGCGACATCGTTCCCCATCTGGTCAACATGACCAAGCGCGGCGCCGACCAGATCGGTGGCGCCGACTACACGTTCGACTGCACCGGCAACACCAAGGTGATGCGCCAGGCGCTGGAAGCCTCGCATCGCGGCTGGGGCAAGTCGGTCGTCATCGGCGTCGCCGGTGCCGGCCAGGAGATTTCCACGCGACCGTTCCAGCTGGTCACCGGGCGCACCTGGATGGGCACCGCCTTTGGCGGCGCGCGCGGGCGCACCGACGTGCCCAGGATCGTCGACTGGTACATGGACGGCAAGATCCAGATCGATCCGATGATCACCCACACACTGAAGCTCGAGGACATCAACAAGGGGTTCGACCTCATGCATGAGGGCAAATCGATCCGAAGCGTCGTCGTTTACTGAAGAAGGCCACAAGCCGCCGACCAACCGGCCTGCGACCCTTGTGGTTCACAACTGGGAGGAGAAAAGAATGCCGGAAAAACTGCATCCGAAAATCGACAATGGTCTGCCCAAGGAGAGTGCAAGCTTTGCCGGCGGCACGCTGGTCTGCGCCTGCACCAGCAAGCCGGTCAAGGTGAAGGTCAAGGGCCAGATCGCCCACAACCATGCTTGTGGCTGCACCAAATGCTGGAAGCCGGAGGGTGCGCTGTTCTCGGTCGTCGCCGTGGCCGGCACCGGCGACGTCACCGTCACCGAGAACGGCGACAAGCTCAAGGTGGTCGATCCCAGTGCGCTGATCCAGCGCCATGCCTGCACCGGCTGCGGCGTCCACATGCACGGGCCGGTCGAGCGCGATCATCCGTTCAAGGGCCTGTCGTTCATTCATCCCGAGCGCTTTGAGGAGGCCGGCTGGTCGCCGCCGGGCTTCACTGCCTTCGTCTCGTCGATCATCGAATCCGGTGTCGACCCGAAGCGCATGGACGGCATCCGCGCGCAGCTGAGGTCAATCGGGCTGGAACCCTATGACTGCCTCAATCCCGGCCTGATGGATTATATGGCGACCTGGACTGCCAAGAAGTCCGGGGCCTTGCCGGCGTAACAACCGATCAGATTATCTCCATGGGGCCGGCCGAAATCGCCCGGCCCCATGCCTTTTGGAACAGTAAATGCCTGCACCAGCCATCTTCGTCGACGCCGATGCCTGCCCAGTCAAGGCCGAGGTGGAAAAGGTCGCCGAGCGCTATGGCGTCGTCGTTACCTACGTCTCCAATGGCGGCCTGCGGCCATCGCGCGATCCGATGATCCGCAACGTCGTGGTGTCCAAGGGCGCCGACGCCGCCGATGACTGGATCGTCGATAATGCGCGGACCAACGACATCGTGATCACATCGGACATTCCGCTGGCTGCTCGCGCGGTGGCGCTCGGCGCCCATGTGCTCGGGCCCACCGGGCGCCCGTTCACACCCGAAACGATCGGCATGGCAGTGGCGATGCGCGATCTCAAGCAGCATCTGCGCGAGACCGGCGAAAGCAAGGGCTACAATGCCAGCTTCGCGCCGCAGGACCGTTCGCGGTTTCTCGGTGAACTTGACCGCATCTTGCGGCGGGCGCTCAAATCCGCCACACCGGACTGATCCGGGCGCTTTTCTGAAAGCTGGGCCATGGTCACCGACACTTCGATCAATTCACCAATGCGCCGGCACAGGCAATTCATCGTGGCGGCCGGCATAGGGGCCGTCGCATTAGCAGTTGCGCTGCTGTTGCGCGCGCCACTCCCTTATTCGATCGGCACCAATGCGTTCTTCGCCGTCTATGTCATTTTGGTCGTCGCTCAGATGCCAAGGCTTACCGGTCGCTACCTCAGCAAGAACGCGCGTGCCACCGACCAGCCGGTGCTGGTTATCTTCGCTGTAACGCTGGTCGTGGTCGTCGTCGCCATTGTTTCACTGTTCCTGCTGATCAATCAGAAGGACAGAGGCCATCCCGTCGAGCTTGGCTTCGCGCTGTTGTCGATCCCGCTCGGCTGGTTCACCATGCATGCCATGGCAGCGCTCCACTATGCCCATGTCTACTGGATGGACGGCGATGCGGTCGACGCTGAGACCAAAAAGAGGATCCCGGTCGGCGGGCTGCTGTTCCCGGGCGACAAGCGGCCGGAAGGCTGGGATTTCCTCTACTTCTCGGCTGTCATTGGCATGACCGCGCAGACTGCCGACACCAACATCTCGACAACGCATATGCGTTGTGTCGTGCTTGTCCATTCGATCCTGTCGTTTTTCTTCAACACGGTCATCGTCGCCGCGGCCGTCAATCTCGCCGTCAGCCTGGGCAGCCCGTAATAATTCCGTGATCGGATGAAACATCGGTTTGGTTAGCGACGTATCAGGAGGACAATGAGCGTGTAGGTCACGCCGCGAGGCCGGGAGACGAGACAAGATGGAATCGGTTGCCAGAAGCCAACCCACCGCCGGAGCGGACCCCGCCGCGCGGAAGGATGAAACGCTGATCTACCGCCAGTCGCGCTGGACGCGGCTGACGCACTGGATCTGGGCCATCTCGCTGTTCTTCATGCTGCTTTCCGGCTTGCAGATCTTCAACGCCCGCCCGCAGCTCTATATCGGCAAGCAGTCGGGCTTCGACTACAACAACACCATCTTCGCCATTGGCGCCGAGAACACCGACGCCGGAGCGCGTGGCTACACCGAAATCTTCGGGCATCGTTTCGACACCACAGGCGTGCTCGGCTGGTCGGGTCCGGCCGGCAACGAAACTGCGCGCGGCTTCCCGTCCTGGGCGACCATCCCGTCCTACTACGAGCTGGGCACCGCTCGCGTCATCCATTTCTTCTTTGCCTGGATACTGACCACGACCTTGATTGTCTGGCTGGTCGCCAGCACCGTGAACGGCCATCTGCGCCGCGATCTCGCGCCGCGCCTCAACGATCTCAAGCGACTGCCGCAAGACATCGTCGACCACGCCAAGCTCAAATTTCACCACACGCGGGAATACAACACGCTGCAGAAGATGGCCTATGGCGGCGTGCTGTTCGTGCTGCTGCCGCTGATGATCATCACCGGCCTGGCGATGTCGCCCAGCATGGACTCGGTGCTGCCGTTCCTCAACGATCTGCTCGGTGGCCGGCAGACGGCGCGCACCATCCATTTCACCGTCATGGTGCTGCTGGTCGCTTTCTTCATCGTCCACATCCTGATGATCCTGGCTGCCGGCCCGATCAACGAACTGCGCTCGATCATCACCGGCTGGTACCGCACCGATCCTCCTGCACGCGACGACAATTCCACCGAGAGGAGTGCTTGACATGGCGAAGTTCGAGATCAGCCGCCGGAAATTCCTGACGGGCGCCAGCCTTGGCGCCTCCGGCATCATGCTGTCGGGCTGCGACGCCTTCGACAGCCAGCTGAGTATTGGCAGCGGCCTGCGCAGCTTCCTCGAAAACGCCAATGGCCTGACCTACCGGGCGCAACGCCTGCTCGCCGGACGCGACGCGCTGGCGCCCGAGTTCACCGAGGCCGACATCCGCCAGCCGCAGCGGCCGAACGGCGTCACGGCCCCCGATGACGACGTCTACAAGGGCTTGCTTGCCAACAATTTCGCCGACTGGCGGCTCGAGGTTTCGGGCCTTGTCGAAAAGCCACTGAAGCTCAGCCGCGAGCAATTGATGAACATGCCGAGCCGCACCCAGATCACCCGCCATGACTGCGTCGAAGGCTGGAGCTGCATCGCCAAATGGACCGGCACGCCGCTGTCGCTGGTGCTCGACCAGGCAGTGGTCAAGCCGCAAGCGCGCTACGTCATGTTCCATTGCCTCGACACTATCGACCGCAGCCTCTCCGGCGACATCAAATATTACGGCACCATCGACCTGATCGATGCCCGCCATCCGCAGACGATCCTTGCCTATGGCCTGAACGGCAAGCCGCTGCCGGTCGAGAACGGCGCGCCGCTGCGGGCCCGCGTCGAGCGTCAGCTCGGCTACAAGATGCCGAAATATCTCTACAAGATCGAGCTGGTCGACGGCTTCGCCAATGTCGGCGGCGGCAGGGGCGGCTATTGGGAAGACAATGGCTACGACTGGTACGGTGGAATCTGATTCGCACACCGCAAAATAATGATCGGCCCGGGGGCGTAGCGAGCGCTGCCCGCCGGTTCAGGCAACCTTGTCGAGCAGCGGCTTAAGCGCCGGGTGAATCTCCGGTGACGCGTGCTTGATCAGCGTCAGCAGCGCACGTTCGTTCTCGTACAAAGGCCTGCCTACCCCGATGTGCTCGATCAGCCAGCCGGCTTCGCCGGCATCGATCGTCTCGGCGCGGCGGGCCAGGGCCTCGGCCGCCCTGTTCTTGGCTTCCCACTCGGCTTCGATGTCGCTGGGGGAGCGATAGGCCTCCATGATGCCGGCGAGGCCACCGGAGACCATGCGGCTGAAGAAGCCGCCGATTTCCGGATCGGCGTGCTCGAGGAAGGCATCACGGCGCAGCGCCACATCGCGTGTCGGCGCCTCATAGCCGGCCGAGCACATGACGAAATTGGCGATCGCCTTGACGAACAGATCGTTCCAGGACGGATCGTTTTGTCCTTGAGCAGTGCGCTCGTTGATCTTGAACAGCACCTCGGCCTCTGCGCGGGTGATGGCGATGTTGCCTTCGCCGCCATGGGCGTGGAGGATCCGGCGCAGAAGCTCGACCTCCGCCTTGGCGATCAGTCCGGGAACCAGCGCACCACCGAGCATCAACGGCCCCTTACCGTCGATGACGGCGTGGGCGACCTGCTCCAGCGCATAGACGCAAAGCTGGCTCGGCGATGATCTTGCTTCTTCCAGCACATGGACCAGCAATTCGAGTTCGGTCCGGCTGTCGACCATGCCGTCACGCGAGATCGTGCGGATCAGCCAGTCGGCATTGTCCTGCGAGATGTAGCCCGACGGCTTCTCCTGGTGGACGATGTAGTCGGTGACCACTTCGACAAAGAACGGCGGCCATTCCTGGCACTTGTCCTTGGCCGTGGCGTCCAGCGCGAACAGCGCCTCGGGCCTCGCCGCGCGTCACCACGCCGTCGCCGAACACTTCATGGCGCAACATGGCCACGTCTTCCCTGGTGATGCGGCTTTTCGAGGCCAGCCCCGCCACCGGCGCGCTCATGATCAATTCGCCCATTTGTCGTCCCCGTCCGCTGCCGGCAAGCGCCTGCCCAAAAGCCTCACCGCCGCCACGATATCAGCAGTGTCTTGAAAAACCGGCAAACGGCGTGGTTAGCGAAGACTTGTCAGCCAAATGCATGTCACCCAAAAGTGTGCTGCGGTTTTGGGAAAACGACATGCATCAAAGACGTCGCTGACAGGTGACAATGTGTCGTCGACAGGCTATGGATGACGAGTCGAGGGCTCTTGCGAGTCCTACCTGTTTGCGGGAGAGAACAGCGAAAGCTGTCGCCGAAGGGGAAATCGCCCGAAATCTCTCAGGCAAAAGAACCGTAGACGGGAAAGACACTCTGGAAAGTCGGGGCTTGCCCCCGCGCCGAAGGTGTAAGCGCCGCTGACAGAGTTCCGGTTGCGCGAGTCTCTCAGGCTTCAGACAGAGGGGCACGGACTGGTCGCCATTCGCGACCGATTGCGTGCGACTCTGGAGATGACATGACGGGCGACGACACCAAACACCTTCCCCTCGAAGATATCCATGTGGCCGCTGCTGCGCGCTTTGGCGCCTTTGCCGGCTGGTCGATGCCGTTGACCTATCCGGCCGGCGTCATGAAGGAGCATCTTCACACCCGCGAGCATGCCGGCCTCTTCGACATCTCGCATATGAAGCTGTTCGAGGTCAGTGGGCGGGAGGCGGTTGCGCTACTCAACCGCGCTTGTCCTCTGGATGCCGCCGCACTCGAAATCTCGCAGTCCAAACTGTCCTTCTTCCTCAACGAGGCTGGCGGCATCCTGGACGACCTGATCGTCACCAGGCTGGGCGATATCCGCTTTATGGTGGTCGCCAACGCCGGTAACGCCGTGGCCGACGAAAAGCATTTGCGTGCGCTTGCCGCGGATTTTGACGTCAAGGTCGAGCCGCTCGACCGTGTCTTCCTGGCCATCCAGGGCCCTGAAGCCTGGGCCGCCCTTTCCCGCGCCGGCATCGAGACCGGCTCGCTGCTGTTCATGCATGGTGTCGAACCGCGGCAGAACTGGTTCATGAGCCGCTCCGGTTATACCGGCGAGGACGGTTTCGAGATCGGCCTGCCGGAGGCCGATGCGCGCGACCTCGTCGCAAAATTGCTCGGCGATGAACGCGTACTGTGGATCGGCCTTGCCGCGCGCGACAGCCTGCGGCTGGAGGCCGGGCTCTGCCTGCACGGCCAGGACATCACGCCGGAGACCGACCCGGCCAGCGCCGGATTGATGTGGGCGATCCCGAAAGAAATCCGCGCAACCGGCGCTTTCATCGGCGCCGACGCCCTGCGCGCCGCCGTGGAGCGGGGACCGGCGCAAAAGCGGGTCGGGCTGAAGCCCGACGGCCGCCAGCCGGTGCGCGCCGGCGTCGCGCTCTTTGATGCCGACGGCAATCCCGCCGGCCATGTCACATCAGGCGGCTTCGGCCCCTCGGCCGGCCATCCGGTCGCCATGGGTTATGTCGCAACGCCGCTGGCAAAGCCCGGCACCCGGGTTTTCGCCGATGTGCGCGGCACGAAGATCCCAGTCGATATCAATTCCCTGCCCTTCACACCACATCGCTACCGCAAAGGATGAATCCGATGGCAACAACCTATTTCACCGAAGATCACGAATGGCTCCGTGTCGAGGGCGGCATCGCCACCGTCGGCATCACCGACTACGCCCAGGAGCAACTCGGTGACCTCGTCTTCGTCGAACTGCCCGAGACGGGAAAGAAGCTGGCCAAGGGCGATACCGCCGTGGTGGTCGAATCCGTCAAGGCGGCCTCCGACGTCTATGCGCCCGTCGACGGCGAAATCACCGAGGCCAACGGCACGCTGTCGTCGGACCCGTCGCTGGTCAATTCGGCGGCAACCGGCGCCGGCTGGCTGTGGAAGATGAAACTCGCCGACGAAAGCCAGCTCGCCGGCCTCATGAATGAGGCCGCCTACAAAGCCCATATCGGTTGACATCAGGATCTCGACACATGACCGCAGCACCCTACCCCTTCATGGCTCGCCACATCGGCCCGGGCGTCAACGACACCAGAGCAATGCTCGCCGTCATCGGCGTTCCCTCGATCGAGACGCTGATCAGCCAGGCCGTGCCGAGATCGATCCGCCTCGACCAGCCGCTCGCCTTGCCAGCTCCGGCCAGCGAAGCGGAGGCGCTCGCCGAACTGTCGGCGATCATGGCGAAAAATACGGTGTTGAAGAGCTTCATCGGCGCCGGCTACCACGGCGTCCACGTGCCACCGGTCATCCAGCGCAACCTGTTCGAGAACCCAGCCTGGTACACGGCCTACACGCCCTACCAGGCCGAGATCAGCCAGGGCCGGCTCGAAATGCTGTTCAATTTCCAGACGCTGGTCGCCGAATTGACTGGCCTGCCTGTGGCGTCGGCCTCGCTGCTCGATGAAGCAACGGCGGTCGCCGAAGCGGTCGGCATCGCCTTGCGGCATCACCGCGACAAGCGCACCAAGGTGGCGCTAGCCGGTACGCCACATCCGCAGACGCTGGACGTGGTGCGCACCCGCGCCGAACCGCTCGGCATCGAGATCGACGGCGAGGCGATCGACGACAACACCGCCGCCCTGCTTGTCTCCTGGCCAGACACGTTCGGCGTCTATGGCGACCACAAGGCAGCGATCGACAAGGCGCGCGCCACCGGCACACTGGTCGTGTTCATCGCCGACCCGCTCGGCCTGACGCTGACCGACGCGCCGGCAAAGCTCGGCGCCGACATCGCCGTCGGCCCGATGCAGCGTTTTGGCGTGCCGATGGGTTTTGGTGGCCCGCACGCCGCCTATTGCGCCGTCGCCGACAGACTGACGCGCTTGATGCCCGGCCGCCTGGTCGGMCAGTCGACCGACAGCAAGGGCCGGCCAGGCTACCGGCTTGCCTTGCAGACACGGGAACAGCATATCCGCCGCGACAAGGCGACCTCCAACATCTGCACCGCGCAGGCGTTGCTCGCCAACATGGCGACCGCCTATGCCATCTGGCACGGCCCCGCCGGGCTGCAGGCGATTGCCGGGCGCATCCACGCGCTGGCCAACCGCCTGGCAGGCGGCCTCGAGGCGGCAGGCGTGTCGGTGATCGGCGCCAGCCGCTTCGACATGGTGACGGTGGAGACGAAGGGCAAGGCGGCGCAGATCGCCGCTGCGGCCGAAAAGACCGGCCGGCTGCTGCGCGTCATCGATGCCGACCATGTCGGCATCAGCTTCGACGAGACCTCGACCGATGCCGATCTCGACGCAATCGCGGCATTTTTCGGCGCCAAGGCTGGTCCCGCGGCCGACAGCACGGTGCCGGGAAAGCCGCGCGGCAAGGAGTTTCTGACCCAACCCGTGTTCCACGAGAACAAGTCGGAAACCGAGATGATGCGCTTCCTGCGCCGGCTGGCCGACAAGGATCTGGCGCTCGACCGCACCATGATCCCGCTGGGCTCCTGCACCATGAAGCTCAACGCCGCCGCCGAGATGATGCCGGTGAGTTGGCCAAGCGTCGCCAACCTGCATCCGTTCGCGCCGGCCAGCCATTCGGCCGGCTACCGCGCCATGGCCGGCGAACTGGAAGGCTGGCTGTCGGAGATCACCGGTTTCGACGCGGTCAGCCTGCAGCCCAATGCCGGCAGCCAGGGCGAGTATGCCGGATTGCTTGCCATCCGCGCCTATCACCGCTCGCGCGGCGAAGGCCATCGCACCATCTGCCTTATCCCATCTTCCGCACATGGCACCAATCCGGCGAGCGCGGCGATGGCGGGCATGAGCGTCGTCGTCGTGCGCTGCCTGGAGGATGGCAATATCGACATGGACGATATGAGGGCCAAGGCCAATGAGCATTCCAAGAACCTCGCGGCGCTGATGTTCACCTATCCCTCGACGCATGGCGTGTATGAGGAAGGCGCGCGCCATCTCTGCGCCCTCATCCATGAGCATGGTGGACAGGTCTATTTCGACGGCGCCAACCTCAACGCCCTCGTCGGCCTCGCTCGCCCCGGCGACATCGGCGCCGATGTCTGCCACATGAACCTGCACAAGACCTTCTGCATTCCGCATGGCGGCGGCGGCCCAGGTGTCGGCCCGATCGGCGTAAGGGCGCACCTAGAACCCTATCTGCCGGGTCATGTCACCGAAGGCTCGGCGCATGCCGTGTCGGCCGCCCCCTTCGGCAGTGCTTCCATCCTGCCGATCACCTGGATGTACATCCGCATGATGGGCGGTTCCGGCCTGAAGCAGGCGACCGAGACGGCGATCGTTTCGGCAAACTACGTGGCGACGCGGCTCGCACCGCACTTCCCGCTCCTCTACAAGGGCAGGCACGATCGCATTGCCCACGAGTGCATCCTGGACACGCGCGTGCTCAAGGAGAGCGCAGGCATCAGTGTCGACGATGTCGCCAAACGCCTGATCGACTATGGTTTCCATGCGCCGACCATGTCGTTCCCGGTCGCCGGCACGCTGATGGTCGAGCCGACCGAGTCCGAGCCCAAGCGGGAACTCGACCGCTTCTGCGAGGCGATGATCGCCATCGCCGGAGAGGCAGCGAAAGTCGCCAAGGGCGAATGGCCTTTGGCCGACAATCCGCTGGTCAACGCACCGCACACCGCCGCCGAGGCGCTGGCCGGCCAGTGGACCCATCCCTATTCGCGCCTGGAGGCGGCGTATCCCGCCGGTGACGCCGACACGGCAGCAAAATACTGGCCGCCGGTGTCGCGCATCGACAATGTTGCAGGCGACCGCAACCTGGTCTGCTCCTGCCCGCCTTTGTCGGATTATCTGGGTGCGGCCGAGTAACTACGCTGAGCGCAAGGCCGGCTTGACCGGTTCGGCCTTGCTCATTCCTTTGCGGCTGATGACGCAATTTCGCCCGGCGCGCTTGGCGGCATAGAGCGCTATGTCCGCCTCGGCCAGCACCTCGTCGAGGCTGCGGCCATCGGCCTCGCCAAAGCCGATGCCGCCGCTGACCGTGCTGCGCAACGGGCCGAGCGGGGTGGCAACGATTTCGGTGCCGAAGGCAACGCCGATCTTGCTGGCGAGGTCGTAGGCCCTTTCCTCCGTCATCCGCGACATGACGACGGCAAATTCCTCGCCGCCCAGGCGAAAGGCGTCGACGCCGGTCCGGGCATATTTCTTGATGACGGCGGCGAAGCGGCACAGCACCTGGTCGCCGACCGGGTGACCGTAGACGTCGTTCGTCCGCTTGAAGTGGTCGAGGTCGAACATGACGACGGACATGAATGGACCGAAACTCCGCTCGCCATAGAGCGACATCAATCCCCGGCGGTTCATCAACCCGGTCAGCGGGTCGGTCATGGTCTCGGCCTTCAGTTCGATCTGTGCTTGCAGATGGTGGAGGGAGAGCGTCAAGGCGCCGAGCCCGGTCATGCAGGCCACCGCCACGACGGAGTTCAGCCTTTCGGCCCAATTGTCGGGCGCGATCGCGAGCGCCCACTGCCCCCTGCCCAGCAAAACCATGCCACAGAGCGCGAACGACACCGCACAGGTGCCGCTCAGAAACGAAACCACCAGCAGGATCCGGCGATCATGGCTGCCGTTGATCCAGAACATGGCGCCGATCGCCGAGAGCAGCGCCGTCACCGTCGCGTAGGTGATGATGAAGCCGACACCGTCGAGGCCGATGGAGGTCACGGCCGCGCAAATAGTCATGGCGGCGAGCGTCGGTGCAACGGCACGTCTGTGGCTGGGCACGCCGAGATACTGCATGGCCGACAGGCAGAGGATCAGGAACCCCAGGCTGAGCAGCGCAAGCACGATCTGGCAGAGCACCGGATCGGGCTCCTTGGTGTATCGCCAAAACAGGATCACATGCGCGACGAGCACCAGAATGCCGCACGCCACAGTCAGCACAAAGCGTGCCTTGGGCGCGGTGAACCAGATCGCAAACATGGTAGCGCTGAGGCATGTGCCCGACAGCGCGGCCGCGAGCAGGAGCGAACTGAAGTCCAACATGTTGGGCGAGGGCCTCTCGAGAGTCGGCGGTTGCACTGCATTCTAGGTCAGCGGCAGCCCTCGGATACGGGTTTTCAGCCGGTCTTCCGACGCAACCTGCGCATAGGGTTTACAAAGCGTCCATGCCCTGTGTCCCGAAACAGCACCCTGGAGCATGATGCCGAAAAGTGTGAGCGATTTTCGGACGACATCTTGCTCTATCCCTTTGATTTAGAAGCGGATTCAGATTTCAGGTCGATTCGACCTGAAATCATCCGGCTCCAGAACGCCACGACCAGATCAACCCTTGTTCAAGAGCGCGAGATTGGCGTTGACGACCGTCGGATCGGCCATGCCGGCCCTCGCTTCGAGCAGCAGCGCCTTGGCCTTCTTGCGATTGCCACGCAACAGTTGCGAATACCCCATGTTGTTGACGATCTGCGGCTTGCGGCCGGCGACTTTCAGAAGCTGGTCGTAGGCTCGGTCGGCGAAGTCGAAGCGGCCAAGTTCGTCATAGGAAGCGGCGAGCCCCATCCAGGCTTCGGCATTGTCGGCCTTCAACTCGACGGCCTTGCGGAAGTGCTGTTCGGCGAGGCCGTAATTGGCGTCGCGAAACTGCGCCTTGCCTTGCGCCAGATCGGAAGTATCGATGTCCTTTGCCACCGGTTGGATGGCCGTGGTCTTGGTGGTGTCGACGCCACTCGTCGTACAACCAGACATCATTAAGACGGCCGCCACCGCAGCCATTGCCGTGAAATTACTGTGACGCATGCCCCTGCCTCATCGCCCGATTTGCCGGGTCGTTCTTCAGGAAACACATTACAGGAAAGGCGATTAAACTTCGGTGCCGAAACACGCTCAAAATTAAGCTTTGGGCACACCAGCCATTAACCACCCGGTGCAGGCCAGAGGATCTTGACCGGGCCGCGTGCAAGACACGGCTTGGACTGGGCGTTCGAGGGACGCGCTTCCTAGCGCTCCGTCATCATTTTGACGATGATCGGGATGATGGCGATCATCAGCACCACCGGCAGGATGCACACCGTTACCGGCACCGACATCTTGGCCGGCAGGGCGTGCGCCTTTTCCTCGGCCAGCGACATGCGCTTGTGGCGCATTTCATCGGAAAAGACGCGCAGCGCGCCCGACAGGCTGGTGCCGAGTTCCTTCGACTGCTGTAGAAGCGTGGCGAAGGAACGCACCTCGTCCAGGCTGAGGCGGTCGGCAAGCGCCTTCAGCGCATCGTCGAGGCTGCGCCCTGCCCTCAGCTCCAGCGACACAAGCTGCAGGTTCTGGCTGAGCGCGGGATAGGTCTTGGCGAGTTCCTTGGAAACGCGCTCGATGCCGGCCTCCATGCTCATGCCGGCATCCGAGCAGACGATCATCAGGTCCATGAAATCGGGAAAGCCGTTGCGGTATTCGCGCCGCTTTTCCCGCACCTTCTGGCTCAGCACCAGCCCAGGCAGGAAGTAACCGGCCGCTCCCGACAGGATGACGAACGTCCATCGGCTGGCCATCGTCGCGTCTGGACTGGCCATCCATTGGTTGAGCACAAAGACACCGATGGCCGTGCCGATCATCGCAATGAACCGGACGAGGAAAAACATGCCGACGGCGCGCGGCTCCATGTAGCCCGCCTGGATGAGCGTCATGCGCAGCCGGGCGACATTTTCCGGATCGCTCTTGGCATAGAATTCCTGCGCCCTCTTCACCGCCTTCTCGCGCACGATGCTGGTATTCTTCTTCGGCACCGGCTCGGGCTTCGCGGCCACCGGACCGTGATCCACCTTGAGCCGGCGCATGACGTCGTTGCGGTCGCCCTTCGCCGCAACCATCGGCCAGGCAACCGCGGCGGCGCCCACGGCCAGCAACAGGATGGCCACGGGCATCAACGAGGTCGGCGCAAGCGAGGCGAGGAATTCGATGAAGGCTTGCATGTCAGAACCTGAAATTCGACATCTTGAACATCATCAGATTGCCCAGCATTAGCCAGGCGACAGAGCCGCCAATCAGGTACCAGGTCAGCGGCTCACCCCAGACGTTGCGGTAGAAGGCTGGCATCAGCGCCATGATGGCGGCAAACAGCAGTGCTGGTATCGCCGTCAGAATGTAGGCCGACATGCGGCCTTCGGTCGAAATGGCCCGCACCTTGCGGCGCAGCTTGCCACGCTCGCGGATCGTCAAGGCCAGGCCGTCGAGGATCTCGCGCAGATTGCCGCCCGAACTGCTCTGGATCGAGACGGCGGTGACGAACAGCGGCAGGTCCTCATGGCCGACCCGGTCGAACAGCGAGTTCAAGGCCGAAACCAGGTCCGATCCATAGGTCACCTCGTCGGCGATGACGCCGAATTCACTGCCGATCGGGTCGGGCATCTCGCGCGCCACCATGGCGACCGCTACCGGCACCGGATGGCCGGCCTTCAGGCCGCGCGTGATCAGTTCCAGTGCCTCCGGCAGTTGCGTGCCGAACCGCTTCAGCCGGCGGCCGCGTTTGAAGCGCAGCGTCATCACCGGCAGGATCGGCACAAGCATGACAAACAGGACGAGCCCGAGCAGCGGCGGCAAGCCGTACCACATGGCGGCCAGAGCCGCGGCGAATGCCGCGCCGCAGGTGGTCATCAGGAATTTCGGCAGCGGCATGACCATGCCAGACTGGGTTCGCAAGGCGCGGAACCGTTCCGGCGAGAACAGCGACGTACCCGCGTCAAGGCCGCGCTCCTTGCGCAGCTGCACAAGCACCTGCTCCTGGCTGATCGTGTTTTCCTGCAGTTTCATGCGCCGGTTGATGGCGGTGCGCTTGTCGCTGCGGCCGGCATAGAGCAGGTAGCAGGCCTCGGCGATCAGGATGCCGGTAAGTGCCGCCGCGGCATAGACGACATAGATAGCGCTGAGCCCGTCGAACACCTGACTACTCCTGCGGCCGGCCGGGTTCGAAGTATCGCCCGGGGAACTCGATGCCCATGGCGCGCAAATCCTCGAGGAAGCGCGGCCGGATGCCGGTCGCCTCGTAGTGGCCGAGGATCTTGCCGTCGGCGTCCATGCCGGTGCGCACGAAGCGGAATATCTCCTGCATCTGGATGACATCACCTTCCATGCCGGTCACCTCGGCGACGCTGGTCACCTTGCGCTTGCCGTCGGACAGGCGCGTCAGCTGCACGATAAGGTCGAGCGCGCTGGCGATCTGGCTGCGGATGGACTGCACCGTCATCGGCATGCCGGTCATGCCAAGCATCTGCTCCAGGCGCGAAATGGCGTCGCGGGGCGTGTTGGCATGGATGGTCGCCATCGATCCTTCGTGGCCGGTGTTCATCGCCTGCAGCATGTCGAAGGCCTCCTCGCCGCGGCACTCGCCGAGGATGACGCGGTCTGGGCGCATGCGCAGCGCGTTCTTGACCAGATCGCGCTGCTTCAGTTCGCCATGGCCCTCGATGTTGGCGGGACGCGTCTCCATGCGCGCCACATGCGGCTGCTGCAGCTGGAGTTCGGCCGCGTCCTCGATGGTGATCAGCCGCTCATCTTCGGGAATGAAAGCCGACAGCGCGTTGAGCATGGTCGTCTTGCCGGTGCCGGTGCCGCCCGAAATGATCGTCGTCTTGCGGGCATGCACGGCCGCCGCCAGCACTTCGGCCATGTTCTGGGTGATGGCGCCGAACTCGACCAGCTTGTGCAGGCCGAGCTTGTTCTTGGAGAATTTGCGGATCGACACCAGCGGCCCGTCGACCGCAACCGGGCGGATGGCCGCATTGAAACGCGAGCCGTCCAGCATGCGTGCGTCGACCATTGGCTGCGATTCGTCGACACGACGGCCGACCGCGGCGACGATCTTGTTGACGATGCGCAGCAGATGCGCCTCGTCCTTGAACGGAATATGGACCGGCTGCAGCTTGCCCTTCTTTTCGACAAAGCAGTTCTGGTGGCCGTTGATCAGGATGTCGTTGATGTCGGGATCCTTGAGCAACGGCTCCAGCGGCCCGAGACCGACCATCTCGTCGACGATGTCGTCAACCAGCGCGTCAAGCTCGACGGTGTTGATCGCCATCCGCTCYTGSYKGGTCTTTTCCGACACGAAWTCMWRYACYTGCCGGCGCATYTCWTCCTTGGGCARRCGCTCCAGCGCGACMAGGTTGATCTCYTCGAGCAGCAGCCGGTGGATACGCACGCGCGCATCGAGCACCTTGTTGGCATTCTTTGCCGGTGCGGCTTCCGGCTTTGCCGTCAAAGCCTTTCGGTTCGTCGGAATGACGACGGCATGATGCGCGACCGGCACCGGCTCGGCGGCGCGCTGCGGACGCGCATCGCGGTTCTGCAGGGTGGAAAAGCGGCTGGTCATCCGGCCTTCCTCTTCAGCAATCCCCGGCCCATGCCAAACAGCGAGCGCGATTTCGCCCGGGGTTGGACTGCTTCCTCCGGCAGGATGATCTTCTTCAGATCGTTGAYGACATTGGCGTTCGGGTCGATCTCGTGCAGCGGCACGCCCCGATCGACCGCCTCGCGCACCAGCCGGTAGTTGTTGGCAATGCCGCCGACGAAATGCTCGCCGAGGATCTCCTGGACATCCGCCTGCTTGATACCGTTGTCGAACATCTTCTGCTCGAAACGGTTGACGATGACGTTGGGCTTCACTTCCTTGCCGGCAGTCTCGTAGACCGCCTGGATCAGACGCTGCGTGTGGCGCAGGCACGGCACAGTCATTTCGGCGACGATGTAGAGTTTGTTGGAACCGAGCAGCACCGTTTCCGTCCACGGGAACCAGGTGCGCGGCATGTCGATGACGACATTGTCGAAATAGGCCGAAACGAGGTCCAGCATGCGCACCACGACATCGGTCTTGAACGAGCGCATTTCCGCCGGATGCGTCGGCGCCGCCAGCACGCAAAGCCCGCTGGCATGCTTCGACAGCATCACGTCGAGCAGTTGCCGGTCGAGGCGTTCGGGCTGGTTCTCGATCTCGGTGATGTCGAAACGTGGTTCGAGGTCGAGATATTCGGCACAGGCGCCCTGCTGGAAATTGAGGTCGACCACGCAAGTCGACGCGCCGCGCGTCACCGAGTGATGCAGCTGGAAGGCGGTCTGCAGCGCCAGCGTCGTGGTGCCGACGCCGCCGGCGGCCGGCATGAAGGTGTAGATCTGCGACTCGGTGTTTTCCTCGCGCCCGGGCCCTTGCAGCGCCCGCACCACGGAGCGCACCAGGTCGGCGGTGGTGATCGGCTTGACCAGGAAATCCGCGACCTTCAGCTGCACCAGTATGCGCACTGCGGCGGCATTGAACTCCTGGGTGACGACGACGACCGGCACCTTGTCCTCCAGCCGGCGCATGATGCGCTGCAGCGACTCGACCTCCTCCAGCCTTGCCGCATCCATGTCGACGATGATGGCGCCGAAATCGGCCTCCTGGATCTCGCCGCGCAGCTCCGCGATATTCTTTTCCACTGTCGACAGCTGGATGACCTCGGAGGCGGCGAATGCGGTCCGCGTGTCCTGCACAAAGGTCCTGTCGGTCGAAACGAGCAGGATCTTCCTGGTCTTGATGCCGTTTGCCATTCTGTCAGCCTGTCCGGTCGCCGCCTGTTGGATCAGTTGCCTGTCGTGGATTGCGACGCTTTCGCGCCGGCCGCCTGATCGGGAGTGATGGCCACCGCGTCGCCGCGCTGGGCTGGGACGAGAAGTTTTGTGTTCTGGACACCGTATTTCCAGGGATCGACCATCTGCATGACGGTGTCGGCGGCTTGCGCATTGCCAGCGGCCGGCGTCACCCCTTCGGTGCGCACATAGTCGTCGCTGGTGCAGCCGGCGGCGAAGCCGGCCAGCAGCAAGGCGATGCTCGATCTCAAGACCAGACGCATGGTTTCAGTCCTTCGGTAGGTCGAGGAAATGCCCGACCGTGGTAACGGTAGCCGGCTGCGCGACAGTGCCGCCGGCCATCGCCAGCGCGCGATTGGCGTCGGACGTCTTCACTTCGTCGGTGTTGTTGAGAAAGTAGTCGGCGTTGCTGGCCGCCTGCGTACCGTCGGTCGGCACGATGAGTTTCTTCGACGGATCGACCGGCTTGACCAGATAGGGGGTCACGATCATGACCAGGTCGGTCTCGCGCCGCTGATAGGATTTCGACGAAAACAGCGCCCCAAGCACCGGCATTTTGCCAAGGCCGGGAATGCGCGACGTGGTGATGTCGTTTTGCGACTGCAGCAATCCGGCGATCATGAAACTCTGGCCGTTCTTCAGGTCGACCGACGTCCTGGCGCGGCGCACGATGAAGCCGGGCACCGATATGTTGCCGATATTGTAGGAGGCCGACGCGTCGATCGAAGAGACTTCCGGCGCGATGTCCAGGCTGACCAACCCGTCCTTCAGCACCGTCGGCGTGAAATCCAGGCTGACGCCATATTTCTTGTAGCTGACCGAGATCTTGCCGTTGTCCTCGGAGACCGGGATCGGAAATTCGCCGCCGGCGAGAAAGCTTGCCGTTTGGCCGGAACGGGCGATCAGGTTCGGTTCGGCCAACCGGCGGGCCAGGCCGCGCTCTTCCAGCGCCTTGATGGCGATATCGATCGACACACCGTCCGACAGCAACCGGCCGATGATCTCGCCGGTCCCGGCCCCCGGCAAGGCACCCGGATCGATGGTGACGTCGCGCCCGCCGAGGCCGTAGGCGAAATTTGCGCTGTATTTGGCGCCGAGGTCCTGACCCGCCTGGCGGTTGATCTCGACAAAGCGGACGTTGAGCTGGACTTGCTGCGACGACGAGATGTTGACCGAGTTGATCACCTCCTCGGCGCCGGAAAAACGCGTCGCGATCTTGTTTGCCTTTTCGGCGGCGACCGCGTCATCGGCCTCGCCCGACAGCACGACACGGCCATTGGCCGAGCCGACCTTGATCCTGGCGTCCGGCACGCTGGCGCGGATGGTGCTGGCCAGTTGGTCGGTGTCGAGCGTCACCTCGATATCGACGGTGCCTACAAGCTGCTTCTTCTCATCGAACAGCGCGATGCCGGTGGTGCCGAGGTTGTTACCGAGCACGTAGAAGGATTTGTCGGTCAGCGGATTGACGTTGGCGATCTCCGGATCGCCGATGACGATCTGGTAGAAGGCGGCGCTGGTCATGATCGTCTTCGGCTTGCCCTTGGCCACCTTGATCGACGCATTCTTGGTCGACGACACATAGACGATGTCGTTGTCGGCCCTTGCCGAGGTGCCGAAAGCCAGCATCCCTGCGGCAGCCAGCGAAGCCGCGACAGCCACGGTGCGCAAAACGCGCAACCGCCCCATGACCCGATATGTGATCAGCCCGAACATTGTCCCGTCCCTCACCCAGTCCCCACTGGCTTCTATTTCTGGTCCGGCGAAGGAACCTGGTATTCCTCTGCCTTCGTGCCGCGCGTCACGATGACCGTCTTGAATTTCGGCTTCTCCGGCTCTTTCGCCACGGCATTGAACAACGAACTGGCCGCGGCCTGCACGTTGGAGGCGACCGATCCGCCGAACGAAGAGATGGTGGTGACGCCGTTCTTGCCGTCATCGCCTTCGCTGGCGGAGCGAAGCGACAGCGACAGCGAGCCGACGGTGCGGGCAAGCGCCACTTTCTTCGCGCCTTCGGTGGTCACCTCGATGGTCACGGAATTGGCAATCTGCGGCGTGGTCTGGCGCTCGTCGGCGCCCTGCCCGACGCTCAGCACCTTGGCGTCGGAGACGACGATTTCGGAGGTGATGGTCGAACCGGCGGCGCCTTGCGCGTTCTTGGCCACCTCCTGGATTTCGCCGGCATCGCGGGTCAGCACGACGTCAACCCGGTCGCCGGGTGTGACGAAGCCGCCGACACCTGCAATCTCGTCGGTGCGGATGGTCACCGCCCGCATTCCGGGCGTCAGCATGTTGGAGAGCGTCGCGCGGCCATTTGGCCCCGACAGCTTGGTGAGCAGCACCGGCTCGTTGACCTCGATCGGCGTCAGCACCACGCGATTGCCGTCGCCAAGCAATCCATCAATGGTCGGGAAGGCGCCCTGCGGCAGGGAATCCTGCGGCCAGGGAATTTCGCTGAGCTTCGTGCGGTCGAGCTCCATACCATAGCGCAACGGAGCATTGGCCACCACGATGGTCTTGAACTCGATCTTGGGTGCAACTGGCGCGGGGATCGACGCCGTCTTCGCTTCGCTATCTGCCCTGGCCTGGCTCTTGACCCAGAAATCCGCGGCAAAGATCGATATCGCGCCAAAAACGGCGGCGATGCCGATCATCGATATGGCCTTGCCCCTCACGCCCGAAACCCCTGATGCCCGCAGTTTCTTGTTTTGTTGGGCTCATGCTAGGCGGCATTGTTAAAGAATCAGGAATGCATCGCGGTGGCATTTGACCTATTTCCGCCGGATTGGTTATCGAATGGTTCTGGGCTAGGACGGGCAATTCCCCGAACGGAACAGGAACCTCGGTCGCTTGGCGCTGAAAAGCGTGCCAGTATCGCGAGGTGATTCGCAGCATCGGACTCTATGGCAGGCATGGACGACAACAACGATCTTTTCGGCAATCTGGACAAGCAGCCGCAACCGGTCCGCACACCGGCGCGCCCGGCGGATCCGCTGGTGCAGGCGACCAGGCGTCCCGCCGCGACCAAGGATGGCAGTGAGGGCTATAGCGCCGCCGACATCGAGGTTCTGGAAGGGCTGGAGCCGGTGCGGCGCCGGCCAGGCATGTATATCGGCGGCACCGACGACAAGGCGATGCACCACCTGTTCGCCGAGGTCATCGACAATTCGATGGACGAGGCGGTTGCCGGCCATGCCACCTTCATCGATGTCGAGCTCTCTGCCGACGGCTATCTCGCCGTTACCGACAACGGCCGCGGCATTCCGGTCGATCCGCATCCGAAATTCAAGAAGCCGGCGCTCGAAGTGATCATGACGACGCTGCATTCGGGCGGCAAGTTCGACTCGAAGGTCTACGAGACATCAGGCGGCCTGCATGGCGTCGGCGTCTCGGTGGTCAACGCGCTGTCGGACCATCTTGAGGTCGAGGTCGCGCGCGGCCGCCAGCTTTATCGCCAGCGCTTTTCGCGCGGCGTCCCGGTAACTGGCCTGGAACAGTTGGGCGAGGTTCACAACCGGCGCGGCACAAAAATCCGCTTCCACCCCGACGAGCAGATTTTCGGCAAGGGCGCTGCGTTCGAGCCGGCGCGGCTCTACCGCATGACGCGGTCGAAAGCCTATCTGTTCGGCGGCGTCGAAATCCGCTGGACCTGCGACCCGTCGCTGATCAAGGAAAAGGACCAGACGCCGGCCAAGGCCGAGTTCCATTTTCCCGGCGGCCTCAAGGATTATCTCAAGGCATCGCTCGGCGACGAATTCCAGGTGACGCGCGAAATCTTCGCCGGCAAGAGCGACAGGCAAGGCGGCCATGGCTCGCTCGAATGGGCGGTGACCTGGTTCGGCGGCGACGGCTTCATTAATTCCTACTGCAACACCATCCCGACCGGCGAAGGCGGCACCCACGAGGCCGGCTTCCGCAACGTGTTGACGCGCGGCCTGCGCGCCTATGCCGATCTCGTCGGCAACAAGCGCGCCTCGATTGTCACCTCGGAAGACGTCATGATCTCGGCGGCGGGCATGCTGTCGGTGTTCATCCGCGAGCCCGAATTCGTTGGCCAGACCAAGGACAGGCTGGCGACGATCGAGGCAATCCGCATTGTCGAGACCGCGATCCGCGATCCGTTCGACCATTGGCTGGCCGACAATCCGCAGGAAGCCTCTAAGCTGCTCGAATGGGTGATCGCGCGCGCCGACGAGCGGGTGCGCCGGCGACAGGAAAAAGAGGTGTCGCGCAAGAGCGCGGTGCGCAAATTGCGGCTGCCGGGCAAGCTCGCCGACTGCACGCAGAATGCCGCGGCCGGCGCCGAACTGTTCATCGTCGAAGGCGACTCGGCCGGCGGCTCGGCCAAGCAGGCACGCGACCGTGCCAGCCAGGCCGTGTTGCCGCTGCGCGGAAAGATCCTCAACGTCGCCAGCGCCGGCAATGACAAGCTTGCCGGCAACCAGCAGATTTCAGACCTGATCCAGGCGCTCGGCTGCGGCACGCGGTCGAAATACCGCGACGAGGATTTGCGCTACGACCGCGTCATCATCATGACCGACGCCGACGTCGACGGCGCCCACATCGCTTCGCTGCTGATCACCTTCTTCTACCAGGAGATGCCGGCGCTGGTGCGGGGCGGCCATCTCTTTCTGGCGGTGCCGCCGCTATACTCGATCCGGCAAGGCGGCAAGGTCGCCTATGCCCGCGACGACGCACACAAGGACGAGCTTCTGCGCACCGAGTTCACCGGGCGCGGCAAGGTCGAACTTGGGCGCTTCAAGGGTCTGGGCGAGATGATGGCCGCGCAGCTCAAGGAAACCACCATGGATCCGAAAAAGCGCACGCTGCTTCGCATCGATGTCATCGACGCCGAGGCCGCGACCAAGGACGCGGTCGACGCGCTGATGGGCACCAAGCCTGAAGCCCGCTTCCGCTTCATCCAGGAACGCGCCGAATTCGCCGAGACGGAAGTGCTGGATATCTAGCCGCCAGCCGGTCCATAACAGGCTCGACTTGCGGAGACCGGCATGTGACCTGGGCGCGGCTGAAAGGCTATTTCGAAACCAGTTTGGCCGGGCTGACGCAACCGACGCGTTCGGACTGGATTTTCTCGCTGCGCACGGTTTCGGCCGGCCTGATCGCGCTTCTGGTCGCCTACGCCCTTGAGCTCGACCACCCGCAGTGGGCCATGATGACGGTGTTCATCGTCGCCCAGCCCGTCGCTGGCATGGTGCTGGCGAAAGGCTTCTACCGGCTGCTCGGCACGCTTGCCGGCGGCATAGCGGCGATCGGCATCACCACGATCTTCGGCACCAGCCCCTGGGTGCTGGTGACGGTGCTTGCCGTCTGGATCGGCATCTGCACCTTCGTCTCGTCGCTGCTGCGCAATCCCGAAGCCTATGGTGCCGCCCTTGCCGGCTACACCGCGATGATCATCGGCCTGCCTGCCTTCGGACAGCCGCACGTCGTCGTCGACCTCGCGGTCGCGCGCTGTGCCGAAATCGTGCTCGGCATTGTCTGCGCCGGCCTGACCAGCCGGCTGATCCTGCCGAAACTGGCCAGCGACGCCATCATCTCGCGGTTGAAACGCTGCATCCTCGATCTTGCCACCTATGCCGGCGGCGCATTCTCCGGCGGCGATCCGGCGATCCTGTCGGGCATGCACCGAAAGCTGGTCGCCGACACCCAGACGCTTGGCGAGATGCGCGCCTACGCCAGGCTCGAAACGGCGAGCTTCGCGCCGCGCGCCCATCCGGTCCGGCGCACTATTGGGCAACTGCTCTCGGCCCTGTCGGCGGCGCGCGCGCTGCATTCGCACGCCGCCCCGAAGAACGCAGCGCTCATTCCGGTGCGCTCGGAGTTGCAGGCCCTTGTCAGCGAACTGGCCGCCAAACCCGGCGCGCTGGACGACACCGCACCCTGGGTGGCCCGGCTCGACGCGATCTCGGTCAAGGCCCGGCAAATGCCCGATGCCTCGACCGATCAGGGCGACGACAGGGTCGGCACCATCACCCGCCTCACCATCGCCGCCGATTTCGCCGAGGCGCTCAAGCAGGTGCTGCGCGGCCTCGACGCCTTGCGCGCGCCTGTTACCCGTCCTGTCCGGGGCAGCAGGCAACCCGCGCTGGTGGTGCACCGTGACTACGCCGGCGCATCGCGCAATGCCGTGCGCGCTGCTCTTGCCACCTTGCTGGTCACGGCCTTCTGGCTAACGACGAAATGGTCGGAAACCGCAGGCACGGTCATTCTCGTTGCCGTCGTGTCGAGCCTGTTTGCCGCTCGCCCCGACCCCGTGCAAGTGTCCTGGGGCTTCTTCAAGGGAACGCTGCTGGCGCTTCCCTTTGCCTTTCTCGTCGGTCAGGTCGCGTTGCCCGCTTTGCCCGGCTTCGGCTGGTTCATGCTGCTTGTCGTGCCGATCCTGGTGCCGACGGCGCTCGCCATGGCCAATCCGCGCCATGTCGGCGTGGCGACGGCCTTCGCCATCAACTTCCTCGCCTTCCTCAGTCCGCACCAGGCGATGGCCTACGATCCCGCACCGTTCTTCGCAGGTTCGGCGTCGGTCCTGGTCGGCATCCTGCTGGCTATCGGTGTCTTCATCCTCGTGCTGCCCGCCGATCCGTGGCTTGCGGCCAACCGCATCGTGCGCGCCATGCGCGAAGATCTGGCGCGACTTTGCCTACATGAGCGCGTGCCGAGGCGTTCAGCCTTCGAGAGCCTCGCCTATGACCGCATCAACCAGTTGATGCCCCTGGTGCAGAATGCCGGCAGGAAAGGCGATGCGGTTCTGGGCGGCGGCGTCGCCGCCGTCACCGTCGGCTTGGAAGTCCTGCGGCTGCGCGACGCAAGCCAGGGCCATGCCATCCCATCCGAGACCGCGCTTTCGATCGCCAACTTTCTGAGGGGGCTGGCGCGGGAACTGCTCTTCCACGCACCCGGCGATCCGCAAACGTCGACCATCGCCGTCGCCCGGCAATATGCGACGAGCATCGCGCAGCGCAACGCCACCAGCGAGATGCTGCAGATCGCGGCATCGCTGCGCATCATTGCCGCGGCGATGGAAGATTTTCCCGATTTCTTCGCGGGGGATAAAGGCTAGGCCGCGGCGATCGCCAGCGCGTGACCACGCGCATTCTCACGCAGCGCATCGAGATGGATCGACTTGACCAGCGTGGCGAGATCGCTTTGTGCTGACTGTCCGCCCAATTCCTTCAGCATCAGCCAGCTGACCTCCTGAACGCCGGCGACACGCTTGCCGTTGGCCACCTCGCGCCAGATTTTCAGCGCGCGCAGGATGATGGCATGCGTGACGGCGGCAAGGCCGGCGCTGCGAAACAGCGCCTGCAAGGCCACATCGTGCCCGCCGGCCAGCAGCGCCCTCACCCTTTGTTCGGATTGCTGGCTGAGCGCGACCAGCGCCGAGCCGAAGAAATCGACCTTGCCATGCGTGATGGTGCGGATGAGGAAGCTTGCGGTGAGATCGCCGCGCAGCCTGAGATGCTCGATCAGCGCAGGATGTTCTTCCTGGCGCGTGCCTTCGATCAGCGTCACCGAAGCCTTGACGCAGGCGTCGCGCATGACGCGATCGGCTCGCGCCGCGCCCATCAAGGCCATGACCAGCGGCGACGTTTTCAGCATCTCGCCGAGTTTGACGAGCAGCATGTGCCGGCAGTCGGCAGGCAGGCGGGCATCCGATATCAGGGCTTCGCGCACCAAGGGCAGATGGCCGTGGCGTTCGGCCATGCGGCGGAAGCTGAGCAAGGCGATGTCGGCGCCGCTGTTGGCGAGCAACACGGCGCAGGCTTCCGCCTCGCCGATCTCGGCGATGGCCGCCGACAGCGCCATCGAAACGAACGACCGGTCGGCGATCAATTTTTGCGTCACCTTCGGACTGCTGGCCACACGGTTGATCAGATCGGCGTCGGTAAGCAGCGGCGAACGTGCCAGCACCACGCCGGCGACTTCCGGCTGGTCGCAGGCCAGCGCGCTGATGATCTGCAACGGCGCGTGCTGGCTCATCGACAGCGCTTCGGCCATCGCCAGCCGCACTTTCGACGAAGCGTCGTCAAGCAGCAGCGTCAGCGCCGCCTCGGCGGCGCAGCGGTCCTCGAAAGGCAGGTCGGAATTGACGTAGGCCCGAGCCAGCGCATTGGCCGCGGCGGCGCGCTCCGAGACCCTGGCGGTGCAAATCCATCTCAAAAAATGCGAAACAACCATTGCCGCCTGCTTACGCCCCCTGCCAGAACGCTCCTGGCCCCATGCAGACGGTAGGCAGAAAAGGTTTACGAACGGTTCACCATGTTCATTAACTGGCTTGCGAGCCCTGAATGCAGCGCCTATCAACCCCACAGGCAGTAGAGGAGCGGGATATGGCCGGGCTTTATTTGGAAGAGTTCGTCGTCGGCCATGTCTTCCAGCACACGCTGCGCAAGACCGTCACCGAGAGCGACAACATGCTGTTTTCGGTGATGACGCTGAACCCACAGCCGCTGCATATCGACTTCGATTTTGCCGCCAAGAGCGAATGGGGCAAGCCGCTCGTAAACTCGCTGTTCACGCTCGGCCTGATGATCGGCATCTCGGTCAACGACATCACCGTCGGCACCACGGTCGCCAATCTCGGCATGAAGGAAACGGTGTTTCCGCACCCGGTCTTCCATGGCGATACCATCCGTGTCGAAACGACGGTGATTTCGGTGCGCGAATCCAAGTCGAAGCCCGACCGCGGCATCGTTGAATTCGAGCATCGGGCCTACAATCAGAACGGCGATCTCGTCGCCAAATGCACGAGGCAAGCGATGATGCTGAAGAAGGCGGGCTGATGCGTTCGCTGCTGTTCGTCCCCGGTGATTCCGAGCGGAAGCTGCAAAAGGGTTTTGGCGCCGGCGCCGACGTGGTCATCGTCGATCTTGAGGATTCCGTGGCGCCGCACAACAAGGCGCTGGCGCGCGAAATCGCGGCGCGCTTCATCGCCGAACGCAGGGCGCAAACCGGCTCAGTGATCTATGTGCGCGTCAACGATCTGTCGACCGGCATGACGGATGACGATCTGGCTGCTGTTGTTTCAGCCGGGCCCGACGGCATCATGCTGCCAAAATCGAACAGCGGCCAGGATGTGCAGCATCTCTCGGCAAAGCTCAGGGTTCACGAGGCCGAAAGTGGCCTTGCCGACGGCGCAATCAAAATCCTTCCGATCATTACCGAAACCCCGGCAGGCGTGCTGGCGGCGGCCACCTATGCCGGGACAAGCGCACGGCTTGTCGGTCTCACCTGGGGCGCCGAGGATCTGTCGGCGGCGATTGGCGCGCGCACGGCCCGCGACGAGCGCGGCGGCTACACCGACGTGTTCCGCCTGGCCCGCACCATGACCATCCTTGCCGCGGGTGCGGCGGAGGTTGCGGCGATCGACACCGTCTTCCCGAATTTTCGCGACATGGCGGCCTTCGAAGCGGAATGCGCCGAGGCCGAACGCGACGGCTTCACCGGCAAGATGGCGATCCACCCCGATCAGGTGCCCGTCATCAACGCAGCTTTCACGCCTTCGGCCGAAGCCTTGAGACAATCGGCGGCAATCGTCGCGGCTTTCGCGGCTGCGGGAAATCCCGGCGTCGTCGGCATCGACGGCAAGATGGTCGACCGCCCGCATCTGCGACTGGCCGAAAGGCTTCTGGCGCGGGCCAAGGCGGCCGGGATTTCAGCCTAGTCCTTGTTCCAGCGCGGCCGACGCATCGGAAACACCTCGTTAACGCTCGCATAGTCCATGTAGCCGAGACGAGCGACATTGCCGGCCTTGGTGATATCGAACAGGCCATCCGTCAGGAAGGCATCGTCGATGTACACGCCGACCACTTCGCCGGCGACGACGACAGCGCTCGTCGCCGATCCGTCCAGCGCCTTTGGGCGAAAGACTTCCGTCACCCGGCATTCGAGCGCGGCCGGTGCTGCCGCCACGCGCGGCGGCGCGACGAGGCGTGACGGCGCCATGGCAAGCTCTGCATAGGCGAACTCATTGACGCCGCGCGGCGCGTCGACGGACGTGCGGTTCATCTTTTCCGCGAGATCGCGGCTGACCAGATTGGCGACAAACTCGCCGGTTTCCTGCGCGAAGGTGGCGCTGTCCTTTTCACCTTCGGAGGAAAACCAGACGATGAAGGGCCGCGTCGAAACGGCATTGAAGAACGAGTATGGCGCGAGATTGATCTCGCCGGCCCCGTTCAGCGTCGATATCCAGCCGATCGGACGCGGCGCCACGATCGCCTTGGAAGGATCGTGCGGCAGCCCGTGGCCCTTTGAAGGTTCGTAGAACATTTCAGCCCGCCCACGGCCCCGAATAATCGGCATAGAGCTTCGCCGGATCGGGCCGGGGCCGCTCCGGCGC
Source organism: Mesorhizobium sp. P2_F8 (assembly GCF_056403655.1). Lineage (NCBI taxonomy): Bacteria > Pseudomonadati > Pseudomonadota > Alphaproteobacteria > Hyphomicrobiales > Phyllobacteriaceae > Mesorhizobium > Mesorhizobium sp. P2_F8. Next base: position 233,303 of record NZ_JBFUFB010000006.1, read on the forward strand.
CGGGCCGGAATAGGAGCCGATATGGACGAAGCCAATGACACGCTCCTGCGGCGCCAGCCCCAGCAGCGCCCTACCCTCGGGCACATCCGAATACCAGTTGCTGATCATATTGGTACCATAGCCCAAAGCATTGGCTGACATCATCAGGTTCATCGCCGCCATGCCGCCCGACAGGAACATCTCCCATTGCGGGATCTTTGGATTCTCCCTGGGGATCGACACCACGCCGATTACCAAAGGCGCACGCGAGAACCGCGCCAGTTCCTGGTTGCGGCGGCCTTCCGGCAACGGCCCCTCCCGCTGCTCGGCAAGTGCTGCCAGTTGCCTGCCGATCTCGACGCGGGCGTCACCGCGATAGAGGATGAAGCGCCAGGGTTCCAGCCTGCCATGGTCGGGTACCCGCGAGGCAGCAGTGATCATCGTCGCGATCTCCGCATCGCTCGGCGCCGGCTCCTTCAAATCGGGGATCGGTGCAGAGTTTCGGGTCAGCAGGAAGTCGATGATCGGCGACGCCATGGGCGCAAGTCTCCTAAAACATTCTGTTTTGAGCTGGAGCGCACCATCGGGAATTCGGGCGGCTCGGGCAATAGCGCGGGGCGCGCCGGACGGAAGAGTCGTATCGGTTGGACTCTTAAGCCTTGAAATTGCCACCGCCATGGGCTTCAACGCAAGGCATGTTTGAGGGGACACTGCGTCTTTTCCTGGTCTGGTTGGTCGCCTTGCTGTTCATGGCGCCGGTTTCGCTCGCCATGGCACAGACCGCGGATGGCGTTAGCAATCTCAAGCTTCCCGGAATTTCGAGCTACGCGACGCCGAAAGGCGAGAGGTCGCTGGCGCTCGGCAGCGGCGGCGCCATTACCCTGTCCGCCCAATTGACAGACAAGGGCGCCGACATCACCCGCGGCATCGTCTGGCGCGTCTTCAAGCCCGAGGCCGTCAACGGCAAATTGCCGATGGTCGCCTCCGCGCATGGCGGCACCGCTGTCTTCCAGCTCGAACCCGGCAGTTACCTGGTTCATGCCTCCTATGGCCGGGCCGGCGCCACCAAACGCATCACCGTTGTCGGCAAGGACGCCAAGCGCGAAAGCCTCGTGCTCGACGCCGGCGGCCTCAAGCTCGACGCTGTTCTGTCCGGTGGGGTGCGCATTCCACCGAAGAACCTGCGCTTCTCGATCTACGAAGGCACCGCTGCGCCGAATGGCGAGCGCGCGCTGATCATACCCGATGTCGAACCCAACAGCGTCGTGCGGCTCAACGCCGGCACCTACCATGTCGTCTCGACCTATGGCGCGGTCAACGCGGTCATCCGCTCCGACATCCGCGTCGAGGCCGGCAAGCTGACCGAAGCCACCGTCGAGCATCATGCCGCCGAGATCACGATGAAGCTGGTGCGCGAAACCGGTGGCGAGGCGATCGCCGACACGTCCTGGTCGCTGCTCAACGAATCCGGCGATCCGATCAAGGAATCCGTCGGCGCCTTCGCCTCGATGGTGCTCGCCGAGGGCGACTACACCATCATCGCCAAGAACCGCGACCGCATCTACCAGAAGGATTTTACGGTCGTTGCCGGACAGAACCAGGAAATCGAGGTTCTGGCCACCGAGGCCGCGGCGATTGATCCTGAAGAAGGTGCTGATTAACCTTCCGCCGCGGGCTTGCCGACTTCAGGCCGCCAGCTTGGTCCGTGCCGGCAGGAACGGAAGCCGGCGACGCGCCACGATTGGCGCCAGGTCGAACACGCCGCGATAAAGGCGGTCGAGCAATGCCTTGCGGTCGCGCAGTGGCTCCACCTCGCTCCAGCTCAGCACATCACCGACGCGCACCTCGATCGCCTTGCCGGACAATCGCGCGAATTCGCGGATGAGCAGCGAGGTGCGCAGCGTCAGCGACGCCTTGCCGACAAATTTCGCCAGGCGGCCATCGCTCTCGGCCATGTTCATCGGGCCGCTGACCAGATGGAACAGCCGGCCGTTCTGCCCGGAAAAATGCATGGGAATCACAGACGCCTTGGCGTCCTGGACGAGACGGGCCGGAAACATCTTCCACGGCAGGTCGCGCGCCCGGCCAAAGCCCTTCGGCGCGGTGGCGACGCCGCCGGCCGGAAACACCACGATGGTGACGCCCTCTTTCAAAAGCCGCACCGCCTCGTGGCGCACGGCCATGTTGTTCTTCAGCGCGTCCTTGGTCTCTGAAAAGTCGATCGGCAGCGAATAGGGCTCCATCTCGCGGATCTTGAGCAGATCCTTGTGGATCATCACCCGGAACGGCCGCCCCAGCTGCTCTGCCAGCGACAGCACGGCGATGCCGTCGCCGATGCCGAACGGATGGTTGGCGACGATCACCAGCGGTGTATCCGGCAATTGCGCGGGCGGCCATTGATCCGCTGTCCGCACCCGGACGTCGATCAGGTCGAGCATGCGGCTGAAAACGCGCTCGCCGGTCGGCACGACCTGGCGGCGCCAGAAATCATAAAGCGCGGTGTAGCGGTCGCGGCCCGACAGGCCTTCGACCGAATGAATGAACCAGCGCGTCAGCGCCGGCTGGCGCGGATTGGCATAGGAAAGCTCGGGAAAGGACCGTTCGCGCAATTTCAGCTTGAGCATAAGGGCTCGTTACAAGGTTGGCGTGACAGGGATATGAAAATGGCGGTGGATCGCTCCACCGCCATGTCGTCCGGACCATGCAGATCAGGCAGCGCGCTTGCGCCTGCGGTCCGGCGTGATCGCTTCTTCGGTCAATTGCGCGATCGCCTGGGCAAGGCCGAGCGATTCCTGGTCGCGCGAGCCCAACCGGCGCATGTTGACCGTCTGCTCCTCCGCCTCGCGCTTGCCGCAGACGAGGATCACCGGAACCTTGGCCAGCGAGTGTTCGCGGACCTTGTAGTTGATCTTCTCATTGCGCAGATCCGCTTCCGCCAACAGTCCGGCGGCCTTGAGCTTAGCCACCACCTCGGTCGCATAATCGTCGGCGTCCGACGTGATGGTCGCCACCACCACCTGCAGCGGTGCAAACCACAGCGGGAAATGACCGGAATAGTTCTCGATCAGGATGCCGAGAAATCGCTCCATCGAACCGCAGATGGCGCGATGCACCATGACAGGTTGCTTCTTCTCCGAATCCGAGCCGATGTAGAAGGCGCCAAACCGTTCCGGCAGGTTGAAGTCGACCTGCGTCGTGCCGCACTGCCATTCGCGGCCGATGGCATCCTTCAGCACATACTCGAATTTCGGCCCGTAGAAGGCGCCCTCGCCCGGGTTGATCGAGGTCTTGATGCGATTGCTGGACCGCGTCCTGATCGTCTCCAGCACGCTGCCCATGATCGCCTCGGCGTGGTCCCACGCCTCGTCGGTGCCGACGCGTTTGTCGGGCCGCGTCGACAGCTTGACGCTGATCTCGTCGAAACCGAAATCGGCATAGGTCGACAGGATCAAATCGTTGATGCGAAGGCACTCCGACGCAAGCTGCTCCTCGGTGCAGAAGATATGCGCATCATCCTGCGTGAAGCCGCGCACACGCATCAGCCCATGCAGCGCGCCGGATGGTTCGTAGCGATGCACATTGCCGAATTCCGCAAGCTTTACGGGAAGATCGCGATAAGACTTCAACCCATGCTTGAAAATCTGCACATGGCCCGGACAGTTCATTGGCTTCAGTGCGAAGACGCGGTCGTCGTCGGTATCGTCACCGGCAACCGTCACCTTGAACATGGCGTCGCGGTACCAGCCCCAGTGGCCAGAGGTCTCCCACAGGCTCTTGTCGAGCACCTGCGGCGCGTTGACCTCCTGATAGCCCTGTTCGTCGAGCCGGCGGCGCATGTAGTTGACCAGGTTCTGGAACATCTTCCAGCCCTTGGCGTGCCAGAAGACGACGCCGGGCCCCTCTTCCTGGAAATGGAACAGGTCCATCTCGCGGCCGAGTTTCCGGTGGTCGCGCTTCTCGGCCTCCTCCAGCATTGTCTGGTAGGCCTCGAGCTGCGCCTGGTCGGCCCAGGCCGTGCCGTAGATGCGCGTCAGCATCGGATTGTTGCTGTCTCCGCGCCAATAGGCGCCGGCCACCTTCATCAGCTTGAAGGCATTGCCGATCTGCCCCGTCGAGGCCATGTGCGGCCCACGGCAGAGGTCGAACCAATCGCCTTGCGCATAGATCTTGAGGTCCTGATCCTCGGGAATGGCGTCGATCAGTTCCAGCTTGTAGCGCTCGCCCTTGTCGGCAAACACTTTTTTCGCCTTGTCGCGCGACCAGACTTCCTTGGTGAACGGCTTGTTGCGCGAAATGATCTCGCGCATCTTCTTCTCGATCACCGGGAAATCGTCGGGCGTGAAAGGCTCGTTGCGGGCGAAATCATAATAGAAGCCGTTCTCGATCACCGGGCCGATGGTCACCTGCGTCCCCGGCCACAATTCCTGCACGGCTTCCGCCAGCACATGTGCGGTGTCATGGCGGATGAGCTCCAGGGCGCGCGGATCGTCGCGGGTGACGATCTCGACCTTGCCGGACTTGCCCAGCGGATCACTGAGGTCGCGCACGACGCCGTCGATGCTGTAGGCGACCGCCTTCTTGGCCAGCGATTTCGAGATCGACTCGGCAAGCCCGGCACCGGTCATCGCCGCGTCATATTCGCGGACGGAGCCATCAGGAAATGTCAGGGAAACGGAATTCAGCATGTGGTTCTCCTATCCAGTCCCGCAAACGAGCGCGGGTGGTCAACTGCATGTCGTTCAGAGTGTGCAACGCTTTGGGCGACATGCATGGGGGTAAAGCCGGATGCGTCCGGCGGTGGGCGGGTTTTAGAGGCAGCGTCGCGCCAGGTAAAGAGCGCTGATTGGCCTGGCCGTCAGGAAATGTCGCCAGAGACGTCGCAGCCGGTCGTCAAGGCTTGCGAATATCGCCGGCATGGCTTGGAATCCCCGACATGGAAGACGCATCCCCCAGCCGAACCGCCCTGCGCGTCGCGCGCTTGAGGGCTCTCCATCAGATTTCACCAGAGGCGGCACTGTTTCGCGACCCATACGCCATTGCGATTCTCGGTGAAGGTGCTCCCGCCGAGCAACAGCTTGCGCAAGAGGACACCCACAGCCAGCGTATGCGCCTGTTCGTGGCGGCGCGCGCCCGCATAGCCGAGGATTGGCTGGCGGCGGCGGTGCGTCGTGGCATCCGCCAGCTCGTCGTGCTCGGTGCCGGCCTCGACACGTTTTCGCTGCGCAATCCGTACCCGGATCTCTTGGTATTCGAGGTCGATCATCCGGCAACCCAAGCCTGGAAGCGCAGGTGCATCGCCGATGCCGGCCTTGCCGAACCGCCCACCACCACATTCGTACCGGTCAATTTCGAGCGGCAGCGTCTGCCCGAGGAACTGGCATCGGCCGGACTGAAATCGAATGAACCAAGCTTCTTCATTTGGCTGGGGGTCGTGCCATACCTGACGAAAGGCGCGATCTTCAGCACGCTGTCCTACATCGCCACCACCCCGGGTTCGGAGGTGGTGTTCGACTACAGCGAACCGTATCAGAATCGCGATGCGGCCGGACAGGCCGCCCTGGCTTTCTACGCGGCACGCGTCGCTTCTGTCGGCGAGCCGTGGATCAGCTTCTTCGTCCCTGGCGAACTGGCGAAATCACTCTCCGATCTCGGATTCGATGAAATCGAAGATCTCGAAAGCAGCGATATCGCCGTCCGTTTTTCCAGGACACCAAGGCGAGCGCCAACCGACTCCGGCGGCCACATCATCCGCGCGCGTCGATCAGCGACAGCGGCCCCCTGAACGTTGAAGCCGGGTTGAACCTCGGGTCGCACACACCATCCTGGTGAAGCGTCTTGCCGCTCGCGGCGTCGAGGATCAGCGTACACTGCACATCCCCAAGCGGCGCCGATTGCGCGCGCAGCGGAAATCCCAGCAGCCAGGCAAGCAGGAACAGGATTCCGGCAAGGATGAAGGGAAGACGGTCGAAATTACGCATTTGATGCTCGCTCCAGAGGGGTTCGCAAGCGGCTTAGCGAGGTCTCTTGTCTCGATTTTGTCTCAAATGCGCAGTGTTTGTGCAGCTTCGCGTTAACCCTACCGGATCGTAAACAGAAAGCTTGGCAGCTCGATCAGCCCTGCGCCCGGCCGCGCTTGCTGCCGATCCGCCAATACCGCCAGGGTGCGAACCAGACGTAGCGATCCACCAGCACCTCCGGCACAAGGTCGATGCCATGCGTCCCGAATGGCCCACAGCGCAACACCCGGAAAAATCCCATCCAGCCGCCGGCCCACAGGCCATGGCGGGCGATCGCCTCATGCGCATATTCGGAACAGGTCGGCAGGTGCCGGCAGGAATTGCCGATAAAGCCCGACAGCGTCAGCTGGTACAGGCGCACAAGCGACGTTCCCAGGACCCGGCCGGGCGTCTTGCGCCACGGACCGGGCCAGTTGCGACCGCGCTTTGGCGCTCCGGCGATACGCCCATGCTGGTGCCCCACCGCAGTCTCCGCTCCAGAGCATAGTCCCGAAAGTGGGAACTGGTTTCCTCGGACAAACGGAAACCGTTTGTCCAGGGACCATGCTCGATATAATCACGTTTCCCACGCGATAGATGTGGGCTTCGGCTGGAGAACGCAATCCCTTCTGCCCACTCGCCATGCCATCAGGGTCGGGAACGACGAAACGGCTGCCGGCCGGCCGAAGGCGCCCACCGATCAGGACTGACCGGCTCCTCGCAGCGCTTTGCATGCCGTCTGTCGTCACGCCATTGAAACGTTACGATCCGCATGACATCGCCGAAGATGCTCAGGATCTGGATCATGACCGTGTCTCCTTTGACTCGGATTAGACCGCCGCTGGCCTTCGCCTTCAAACGAGTATAATTTCCACTTCGGATAATCTAAGGTTATGCGAATGAAGCGCGGACGCCTGCCGCTGACGGCACTGAGGAGCTTCGAGGCGGCGGGCCGGCATCTGAGCTTCAGCAAGGCCGCCGAGGAGCTTTTCGTCTCGCAGGCGGCGATAAGCCGGCAGATAAGAGAACTAGAGGTTCTGATCGGCAGGCCGCTGTTCGAGCGGCTTCATCGCAGGGTTGAACTGACGGAAACAGGACAAACTCTCCTGACTCAGTTAACCACCAGCTTTGACGACATCGATCGCCGGCTATCACAGGTCCTCAGCAAGCCGGCCCAGAGCCCTTTGCGGGTCAGCGTCGAACCGTCCTTTGCTGGCGAATTTCTGATACAGCGACTGAATTCGTTTCAGCAGCGCCACCCGGAGATCGACATTTCAGTCGACGCGGACTCTCGGCTCATAGAGTTTCGCGGACACGAAGCAGAAATCGCGATTCGATACGGAGCCAATGCCCGGTCTTGGCCGCGCACTCAAGCGCGGCATCTGGTCGACGTTCTGGTCACCCCGGTCCTTGCACAGGAGTTGCTCTCGTCGGGCGTGCCTCTGACATCGCCGGCCGACCTGCGGCACTATACCTTGCTCCATGACTACAATCGCGATGGCTGGGCGACATGGTTTCAGGCACTGGGCCTTCCAGATCTCGCCCAGCAGAGAGGACCACTTTATACCGACGCAGCGCTTGCCATGCAGGCTGCGAAACTCGGGCACGGCGTCGCTTTGGGCGACCGCATCCTGAACGGCGCAGACCTTCGGGCCGGTCTCTTGGTTCGTCCATTTGAGATGGAAATCCCTTATGGCGCGTATTGGCTTGTCGCGCCCGATTTCCAGCGCCTCAGCCGACAGGCGGAGATTTTTGCAGACTGGCTCGTCGAAGAGCTTCGCGGGACCGAGGGATAGCGAAGTCTAGGCCGCTTCTTCGGAGCGCTTCTTCTCGATCTGGCCGATCGCGTCGACCACGGCGTCGAAGGTCAGCATGGTCGAGGCATGCCGCGCCTTGTAGTCGCGCACCGGTTCCAGATATTTCAGGTCCGCGAAGCGGCCGTCAGGCGGGGCACCATTTTCCTTCAGCATCTTCAGCATGGCGTCGCGCACCGCGCGCAATTCCTCGGCACTCGCGCCGACGACATGCTGCGCCATGATCGAGGATGACGCCTGGCCGAGCGCACAGGCCTTTACGTCGTGGGCGAAGTCGGTGACCACGCCGTCCTCCATCGTGAGGTCGACGGTGACGGTCGAGCCGCACAGCTTGGAATGCGCCTTTGCCGTCGCGTCAGGATGGTCGAGGCGGCCGATGCGGGCGATGTTTCCGGCAAAACCGAGAATTTTCGCATTGTAGACATCGTTGATCATTATTTTCCAATCCGTCGCCGCCAAGCGAACAGCGATTGCCGCTGTCGTGTCTTCCTTTCGCGCGCCATGACCTTATATAATGCTGGCAGTCCGGTATCGACAAGACAACGAAAGCCAGTGTCCTTGCCGGGGAGTTCACGCCACTTACGGGCTGGAAACCGGGCAAGTTTCCGACACCGAAAGGTCGTGGTCCGTTCAACTCGTTCCTCCGCCGAGAGGGACTACGGGAGACGCCTTTATGGATGCCGTCATCAAGAAGCTCATGCCCCAGTCAGCCTATATGGAGAAGCCGGTTACCGACCGGCCGAGCGAAGCCGAAGTCGAGGCCGCCGTGCACACGCTTTTGCGCTGGACCGGCGACAATCCGGACCGCGAAGGGCTCGTCGATACGCCGAAGCGGGTAGCCAAGGCCTTCCGCGAAATGTTCGGCGGCTACGACATGTGCCCGTCGGAAGAGCTCGGTCGCACCTTCGAGGAGGTCGCCGGCTATGACGACTTGGTCATCGTCAAGGACATCCAATTCCACTCGCATTGCGAACACCACATGGTGCCGATCATCGGCAAGGCGCATGTCGGCTACTTGCCGGACGGCAAGGTCGTCGGCCTGTCCAAGATCGCGCGTGTGGTCGATATCTTTGCCCATCGCCTGCAGACCCAGGAGGCGCTGACGGCGCAGATCGCCGGCGTCATCCAGGATGTGCTCAATCCGCGCGGCGTCGCCGTGATGATCGAGGCCGAGCACATGTGCATGGCCATGCGCGGCATCCGCAAGCAGGGCTCAACCACCCTCACCTCGACCTTCACCGGCGTCTTCAAGGACACGCCCGAAGAGCAGGTTCGTTTCGTCACCATGGTGCGCGGTGGCGGGGTGTAAACCCCTAGCCAATATCGCCAGATAAGGACCGGCGATGTCGGCACTGGAATTTCCGAAAGCTCCCTCGGACAAGAAAGCGTTGGAGGAAGGCGCGGTGTTTTCACCGCGCTTCGACGCGACCGGTCTCGTCACGGTGGTCGTCACCGACGCCGAAGACGGCGTTCTGCTGATGGTTGCGCACATGAATGCGCAAGCGCTGGCGCTGACGCTGGAGACAGGCATCGCCCACTACTGGTCCCGCTCGCGCAACGCGTTGTGGAAAAAGGGCGAAACGTCAGGCAATTTTCAGCATGTCGTCGAGATGCGCACCGATTGCGATCAGGATGCATTGTGGCTGCGCGTCAAAGTGTTGGGCCACGACGCAACCTGTCACACGGGTCGACGTTCATGCTTTTATCGGACGGTGGGGCTGGTCGACGGCAAGGGGACGCTTGTTGACGACGGCAGCAAGCCGTTGTTCGATGCGGAAACCACGTATCGGAAACCATCAGCTTGAACCTTCTGCCTGACCCAAGTCACATAGATTCACCATTTCGATACGGCCCGCCCTTATATTAGCCGTGGGACAAGGGAGATCATGATGCTCGAGTGGGCGTCATTGCGTAACAAACCAGATGTCAGGGAGGCCAATGGCCTGTCCTCGTCGGGCGGCGCATCCGAAACAAAACCACCAAGGAAGACAGGCATTTCGCTCGCCCTGGGCGGCGGTTGCGCCAGAGGCTGGGCGCATATCGGCGTGCTGCGCGCGCTCGATGAAGCCGGCATCGAAGTCTCGATGATAGCCGGCACCTCGATCGGCGCGCTGGTCGGCGGCTGCTACCTCTCAGGCAAACTGGACGAACTGGAAGAATTCGCCCGCAGCCTGACCAAGCGACGCATTTTTGGCTTGCTCGATCTCAACCTGCGCGGCAGCGGCCTGTTCGGCGGCATGAAGCTCGACGCCCGGCTGCGCGAGCACATGGCCGGCATTCGTTTCGAGGACCTGGCCAAACCGTTCGTCGCAGTCACCTCCGAAATCCGCACCGGTCACGAGATCTGGCTCTCGAGCGGCTCATTGATCACCGCGATGCGCGCCTCCTATGCGCTGCCCGGCGTGTTCGAGCCGGTGAATTGCAACGGCCGCGTGCTGGTCGACGGTGCGCTGGTCAACCCGGTGCCGGTTTCGGTCTGCCGCGCCTATGAGCAGCCGCTCGTGGTGGCGGTCAACCTCCACTACGATCTGTTCGGCCGCGCCGCCGTCATCAAGCACAGCGCCGGCGAGCTGGTCATCGAAAAGGATGCGCAGCGGCCGGGCCGGGTCGATCCCGAGCACCATTCGCATCAGACGCGGCTCGGCATCACCGGCGTCATGGTCGAGGCCTTCAACATCATCCAGGACCGCATCTCGCGCGCCAGGCTTGCCGGCGATCCGCCCGACATGTCGCTGCAGCCGAAGCTCAGCCATATCGGCCTGACCGAATTCCACCGCGCCGACGAGGCGATCAGCCTCGGCTATCAAGCGACGATGGCGCAGATCGGCGAACTGACACGGCTGCAGTCCGTTCTCGCCTGATTCATGTCTTCCAAGGCAAGGAAACAGGCTCTTGACGCGCGCCGACCAACGCGAATGGCGCCAGGCGAATTTCGGAAGCAAATTCGATCCTAGCTAGGCCGCCCCACGGTGACCTTACGCACGCGCCGCGTCGATGATGCGAAACTGCACCGTGCGGTTGCCGTTCCAGTAATTGCCCGACAGCGAGCCGGCGACATGCACGGTCTTGCCCCGGTTCTTGAACAGGAATTCTCCAAGTGCGGTATCGACGGCGCGAAAGGCGATCGCCTGGATACGGCCGCCGCTTTCCGACTGCAGCTCGACGCGTATGTGGTTAGTGCCAACCGGCCGCGCATCAGCAAGCCGGTGACGCGGCAGCACGAAGACCGGCGCTGCATGCCCCGCGCCGAATGGGCCGGCTTTCTCCAGCGCGTCGAGAAGGCCGAGTGTCGCGCCTTCGGCGGCAAGCGCCCCATCGATCGCCAGGCTTTCCTCGCCTTGCAGGCGGAACACATCGGCCGCCGCTCGCTCTTCGAAAAACGCCCTGAGCTCGCCAAGCTTCGCCCGCTCCACCGTTATGCCGGCCGCCATGCCGTGGCCGCCGCCCTTGATAATCAGCCCGGCATCGGCCGCCTCGCGCACCAGCCGGCCGAGGTCGAAGCCCGATACGGAGCGACCCGAGCCGGTGCCTGTGCCGCTGGCATTGAAGGCGATGGCGAAGGCCGGCCGGCGCGCATGGTCCTTCAGCCGTGAAGCGAGCAGGCCGACAATGCCCGGGTGCCAGTTGTTGCTGGCGGTGACGACGATGGCCGGGCCGTTGCCGCCGGCAAGCTCGGCATCGGCCTCGGCGCGTGCCGCCGCCAGCATCTCCTGCTCCATCAATTGCCGTTCCTGGTTCAGCCGGTCGAGCGTCTCGGCAATGGTGCGGGCCTCGACCGGATCGTCGGTGGCAAGCAGGCGACTGCCAAGTGCGGCATCGCCGATGCGCCCGCCCGCATTGATGCGCGGGCCGATCAGATAGGCGAGATGGAAGGTGCTGATCGGCTCGCCGATGCGCGACACCCGTGCAAGTGCAGCTAGGCCTTCGTTCTTCTGCTGGCGCGCCATCTGCAGCCCCTTGACCACGAACGCACGGTTGACGCCGGTCAGCGGCACCACGTCACAGATGGTCGCAAGTGCGGCTAGATCGAGCAGGGAAAGCAGGTCCGGCGGCGTGGCATCGGCTATCCGGCCGCGCAGGATCTTGGCCGTCTGCACAAGGGCGAGGAAGACCACGCCTGCGGCGCAAAGATGGCCCTGTCCCGAAAGGTCGTCGTCGCGATTGGGATTGACGACGGCAACTGCCGCCGGCAAGGCACCGCCGACCTGATGGTGGTCGAGCACGACGACATCGGCGCCGGCTGCATTGGCGGCGTCGATGGAAACGGCGCTGTTGGTGCCGCAATCGACGGTGACGATCAGCGTCGCGCCGCGCGAAACAAGTTCGCGCATSGCMTCCGGATTGGGACCATAGCCCTCGAAAATRCGGTCMGGRATGTARATTTCMGACGGCACCGAGAAATGCGCCAGGAASCGTTTCAGCAGSGCCGACGAGGCAGCGCCRTCGACATCATAGTCGCCGAAGATCGCCACCTTTTCCCTGGCCATCACCGCAGCGGCGATACGGGCCGCCGCCTTGTCCATGTCGGTCAGCGACGCCGGATCCGGCAGCAGGTCGCGGATCGTCGGGTCAAGAAACCGCTCGGTTTGCTCGGCGGTGACGCCGCGACCGGCAAGCACCCGCGCGACGATGTCGGGCACGCCGTGGCCTTGCGCGATGGCGAGCGCGACCATGTCCTGTCGCTCGGTCAGCCGGTGCTCCCAGGAAACCCCGGTGGCCGACTGCCTGACATCGAGGAAGAGGCGTTTGTCGCCGGTCATGCGGTTTGCCAACTCATGGTTGGCCGCAGGATAGTGCATGTCGCCCAAAAGTGCGCAGCGGTTTTGGGACAACGACATGCACAGGCAACAGCCCAAAGCAGGCAAAGCCAAGCGGTTCGCGGTGATGCGCCGTCGCGGGAGATGCCAAGAAAACTACGCTTTCCGCTTTTCAGCCTGGCGCCGAAGCCATTCGTCGGCCACATCGCCCATGGTCTTGTCCACACCGTCCTTGAGCCAGGCCATGAACGGCCGGTCGAACCTGAACGCATCGCCACATTCGCGGGTGAAAAAGCGACGTACGTTCTGTGTGTTGCGATAGGCCTTCGTGACAGCGGTGGCACGCGAAATCGCATCCGCATGCCAGTCGAACGGTTTCATCCTCAAATCCTTGCGGCCAGCGTCATCCGACGCAGCCACAGGGCTAACAACTGCGATGCTGGTCCGCAAGCGCCCAAGCCAACAACGGGAAGAAAGCTAGAACTTATCCAGATCCTGGTGCCTGGCCTTGATCTCGCGCACCGTCCGCGACGACGAGCGCAGCACGATCGTGTGGGTGGTGATGGTGTTGCGGCCGAACTTGACGCCGGCCAGCATATTGCCGTCGGTGACACCGGTGGCCGCAAACAGCACGTCGCCGCGCGCCATGTCTTCCGTCCGATAGACCCGCTTCGGATCGGAAATACCCATCTTGGCGGCGCGTTCGACCTTTTCCGGCGTGTCGAGGATCAGCCGGCCCTGCATCTGGCCGCCGGTGCAACGCAACGCCGCCGCTGCCAGCACGCCCTCCGGTGCGCCACCGGTGCCAAGATAGATGTCGATGCCGGTTTCATCGGGATCGGTGGTGTGGATGACGCCGGCGACATCGCCATCGCCGATCAGCCGGATCGCTGCACCCGTGGCGCGCACGGCGTCGATCAGCTTGGTGTGGCGTGGCCGGTCGAGGATACAGGCGGTGATGTCCGACACTGCGACGCCCTTGGCGCGGGCAAGGCTGGCGATGTTGTCGGCCGGCGAGGCGTCGATGTCGATGACACCGTCGCCATAGCCAGGACCGATGGCGATCTTGTCCATGTAGACGTCGGGCGCAAACAGCAGGCTGCCCTTCTCGGCGATCGCAATGACGGCGAGCGCATTGGGCAGGTTCTTGGCGCAGATCGTCGTGCCTTCGAGCGGATCGAGCGCAATATCGACCGCCGGGCCTTTGCCCGACCCGACTTCCTCGCCGATATAGAGCATCGGCGCCTCGTCCCGCTCGCCCTCGCCGATCACCACCGTGCCCCTGATGGCAAGCCGGTTGAGCTCCTGGCGCATGGCATCGACGGCGACCTGGTCGGCCGCCTTTTCGTCGCCACGCCCGCGCAGCCTGGCGGCCGCGACTGCGGCGCGTTCGGTGACGCGCACCAGCTCCATGGTGAGTATCCGGTCAAGGCCGGCGACAATGTTCTGGGCCACATTCATCTGGCAATTTTCCTCGTTGATATGCGGCCTCCCGCCGGAGGCGCGTCTCTTTTGTCAAACGAGCATGACAACGGCAAGACCTCGCGGGAGTTTTATCGAATAGCCAGCAATATCAATCGATTAAACTGCATTCTTGAAACGAGGCCGGCCCGGTCGCAAAGAACCGGGCCGGCTTGTAAAGTGGAAGATCGCGCCGCTGCGGCCTAGAAAACCGCAAGGTATTTGAGCAGTGAAATGATGCCGATGATGATGACGATGATCTGGGCGATCTGTCTCATCCGGGCGTCCAGCGGCAAGCGCTGAACCAGATAGAGAACGAGGATGATGACGAGGAACGTGATCAGGATGCTGATCAACATCGATGAAGCCATGGTGCCCTCCTGGCAATAAAATGCTGAAAATGAGCCGGCAAGGCCGGCTCCATCACTCCGCGGTCAATACCAGCGGCGCGAGTTGTCGTTCATCGACTGGCCAATGGCGAGGCCGGCCAGAAAGCCGAGCAGGCCGATCACGCCGATCACAGCCGTCGTCGTACCGGGATTGTCGCGCGCGACATCCGACACCGCCTGCGCCTGGCTGCGCAACTGATGTGCGGTTCGCGACGCGCGGGCCGCGGCTGTATCGTACAAATCCGAAGCCTGCTCGCTGGCGTCGTCGAGCATTTCCGCGCTCCGCGCCGAAATGCTCTTGTTGATCTTGGTGATCTCCTTGCGCAGTTCGGCGATCTGCTTTTCCAGCGTCTTCTGGATGTCGTCGATGTGAGGGCTGTCGGACTTGTTGGTATCGGCCATGAAGCGGTTCCTTTGGTTGCTTACCAAGGAAACGGCGCCCACGCGAATTCGTTCCGGTCGGTCGTGGCGGCTAGCCACCAGACGGACGCGCAATACCGGCGGAATTCCTGTCCCGCGCGGCGCCCTGAAGAGGGAAGCTACCCTGCCCGCTCGATGCGGATGACCTGCGGCTTGTCGGTCAGATGGCCATCCTTGGTGATCCCGTCGACGGCTTTGCGTACGGCGGCCTCGGTCGTCTCGTGCGTCACCAGGATCACTGTCTTCTGCGCCGCCGCCTCGCCGTTGACCGCGTGCTGGACGATCGATTCCAGCGAAATGTCGTTGTCGGCCATGCGCTTGGCGATCGCGGCAAAGACGCCGATGCGGTCATGCACGGTCAGCCTGATGAAGTAGCCGCCGGCATGGCTGCGCATCTGCGCCTTCTTGTAGGGTTTCAGTTCCTTCGCCGGCCGGCCGAAGACCGGACCGTGCTGGAAGCCCGGCCGGCTCTTGGCGATGTCGGCGATGTCGCCGATGACCGCCGAGGCGGTGGCGTTTCCGCCGGCGCCGGGGCCGGAGAGCAGCAGTTCGCCCAATATGTCGGTCTCGATCGCCACTGCATTGGTGACGCCGTGCACCTGCGCGATGACCGAGGCGGTCGGCACCATGGTCGGGTGCACGCGCTGCTCGATGCCGCTGTCGGTGCGCTGCGCAACGCCCAGCAGCTTGATCCGGTAGCCGAGATCGCCGGCCGCGCGGATGTCGGCCTGGGTAATGTTGGAAATGCCTTCCATGTAGATGTCGTTGGCAGCGATTTTTGTGCCGAAGGCAAGGCTGGTCAGGATCGACAGCTTGTGCGCGGTGTCGTGGCCCTCGATGTCGAAGGTCGGATCGGCCTCGGCATAGCCGAGCCGCTGCGCGTCCTTCAGGCAGGCGTCGAACGAGATACCCTCGGCCTCCATGCGGGTCAGGATGTAGTTGCAGGTGCCATTGAGGATGCCGAACACGCGGTTGACCGAATTGCCGGCCATCGCCTCGCGCATGGTCTTGATGACGGGAATGCCGCCCGCTACCGCCGCCTCGTAGTTGAGCAGCACGCCGCGCTTCTCGGCGATCTCGGCCAGCGCCACGCCATGCTTGGCGAGCAGCGCCTTGTTGGCGGTGACGACATGACGGCTGGCTTCGAGTGCCGCCTTCACCGACGACCGCGCCGGCCCCTCGTCGCCGCCGATCAGTTCGACGAACACGTCGATTTCGGCTGTCTGCGCCATCTTGACCGGATCGTCGAACCACTTTGCCGAGCTGACATCGACGCCGCGATCGCGTTTCTGGTCACGCGCCGAAACCGCAGTGACGACGATGTCGCGCCCGCATTGCCGGGTCAGTTCCGCCGCCTTGTCGCGCAGCACGCGCGCCACGGACGCGCCAACCGTGCCAAGACCGGCAATTCCAACACGCAATGCTTCAGCCATGGCCGGCGACGTCCCTCAAGTCAGATCGAAATTGTCTGCGGCAAACTTACCGGTGAGCGGAAAGCGGCACCACATTGTTGGGTTGCTTGGCGCTGGCCGATAGGAAGCGCTTGATGTTGCGCGCCGCTTGCCGGATCCGGTGCTCATTCTCGACCAGCGCCACGCGCACGAAATCGTCGCCATGTTCGCCGAAGCCGACACCGGGCGCCACCGCCACGTCGGCGTGTTCGATGAGCAGCTTGGAGAATTCGAGCGAGCCGAGATGACGGAACGGCTCCGGGATCGGCGCCCAGGCAAACATCGATGCCGCGGGGGCCGGAATGGTCCAGCCGGCGCGTCCGAAGGCATCGACCATCACGTCGCGGCGCTTGTGGTAGATGTCGCGCACCTCGGCAATGTCGGCGCCGTCGCCGTTGAGCGCGTGTGCCGCCGCCACCTGGATCGGCGTGAAGGCGCCGTAGTCGAGATAGGATTTCACCCGGGTCAGCGCCGAGATCAGCCGTTCGTTGCCGACCGCAAAGCCCATGCGCCAGCCGGGCATGGAGAAGGTCTTGGACATCGAGGTGAATTCGACACAGACGTCGATCGCGCCTGGCACCTGCAGCACCGACGGCGGCGGATTGCCGTCGAAATAGATCTCCGAATAGGCAAGGTCGGACAGGATGATGATGTCGTTCTTCTTGGCGAAGGCGACGACGTCCTTGTAGAAATCGAGCGAAGCGACCAGTGCCGTCGGGTTCGACGGATAGTTGAGGATCAGCGCCAGCGGCTTCGGGATCGAGTGACGCACGCCGCGCTCGAGCGCCGGGATGAAGCCGTCGTCCGGCTCGACCTGCAGCGAGCGGATGACGCCGCCCGACATGATGAAGCCGAAGGCGTGGATCGGATAGGTCGGGTTGGGGCACAGGATCACGTCGCCAGGCGCGGTGATCGCCTGTGCCATGTTGGCGAAGCCCTCTTTCGAGCCGAGCGTCGCCACCACCTGCGTGTCGGGGTTGAGCTTCACGCCGAAGCGCCTGGCATAGTACGCGGCCTGGGCGCGGCGCAGGCCCGGAATGCCGCGAGACGAGGAATAACGATGCGTACGCGGATCGCGCACGACCTCGCACAGTTTGTCGACGATGGCCTTGGGTGTCGGCAGATCGGGATTGCCCATGCCGAGGTCGATGATGTCGGCGCCGCGCGAACGGGCGCTCGCCTTGAGCCGGTTGACCTGCTCGAAGACGTAAGGCGGAAGCCGGCGAACCTTGTGAAATTCTTCCATGGCAGTTCCAGACAGCAAAGGGGCCAGATATCTAAGGGCTTTGGGCGCGCGCTATATACTTATTTGCAGGTAGGGTCGAGGGCGGGATCGCATTTGCCTTCGATCTGCTTCAGCGTTTCGTCGCCATGCTTTTTGGCAAGATCCGTGAGCGCCGCCTGGTCGGCCACATCGGGCTTGCCGTTCTTTGCCGCCTGCGCGCTCTCATCGGCCTTCAATTGCGCGAGCTTGGCATTCTTCTCGGCGTCGGTGAACTGCGGCGCCGCCACCTGCGGCTTGATGTTCAGGTTCGGAAAGGTGCCGGTATCCTTCGCCCCCGTCACAGGCGCAGGGCCGCTGGTGCTGGAGCAGCCGGCAATCCCAATGAGGACGATTGCCGCGCCAATGCGGCAAAAACGTCCAGCACCGAAAAAAACAGTCTCGCCAATGTTAATCGTCATATTGTTTCCTTGGCAGCCGCGGTAGAGCGAGATTGGACCCCGTCGGATGTCCCATGTTAATATGTCAAGAAAACGCTTCGGGAGGAACCCCGCGAACCATGTCCAAGACACCCGATTCGGGCAAAGCGGAAGATGACGAGCCTTCGACCGTCGAGCAATATCTGGTGAAGGACCCGGAACGCTTCGCCCTGAACATGGCGCGCATGATCGAGCAAGCCGGCAAAGCGGCCTCCGCATGGGCCGAGCCGCGCGAAAAAGGCGATGTGCGCGATCACGTCGCCGAGCCTGTCGTCGACATGGTGAAGACCTTCTCCAAGCTCAGCGAATACTGGCTGTCCGATCCGCAGCGCGCGCTGGAAGCGCAGACGCGGCTGTTCTCCGGCTACATGACCGTCTGGGCCAACGCCATTCAGCGCACCAGCAACGCCGCGGAAGCCACCGAAGATGCCGTGAAGCCGGAACGTGGCGACAAGCGCTTCCTCGATCCCGAGTGGGGCCGCAACGCCTTCTTCGATTTTCTCAAGCAGGCCTATCTCGTCACCTCGCGCTGGGCGGCCGATCTGGTCGAGCACGCCGACGGTCTGGACGAGCACACCCGTCACAAGGCCGGCTTCTACGTCAAGCAGGTGGCCAACGCCATCTCGCCGTCGAATTTCATCCTGACCAACCCGGAACTGTTTCGCGAAACCGTCGCCTCGAACGGCGAGAACCTGGTGCGCGGTATGAAGATGCTGGCCGAGGACATCGCCGCCGGCAAGGGCGACCTGAAGCTGCGCCAGGCCGACTACTCGCCCTTCGAGATCGGCAGGAACATCGCCACCACCCCCGGCAAGGTGGTTGGCCGCAGCGATGTCGCCGAGATCATCCAGTACGATCCGGCGACCGAGACGGTGCTCAAGCGGCCACTGCTGATCTGCCCGCCATGGATCAACAAGTTCTACATCCTTGATCTCAACCCGCAGAAATCCTTCATCCGCTGGGCGATCGAACAGGGCCACACCGTCTTCGTCATCTCCTGGATCAATCCGGACGAGCGCCACGGCGCCAAGGGCTGGGAAGCCTATATTCGCGAAGGCCTGCAATACGGCCTCGACATGGTCGAGAAGGCCACCGGCGAGCGGGACGTCAACGCGATCGGCTATTGCGTCGGCGGCACGCTTTTGGCGGCGGCACTGGCACTGATGGCGCGGGAAGGCGACGACCGCATCAAGTCGGCCACGTTCTTCACCACGCAGGTCGACTTCACCTATGCCGGCGACCTGAAAGTGTTCGTCGACGAAGAGCAGGTCGCGGCGGTGGAAAAGTCGATGAGCGAAAAGGGCTACCTCGACGGCACCAAGATGGCGACCGCCTTCAACATGCTGCGTTCGGGCGACCTGATCTGGCCCTATGTCGTCAACAACTACATGCGCGGCAAGGATCCCCTGCCCTTCGACCTGCTTTACTGGAATGCCGATTCCACCCGCATGGGCGCGGCCAATCATTCGTTCTACCTGCGCAACTGCTACCTGGAGAACAACCTCTCGCAAGGCATGATGGAACTGGCGGGCCACACGGTCTCGCTCGGCGATATCACCATCCCGATCTACAACCTCGCCTCCAAGGAAGATCACATCGCGCCGGCGCTTTCGGTGTTCCTCGGCTCGAAATACTTCGGCGGCGAGGTCGAATACGTCATGGCGGGGTCGGGCCATATCGCCGGGGTCGTCAATCCGCCGGCATCCAACAAATACCAGTACTGGACCGGAGGGACGCCGACGGGCGATTTCGGTGAGTGGATAGCCAAGGCCACCGACCATCCCGGATCGTGGTGGCCGCACTGGCAAAGCTGGATAGAGGCCAAGGACAACACCCGCGTTCCGGCCCGCAAACCCGGCAAGCATATGAAAACCTTGGGCGATGCCCCCGGCACCTATGTGAAAGTGCGTGTGTAACGGACTGTAATGTCTGGTGAGTTGACGGACCGGCAAAAGCGGGCGAAATGGTGTCGTCAACCACCGCGCGGCCGTAATTCGGCAATAACTGCAAAAATACTTCCAGGCTTGCGGATTTGACACAGGTCTCGTTTCCGGATCGGAGACAACGGTCACTTGGCACCGATATCAGGGCCGCGCCAAGGATATACCGACCGGACATCGAGGGGGAATTTGACTTTGAAATCAGCAGGATGGAGCCTCGCAAAGGGAGAAAGCCGCGCCGTCGTGGCAGCGCTCTGCTCCCTGCTTCTGGCCTCCTGCACCTCTGCCGGCGACCCGACGATGTCGGTTGGAATGCCCGGCTACAATGCCACCGCATCGGACATAAGCGCTGCCTCGAATGGCAAGTCGACCACCGTCGTCGATTCGACGCAGACCACGACCGAGCAAACGACCGTGATGACGGCACGCGATACGGCACTCCCTGAAAAGGTCGCCTATGTGCCCGTGGCCAAGCCGCAGGCCGCCTTTCCGCTGACCACGCCGGCTGGCACCGAGACGATCGCGGGACAAACCCCGCAGTCCCTGCAGCAGCCGGCGCAGACGGCGCAGCAGAACGACGCGGTTGCCCAGCAGATCGCCGCCGCCGATGCCGGCGTAAACGCGCCGAAACCGTCTGCCGCGCCAGTGTTGGACAATGCGGTCTACGTGACGGCAGGCGAGATGCCGCAGGCCGACGCGCCGAAGAAAAAAGGCTTCCTGGCCTCGATGTTTGGCGCCACGCCCGCCTCGGCCGCGCCTTCGCCGCTCATCAACACGAGGTCGGGCGACCAGCCCGCGGCGCAAGCCAAGCCGGCGCCAGCAGCCGTAAAACCGATCATCACGCTGGCCTCGGCTGATTCCACGGCAAAGCCGCTGCAACTGGCCTCGACCGGTGGCGAGAGCGGCCACATCACTGGTAGCGATGCGCTGCCCGGCGTGCGCCAGACAGCCCTGTTCGAAATCAAGCGCAAATCCGGCCTCGATGACGAGAGCGACGTCGACCTCAACGAGGACGAGGGTCCAATCGGCGGCTCCTATCAGGTCGCGTCCGCCGCCGGGATGGCGCGGTTGGCGCCCAACGGCTTGCTCAAGCAGAACGAGAGCGTCGATGTGGCTTGCCTGAAGCCGTCGCTGGTCCGCGTGCTGAAGACGATCGAAGGCCACTACGGCCGCAAGATGATGGTGACATCAGGCTATCGCGATCCGGCCCGCAACCGCCGCGCCAATGGCGCCAAGAACTCGCTGCACATGTACTGCGCCGCCGCCGACATCCAGGTTCCCGGCGTTTCGAAATGGGAACTGGCGAACTACATCAGAAGCATGCCGGGCCGCGGCGGCGTCGGCACCTACTGCCACACCGAATCCGTCCACGTCGACGTCGGCCCCGAGCGCGACTGGAACTGGCGCTGCCGTAGGCGCAGTGGTGGCGGCGACGGCTAGTCGCGCCGTGCAGCGGCGCCGCGTCGCTTCGCTCCTTGCTCCGCCCGTGGATGACGAAGCGCGATAGGCGTCTCCGCCGATCGCCAAGGCATGTACCCTGCGCGGACCAAAGTCTTCCCTCCCTTGCCCTTGCCCACTTTGGCAGGGCCGCCACTCGGCATAATTGGCAGCACACCGGCGCCCTGCCAGGCGCGACAACATCCCTGTTTTGGCAGGCTGGAAAAAAGTTGTCCAAGGCGGCACCTGACGGGTTGCCGGTTGGGCACAACGCCAGTATAAGCCGCTTCGTCTGAGCGCGCCCATCGTCTAGCGGTTAGGACACCGCCCTTTCACGGCGGTAACAGGGGTTCGATTCCCCTTGGGCGTACCAGACATTTCAAGCACTTAGTGGCTCTCCCCCTCTTCCGTCGAATATCCGCCGAATAAACGTCCGCGAATTTGCGTGGACGGCACCCTGATTGATTCCACCGACGTTCCTGCGACTATCGGTAGGTCCGGGCGACATGGATGTGACATGAAGAGCAGGCCAGGAGGATCGGATGCTGACAGGTGAATGGTTTGTCGCTGCATCGAAGGCCGATCCGACCGGGAAGCTTGACCACGGGATAGACCTCATCGAGAAATACCGGGAGGCACTTTCTCGCCAGCACGGCCTCATCTTCGCTGCATGGCGTGCGAAGGATTTCATTCAAGCCCTAGCTCAACTGCACTTCTTCCTCATCTCGCTTGACCGGATGAACGATGGCCTGACAATCGTGGCTGAGAGGCTCGGCGGAGATGTCGCTAAATTTGTCGCCACCATAAATTTCGAAGACTACAAAGACGCTCGCAATCACTTCGAGCATCTGGATGACCGTTTGTTTGGCACCAAGCGGAATGCGCCCGAGTCGATCACTGAGGGCGACGTGACAAGACGGGTACACTACGGACTGTCGGGAAAGGATCAGCAGTTTGCTTGGGGCAAAAAGAGCGTGGACATCTCGGAGAAGTTTTTAGCCATGTATCTCGGCTATGTCGCGAAGGCACATGAACTGACCAGGGTCGCTCTCAAACTGTAAAGCCAAAGCCCGCCACCGTGAGGCAGCGGGCGCACAGCTATTATGGCTTGGGTGCCGATGATAGGGTCGCGGCCATTCGCGCGGAGGACGTGTCAAAATGCACAGGGACGATCGATGGCAACTTGTTCGCGATTTTCTGGCTAGGCATCAACTCGGGGCTATCAGCACTGTAAATCCGGATGGGTCTCCAGAGGCAGCCGTCATACAGGTGACGTTGGGCGAGGATCTCAACATCGTGTTCGACAGTTTTCCTGGAAGTCGGAAGCTGGCAAATATCGAACGAGACAGCCGGATCGCCATGGTGATCGGTTGGGACGAAAACGTCACCGTTCAAATTGAGGGCCGGGCCCGGCCTGCCAAGGCTGACGAAGAACAGCGGTTAAGGGACGTTCACATAGCGAACTGTCCGCTTGAAGCAGAGTTTCTGAAGCAAGGGGCACAACTATTCACAATTCTGCCCCGCTGGATCCGCTACTCTGATTTCCGGGGCGAACCAATCGTGTTTGAGCTTACCGGCGGCGACTTGTAGGTTTGGGGAATGATCCGGCCCCAGTCAGAAAGCCCGCCACAATGAGGCAGGCAACCGGCATGATGGAGGGCCGCCCCCAGCCTAGTTTTACTCCGCAAGCGTTTCTTCGGGCGGCGGTGTCAACACGGTGATGTCCATTCTGGCGATCCTCGATGCAGCGCCACCCTGCGCGTTAGGATCTGTGTCGCCTGTTTCGGCAACCATTGCCTTAGCGCGATGTCCTACGCTGTCGGCGCTCTTGCCTGGCGCGAATCCTTCGCCTGTTTCTGGCTTTGTCGCTTTCAGTTGAGTGTCAGGTACCTGCCGATGCTGACTTGCAATAGCCGAAACCATAGCTCCCTCCTTTGGTGAGGATATGATGGTATCTGCCATGGCTGTTGCGAGACTTACCATGCGGAAGGCCCGCCACCAGAGGCAGCGGGCTTCACCTATTCTCATCGGGAATTTTGATCAGATCACCAGCAGCGTTCGAACGATCTGCTGCGCAGGGCGTATGTTTGTCGTCTGCTGCTCGTTGAAGTCGGTATCGTGCTGCTCGCCGCTGTGACACCAATCAATCGCGTGCGCCTTGACGCAATAGCCCCGAGATTCGTATCGGCTTGCGTCACGCCAAAAGCCCATAGCCAGGCAGGCCACGCGCCTAACTGCCGACCAGCGGCACGGTAACGGTGGTCGCGTAGTTGATCGGGAAATCGCTGAAGTAGGGGAAGTTGATGACGAAGGCATAGGTGGCGGTTAGATGCGCCATGCGGAAGCCGCCGCTCACCGGATCGATGGCGATCGTGACGTTCACATCCTTCAAACCCAGGGCCTGCAATTTCTGTGTGGCGATGGATTGGATGTCGGCCTGGGTTAATGTGTTCTGAAGCTGCAGCGAGCGCGATGATGTCTCCAACGTATAGCGAACGCTGGACACCGAGTTCATCGCCCAGCCGAAGGCGAAGATGCCGAACAGCAGCATGATGAGAAAGGGCGCGATCAGCGCGAATTCCAACCCGGCGCCACCCGATCGATCCCGTCTGAATGCGCCTGCCCTAGCGGACACGGATAACCTCCGAGTGGCCGATGACGCTGGAGCCGGAAAAAACGCCGAAGGTGAAGGGCGGCACCCAGGTGGCCGATGCCTGGATCTGAACATAGACCGATGGCACCTTCGGCCCACTGCACAAGGCCGAAGCGTCGACCACGGTCGTCCCGCACATGTAAATCCGGCTTAGCGTGACCTGGCCATCCGAGGGCCGCTTCTCCCAGCTCGAAATGGCAACGGCCTGGGTCGCCGTATCATTGGTCGATCCTCCCATGACCAGGTTCGCGGCGGTCTTCACGCCGGCGCGCATCGACATCGAGTTCGTCATATAGGACCAGCCATCGGCGATGCCGAGCAGCGCCACACACAGGAAGGGCAGGACCATCGCGAACTCTACCGCGGCAACCCCGGCTTTATCGCGCAGCATCGGCATCGATCGGCGTTCCATGGAGGCTACTCGACCAGCGCCACGGACTGCGTGGCCGGAATGTCGCGCATTCCGAGGCTGGTGCAATCCTGATTGATGGTTGAGTTGCCCGACCATTGGATCGTGTCCGCAACGACCTGGGTGCATCCGTTCTGGCCGGAGAAGTTGCCGAGATAGTTGACCTGCTGCTTGGGGAAATAAAGCGCGCCCGTCAGCAGCGAAGTCGCCGTGCCGTTGAAGGTGCTCTGTCCGCCTATGCTCGTTCTGTCACCATACATCAGCACACCGGAATAGGTACCGGACGTCGGTGCGCTCAGGGAGACGTTGGCGTTACCGTTCATCGACACGCGCGAGGAGCCAGCGAGGTAAATGGTGACGCCGTCACCGGAGACATTGGCGTTCGCATTCACCTTGAAATCGCCACTCTGGATGACATAGACGCCGGGCTGCAGCGTAACAGTGCCGCTGAGGCTGAGCCCGCTGCAATAGGTACCGGGTTTCAGCGTCGACTTGTTGGCGTTCTGGCAAGGGTTCGAGGCCGCGGGGGCCGGCAGGTCGGCAAATGGATCGCCGGCAGGCAATGCCTGGGTGATCGGGGCCGCGCAGACCGTCGTGACGGGATTGCTGAGAGAGACGCCGCCCGCCGTTATAAGGCAATCGGCCTGGAGCCCCGCCGAGCCCTGAAGCTTGATGGCGTCAGACGCGATCGAGTTGGACATGACCGAGCAGCCGATGAGCTTGACGCTGGTGTTGCCTGAAAACAGTGCCGCCTGCGAAGCCGACGGATCGAGCGCGAGCACGCAGGCCTTCGAAGCATTGGTGATGAGGGCCACCGCCCTCGCCTGTTCGGGAACCTGGCCCTGCGTGAAGAGCGAGGTGAACATCCGGTCGAGGTTCTGGCCGACGATGACCTCGACCGCCTTCTTCGCCGTGTTCGGCCCGGATGCTGGCGGCGTATTGACGACGATCGTACCGGAGCCCAGCCCATTTGATGCGGCCGACTGGGTTGCGGCCGCGACGATCGTCGGCTTGTCGGAACCTGAGATCTGTTCGAGCGCGCCGGCATAGGCAGCGGCATCGGCGGTCGCCTGCAGCCTCAGGCTGTTGTAGTACCAGTAGGAGGTTTCCACCCCTAAGCCTGCAGCACCGACGACGATCGGCAAGGTCAGGGCGAAGATGGTGGCGACATTTGCGCTCGTACCCCGGCAAAAGCCGTTCGCTCTAAGCCGAACTCGGGTAAAGCAACTGAGGGTCATGAAATAGATTAGAAAACATGCATATATGAACGAAGGGCTAAAAAGTTCGGTTCATTTTTGAGCAGTGATCTATTGGCTTCCAAAACGAGCTGTTTGTTGGCTAATCAACGCGCACAGGACAGCTCGGTGAGCAAAAAGCTCGCGCCCGGAGATAGTTTACCATTTGCTAATAGGGCAACTGCGCAGCGAGTTACACGTGCCCCTGCTTGCCGGATGGCCCGGACTTCAAGCGGATAGAATTGGTGTCGACCCGGCGGCCGCTCTGGCCGACATCTCGCGCTGTACGGCAAGGAAGAATCTGCGCACTTCATCGCTAGCCGCTATTTTGTCTCTGCCAGATCCGACAACGAGATCGAGCAACTCCGACGCCTTGGCCCTCCAGAACGAAGTGGCAGTATCGCCATGCAGGTTGTCGAGTTTGGCGGCGACTTCCCTCACCAACACTGTTTGACGATCAATCGGGAATGCGCGGACTTTTTCTGGGGACATCTTCCGAACCATGAACTGACGCAACGAATCAACCATTGCTGAACAAGCAATGGCGTAGCCGCGAATGTGGAAACGGAAGCTTAACGGCGCTGGCATTGACGCGTCCAGATCCGCCCACGGCATCGCCGTGTCCGTTCAAACGCGATCGTCGGCATTTCAATTGGGGCAGGTGAAAACGGCGGCGGCCTTCAAGCCTGCAGCGTTCTCGCCTCGCCGCCACGCTTGCGCGGCCTCATCATGTCCCTGGCTATCAGTCCGCTCGCCCGACAAAACGCCATGAACGCCCGGCAGGCATCTTCGGTCTTGACCACGTCCACCGTGGCGCCAAAGCAGGCGTTGAATGCCTTCTGATAGATCGGGCCCTGACGGCGCACAGGCCAGCCCTGAAGAATATCGAGCGCCTGTTCGACGCTGTAGATCTCCTCGACTGGCAGGCCGGGCGCGGGTGCTATGCGCACCGGAACCTCGAATTGCAGTCTGTCCATGTCCCTACTCCCGAACCGGCGTCCCAACGCTGTTCGTCGTCAAAAATTGCTTCGACCGCCTTTGGCGCAGAAATGTGTCGTCACTGCGGTCGCGACCCCTTTGTGATCGCGACCGCGCCAAGGGCCGCCAGGCTTACTGGTTCGCCGGATCCGTCTCAGCGTCGAAAGCCATGCGGGTGGTGGCGATCAGCACAAATACGGTCGGCACGGCGAAGAGGCCCCCGAGGACAAGTGCCGCCATTTCCGACAGCCCGAGCGTCTCGGCAACCGCCCAATAGACGGTTCCGATGCAGATGAGCGCCTGGACGGAGAGAAACGCGGCAGCCGAGGCAGCGCGCGACAGGGTTTTGAATGTCTTGATGCGTTGTTGCATTGAAATGGTTCCGGAAACGACGCGCCGCGCGACCGGTGCACGGCCGACAGCCGCCGCACGTCACGACGCGAACAGGGATAGATCAGGGGTGAAGCTGCGGTCGTGGACCGCTCAGGCCGCGAAGGTCGGCGGCGCGCGCGGCTGATGGGCATTTGCCCTGGACCCCGGGGGCGCTTCGTATCCCGAAACAGCCGCCTTCGGCGAAGTCCGCTCAAGCCAAGAAAAGACGGCGTCGAGAACCGGCAAAGCGGGATGGCCGCTGGCGAACTTGACCAGGGACGGCCGCCCGGCGCGAACCTCCAGCACTTGCGCCTTGCCGGTGACACGCAGCAGCGCCGCCGCCTCTCCAGACCGTTCCAGGCCGATGCTGGCGCCGCCCGATGCAGCATCCGCGAAAGCTGGCACGTCCGGGCGGCCGAGGCACAGCATCGCCAGCAGCACCATGCCCATCAGGCATGAGCAGACTGTCGTCAGCGGCGCTTCGAGCAATCTGGTGCGCTTGGCCGCCGTGAAGGGACCCGGTCTCGAAAACATCACCCGCCCTAACGCACGATGGCCGGAAAGGAAAGCAAGCCGGCGAAAACCGGCAAGTCATCACCTGATACAGGGCGAATATCCCGAGGTGCGCGGCTGCATCAAGCAGTTCGTCCTTGAACCTTTTGCCTCCAAGTGCCAAATCTGGGGAGATTTTCACGTCGGCCTCTCGCAGGGCCTACCCGGCTACACGGACAAAATGGTCACCTATCTCGACGCCGCCACCGCACCACTCAGAAACACCGGCCAGATCCGCCTCTATGGCGAGGAAGGCTTTGCCGGCATGCGCAAGGCATGCGATCTCACCGCGCGCTGCCTCGACGAACTGGTGCCGATGGTCGAGCCTGGCGTCACCACAGAAGCCATCGACCGCTTCGTCTTTGAATTCGGCATGGACCACGGCGCGCTGCCGGCAACGCTCAACTATCGCGGCTACACGAAATCGTCCTGCACCTCGATAAACCATGTCGTCTGCCATGGCATTCCCGACAACAAGCCGCTCAAGGATGGCGACATCGTCAACATCGACGTCACCTATATCCTCGACGGCTGGCACGGGGATTCCTCGCGCATGTACCCGGTCGGCACGATCAAGCGCGCCGCCGAGCGCTTGCTCGAGGTCACCCATGAATGCCTGATGCGCGGCATTGCGGCGATCAGGCCCGGCGCACGCACTGGCGCCATCGGCGCCGCCATCCAGACCTATGCCGAGGCCGAGCGCTGCTCGGTGGTGCGCGATTTCTGCGGCCACGGCGTCGGCCAGCTTTTCCACGACGCACCCAACATCCTGCACTATGGCAGCGCCAATGAGGGCGTCGAGATGCGTCCAGGCATGATCTTCACCGTCGAGCCGATGATCAATCTCGGCCGGCCGCATGTGAAGGTGCTGTCGGATGGCTGGACCGCGGTGACACGCGACCGCTCGCTGTCGGCACAGTACGAACACACGATCGGCGTCACCGACACCGGCTGCGAGATTTTCACCCTGTCGCCCAACAAGCTCGACCGCCCCGGCCTGCCGGCCTAGCCTTGTTTTGCCGGTTCTTTCCGGCCCAGGAAAATGCGGAGCAGCTCGTGGGGACCGGAAGCGACGACGACGAGCGAGGCTTCTTCTCCGAAGTGCCGGTCCGGCCAGCGGCGAAAGCAAAGGCGCTCAACGACAAGCCGCATTATCTCGGCCATCGCGACCGCTTGCGCGAGCGCTTTGCCACGGCCGGTCCGGAGGCCCTGCCCGACTACGAATTGTTGGAACTTCTACTCTTTCGCCTGATCCCCCGCGCCGACACCAAACCGGTCGCCAAGGCGCTTCTGGCGCGCTTCGGCACGCTGGCCGAAGTGCTTGGCGCATCGCTTGCATTGCTGCAGGAGGTCAAGGGCATCGGCCCCGCGGTGGCGCTCGACCTGAAGGTCGTCGCGGCGACCGCGCAGCGCATGGCGCGCGGCGAGGTCCATGGCCGCGAGGTCCTCTCCTCATGGACGCAGCTTCTCGACTATTGCCGCTCGGCAATGGCCTTCGAGGAGCGCGAGCAGTTCCGCATCCTGTTCCTCGACAAGAAGAACGCGCTGATCGCCGACGAGGTGCAACAGGTCGGCACCGTCGACCACACGCCTGTCTACCCACGCGAGGTGATCAAGCGCGCGCTCGACCTCTCGGCGACCGCGATCATTCTGGTGCACAACCATCCGTCAGGCGATCCGACGCCATCGCGCGCCGACATCGAGATGACGAAGGAGATCGTCGACGCGGCCAAGCGGCTGGGCATCGCCGTGCATGACCACATCATCATCGGGCGCAAAGGCTATTCCAGCATGAAGGGCCTGCTGCTGATCTAGTGCGATGAGCTACACGCTCGCGAAGTCGTGTACGCCGCGAGAAGCTAGGCGTTCGCGCGTGACGCGTCGGGTGGCGCCGCACTGGATCGCACCCACCGACTTCCCTTGTTTCAACGCCTTTCCGACAACCACTCGACGACTGTTACCGTGCCGCTGGTGGGCAGACTAGGACCATGGTCTGGCCGGTATGGGACTTCAGTGCCGCGACGGTCTCATAGCGCTGATTTATATTGTAATATCAAATGGTTATGGAGTTCGTTGGTTGTCAGGCTCGCGCAGTGAAACCGTATTTGTCTAAAGTTTATTGCGCACGATTAGTGAATCCTCATATGACGCTGCTCTAGCGGTTGGGCGGAGGTTCCTCAAGGAGGAGATATCATGACAAACCGAAAAACTCTGTTCGCGGCGCTCGCCGCATTGGCGCTTCTGGCGTCTCCGGCGCTCGCCGGAAACGGGCACGGCAACGGCGGTGGCAATGCTGGCGGCAATGGTGGAGGCAACGGCAACGGGCACGGCCACGCCGGCGGCAACGGCAAGAGCGGGGCTTCGCATGGCAAGTCTGCGTCGGCCCCGGGGCGGGCGGCCAAGACGGTAACGGACACAACGACCGACACCACGGTCAATACGAAGTCCGTGCACAAGGACAAGAACATCCATGCCAAGCTTGGCAGGCTGAACTCGCTGCAGCGCAACATCAACGCCTACATGAACTCCAAGAGCAAGAAGTTCGCCGGCATTCAGGCCTTCGTGACGCAGTCCGCGATAGCCAAGAACGCCCAGATCGCGGCTGACGAGGCGGCCGCGGCGGCGGACGACGCCCAGGATAAGCTGAATGCCCTGAATGCGCAGATGACCACGCTGCAGGCGGACCCGTCCGCCACGCCTGAACAAATCCAGGACCTGAACGATCAGATCGCTGCTCAGCAGGCCGTTGTCGCCGCCGACAACGCGACGGCCGCCCAGGCCCAGGCGGCAGCTGACGCTGCAACGGTCGGCACCGATCAGGCATCGCTCGACGCGGCGCTGACGGACATGGCCAACAAGCCGGTCGACGCCGATGTCACGGATTGGGCCGAGGGCGTCCTTGCCGGCAAGATCGACCAAATGGCCGACGCGCTCCAGAAGGCGGGGACACCGTAGGTATCGCGACCCAAAACAGCAGTCTAGCAAAACAGCAGTCTAGGAAGACGCCGCCGGGCCTGCCTGGCGGCGTTGCTGTTTCTGGTCTCGACTTTCACGTTGAACAAAGCGTCGCGATAATTTCCTCGGGGCCAATGCGTCCCTTGACAGCACTTGCGCCTTGATTGGCGAAGTCGATCCAGCCCTCGTTGAAGCCGTCCAGCATGCGCATGCGCGGGCCCGGATTTTTCATGCCTTGGGAGAGGAACAGGCCCTCCCAAGTGTCCCGAGGCACCGTTTCGACCCGCACCGGCCGTCCCAACGCCTTGGTGAAGGCGATCGCCAGGTCGTTGGGCGAGACACGGCGCGGGCCTTCGAGTTCGACCACGCGCCTGCCCGTCCAATGCTCCTGGATCAGGTCTGCCGCAATCCGCCCCACATCGCTCGTCGCGACCATCGCGAACGGCTTGTCGGCAGGCATCAGGAAGCTCGAGATCACACCTGTGTCGCGTGCGGAGGCGACATCCCACATTGCGTTTTCGAGAAACCAACCCGGTCTCAGGAAGGTCACCGGCAGCGGGAGCGCCGAGAGCGCCTCTTCCAGCATCGTGCGCTGCGACAAGAGGTTGTCCTGCGCTGCATCGGCTCCAATCGTCGACAGGCAAAGCACTCTGTCCGGCAGCGCGGCCTTCAGCGCTTCGACGATGGCGTCGATGACCTTGCGAGCCTCGGGGTAGCCGGGCTCGGGGTCGAACTCCGATGGGGGCAGGATGAAGACCCCCTCGGCGCCGGTGAACGCAGCTGTCAGCGCCTCGGCGTCCTCAAGTCCGGCAAGTACGACCTCGCAGCCGCGTGCCGCCCATTCTTCACCTTTGTTGGCGTCCCTGACCACGGCGCGGACAGGCCGGCCCTGTTCCAGCAGCGCGCGGCCGAGCGCTCCGCCGACTTTTCCAGTGATTCCGGTGATGGCATACATCGTCGTTTTCCAATCTCTCGTTTGTCTGGGGTAGTGGATCAGGCGAGATCGAGCCCGCGGTAGAGACCGCGCTCGAATTCGCCGTAGAGCGCGACGATCCGCTCGTCGAAAAAGGGCAGGACCTGGGTGAACAGCGCGCCGGTGATGTGCTTCACCGGGTCGAGCCAGAAGTAGCAGTTGAGCAGGCCTGCCCAGGCGATGCTGCCGGCGGAGCGCCCGTTCGGTCCCGGCTGCGTGTTGATATCGAAAGACAGGCCCCATTTATGCGACTGTCCCGGGAACTGGTCGAAGCTGCGGGAATAGGACGGCTGCGCCGAGCGCATCTGCTGGACGTTCAGCTCGCCGATCTGGTTCTGCATCATCATGGCGACCGTCTCCTGACGCAGGATTCGGACGCCATGCAGCGCGCCTCCGTTCAGCAGCGCCTGCAGGAACGCCATGTAGTCTCGCGGCGTCGAGAAAGCACCGCCACCGCCCATGAAGAACTCCGGCCGCTGCGGCATCTCGAAGGGCGCCGGCTCCAGCCCGCCGTCGGCGCGGCGATTGTGGAAGGTAGCGACGCGCCGCTTCTGCCCGGCCCCGATCAGAAAGCCTGAATCCTTCATGCCGAGCGGCGCGAAGATATTCTCGCGAAAGTAGATCTCGAGCGACTGATCCGACACCGCCTCGACCAGCTTGCCGACCCAGTCCATGCTGATGCCGTATTCCCACCGCTCGCCAGGCTCGAATTCGAGCGGAGCCGCGAAGGCAGCATTCTTGCAGGTCGCGATGTCGGGCATGCCCGTCGCCTTCTCGTAGCGGGTCAGAGCCTCGCTCCAGATCGAGTAGGTGTAGCCGGAGGTATGCGTCAGCAGATGACGCACCTTGATCGCACGCCTGGCCGGCCGCAGCCGCGGCGTTCCGTCCTCGGCAAAGCCGTCGAGAACCTGCGGCGCGGCCAGTTCTGGCAGGTATTTCGCCGCGTCGTCATCCAGATGCAGGCGGCCCTGCTCGATCAGCTGCATGCAGGCCGTCGCCGTGAAGGCCTTGGTCATCGACAGCAGCCAGAACACCGTGTCGAGCGTCATCGGTGCGCCCGTTGCGACGTTCGCCTTGCCGAAGGCACCCTCGTAGATAATGCCTTTCGGTGTCGCCGCGACGGCGATGACGCCGGCCACGTCGTTCTTTGAGACGCCTTCCCGCAAGGCGGCGTCGATCGCCTTGAACCGCACGGACGAACCGGCCGCCGTTGTTCTGGCCAAAGCGGGGCTGACCGTATCGAGAGCCAGAATGGCTCCCAGCATTCCGCCGCGCTGAAGCATCGTCCTGCGTGTGAGGTGGTCCATGGCTAACCTCCTTTCCGGATCGAAGGAAATCCGATCTGCTCGGCCGTTCGCCCCGGCGTTGCCAGGACGTCACCCTTGTAAGTCGTGCCATGACGTGATTCACGCGCATAAGGATCAGTGTTAAAGTGACTCAGATTCACTGCTCATCGCGTTAGGCTCCGGCGGAGACCTGCAGGGCGAAGGGAGATCGAATGGCTTTCGATACACGGCTTCTGACCGGTGTCGGTGTCCTGGCAGCGGTAACGGAGGCAGGGAATTTCGCCCGCGCCGCGGAGATGCTCGGCCTGACGCCGTCGGCGGTGAGCCGGGCCGTCGCGCGCCTGGAAGCGCGGGTTGGTGTGCGGCTTTTCGATCGCAATCCACGCGAGGTCAGCCTCACCGAGGAAGGCCGCCGCTTCCACACGCAGGTGCTGCCGCTTCTGGCTGGCCTGGATGAGGCGGCCGCCGAAGCCGCCGGCGCGGCGGCGGTCGTGCGCGGCCGGCTGCGCGTCTCGGTGGACCCGTGGTTCGCGCGTATGGTGCTTGCATCGAAGCTGCAGGCGTTTCTGGTTCGCTATCCCCTGCTTTCGGTCGATTTCCTGACCAGCAACTATCGCCAGGAGATGATGACTGGCGTCGACGTGGCGGTGCGCTTCGGGCCTCCCGATGAGTCATCCCTCATCGTGCGCAAGCTGCTGGAGACCCGTATCCTGACGGTCGCCGCTCCGGCCTATCTCGAAAAGCACGGCGAGCCGCGATCACCCGATGATCTCGTCCAACACGAAGCGCTTCTCTTCCGCGATCCCCAGACCGGCCTGCCCTTTCCCTGGGAGTTCCGGCGCGGCGGGGAGGTCAAGGAGGTCAAGGTCTCCAGTCGTCTGGTGATGGATGACCCTTCGGTCGCGATCGCCGCTTGCCTGGCCGGTCAAGGCATTTTCCAGAGCCTCGCGATCGGCTTGGCGCCTCTACTGTCGCGAGGTGAGCTTGTTCAGATCCTGCCGGAATGGTCGGAGGAACTCTATCCGCTCTATGCCTATCACCCCTCGCGCCACCTCCCGCCGGCGAAGGTCAGGGCGCTTCTGGATTTCATCCAGGAGATTGCTGTCGGCGCGTAACCGATCCGCACGGTTGTGGCTGCCGGCGCTGCAACTGATTTGAGCGCCATTCACGCGGGCGCTGCGGATCTGGGGCGAATCGGTGTTGCAACTGCCGGCAACCATCAGGCGGAAAGGCCAATCCAGCATGAGGGCCTGGAAACGGCCTTTTCGAAAGGTCGCGGCGGCAAAAGGGCGCATTTTTCCCGTCAAGATAGTCGGCTCTGGAATTTCGATCGCAAATCAAGCATGATGACCTTGGCATTCGCCGGGACAGCTTCGCGCGCCCTCGAATGCCGGGAGGACGGGACATGGCCGTAGCGCTTGTACTCGTTTTGGTCGTCGTGGGCTCGGTGTTGTTTCACCTCCTGAGCCCATGGTGGTGGACGCCGATTGCCTCGAACTGGAGCTATATCGACAACACCATCATCATCACCTTCTGGATCACCGGCGTCGTCTTCTCCGCGGTGGTTCTGTTCATGGCCTATTGCGTCTTCCGCTTCCGTCATCGGGACGGAAACCGGGCTGCCTACGAACCGGAGAACAAACGGCTCGAATCGTGGCTGACGATCGTCACCGCGGTTGGGGTCACGGCGTTGCTGGTTCCCGGCCTGTTCGTCTGGAGCCGGTTTGTCAACGTCCCGAGCGACGCAACCGACGTCGAAGTCGTCGGCCAGCAGTGGCAGTGGAGTTTCCGCCTGCCGGGCAAGGACGGCAAGCTTGGCACATCCGACACCCGTGACGTCACCGCTGACAATCCGCTGGGCGTGATCGCCAGCGATCCCAATGGTCAGGACGATGTCGTGGTCGAGGCGGCTGATCTGCATCTGCCGGTCGGCAAGCCGGTCAAGATGCTGCTCCGCTCGATCGATGTGCTGCACGATTTCTATGTGCCGGAATTCCGCGCCAAGATGGACATGATCCCGGGCTCGGTCACCTATTTCTGGTTCACCCCGACCAAGACCGGAACCTTTCAGGTCTTGTGCGCCGAACTTTGCGGCCAAGGCCATCCTTTGATGCATGGTGTGGTCATGGTCGACACCCAGCAAGACTATCTGGCATGGCTTGGCCAGCAGCAGACTTTCGCCCAGTTGTCGGCACCCCAGCAAACGGGCTCGGCAGACCAGGCGCCGGGCAAGACGACGGCGTCAGGTTTGAAAATTGCAGCAAAGCTCGAAACGGTCGGGTCTCGCTGAAAAGGACACGGAGGTGTTCCTATGGTCGACATCACGCCTGCAGATGGCATCCCGCCGGCCGAAGTCGCGGAGGTGGAACTCTACCATCCGCACAGTTGGTGGACGAAATACGTCTTCTCGCAGGACGCCAAGGTCATCGCCATCCAATATTCGGCGACAGCGACGGGGATAGGCCTGGTCGCCCTGGTGCTGTCCTGGCTGATGCGGCTGCAGCTCGGCTTCCCCGGTACGTTCGACTTCATCACTCCGGAAGCCTACTACCAGTTCATCACCATGCACGGCATGATCATGGTGATCTACCTGCTCACCGCCCTCTTCCTCGGCGGCTTTGGCAACTATCTGATCCCATTGATGGTCGGCGCGCGTGACATGGTCTTTCCCTATGTCAACATGCTGAGCTACTGGATCTACCTTCTCGCCGTGCTGGTTCTGGTGTCGAGCTTCTTTGCGCCAGGCGGACCGACTGGGGCCGGCTGGACGCTCTACCCGCCGCAGGCCATCATGAGCGGCACACCTGGCGGCCAGGACTGGGGCATCATCCTGATGCTGTCCTCGCTGATCCTGTTCATCATCGGCTTCACGATGGGCGGCCTGAACTATGTGGTGACTGTGCTGCAGGGCCGTACGCGCGGCATGACAATGATGCGCCTGCCGCTGACCGTCTGGGGCATCTTCACCGCGACCGTCATGGCCCTGCTCGCCTTTCCGGCGCTGTTCGTCGCCTGCGTGATGATGCTGCTCGACCGCGCCCTCGGCACCAGCTTCTTCATGCCGGCGATCTCCGAGATGGGCGAGCAACTGCAGCACAATGGCGGCAGCCCGATCCTGTTCCAGCACCTGTTCTGGTTCTTCGGCCATCCCGAGGTCTACATCGTGGCGCTGCCGGCGTTCGGCATCGTATCCGACCTGATCAGCACCCATGCACGCAAGAACATCTTCGGCTACCGGATGATGGTCTGGGCCATCGTCGGCATTGGCGCGCTGAGCTTCGTGGTCTGGGCGCACCACATGTACGTCAGCGGCATGGACCCCTATTTTGGCTTCTTCTTCGCCACCACGACGCTGATCATCGCCGTTCCGACCGCCATCAAGGTCTACAATTGGGTGCTGACCCTATGGAGGGGCGACATCCATCTCACCATACCCATGCTCTTTGCCCTGGCGTTCATCGTCACCTTTGTAAATGGCGGGCTGACCGGGTTGTTTCTCGGCAATGTCGTCGTCGATGTTCCGCTGTCCGACACGATGTTCGTCGTCGCCCATTTCCATATGGTCATGGGTGTCGCCCCGATCCTCGTGGTTTTTGGCGCGATCTACCATTGGTACCCGAAGGTCACCGGCCGGATGCTCGACGAGACGTTGGGCCGGTTCCATTTCTGGGTCACCTTCCTCGGCGCCTACCTGATTTTCTTCCCCATGCACTACCTCGGCCTGATCGGCGTGCCGCGGCGCTACGCTGAACTGACCGACATGACCATCATGACGGAGTCGGCCCACCACCTGAACTCGTTCATCAGCATCATGGCCTTCATCGTCGGCTTTGCCCAAATGGTGTTCCTGTTCAATCTGATCTGGAGCATCCGCCATGGCCGCGAGGCCGGCGGCAATCCGTGGCGGGCCACGACCCTCGAATGGCAGACGCCGCATACACCGCCGACGCACGGCAATTTCGGCAAGGACCTGCCGATCGTCTATCGCTGGCCCTATGACTACAGCGTACCGGGCGCCAAGGAGGATTTCATCCCGCAGAACATGCCGGGCACCTTCGGCCCCTCGAGGGAGCCGGCATGAGCGTCATCCTGGTCTTCCTGCTCGTCATTGCCGGGTTTGCCGGATGGTGGCTTTCGCACCAGCGGCTGACCGCCAAGCCATGGCTAGAACAAGGTCTGGCCGGCGATTTTGTCGGCCTCGACCGGTCGGCGCTGCCCACCGCCAAGATCGGCCTCGGCGTCTTCCTCGCCGTCGTCGGCTGCCTGTTTTCGCTGTTCACCAGCGCTTACTTCATGCGCATGGGCCTGTCGGACTGGCGGCCTCTGCCGCTGCCGCGCCTGCTCTGGCTGAACACGGGCGTGCTGGTCCTGAGCAGCATCGCGCTGCAATGCGCCGTGGTGGCGGCACGCAACGGTCAGATCGACATGGTCAGGCTCGGCCTTGCGACGGCCGGGCTCACGGCGCTTGCCTTCCTGATCGGACAGCTCATGGCATGGCGGCAGATGACCGACGACGGCTATCTGCTGAGCTCGAATCCGGCCAACAGCTTTTTCTACCTGATCACCGGCATGCATGGCCTGCACATACTGGGCGGGCTGGTGGGCCTGGGCAGAACAACTGTCGGCGCATGGAACGGAGCACGACCCGAGCGGCTTCGCCTCGGCGTCGAACTGTGCGCCATGTACTGGCATTTCCTGCTCTTCGTCTGGCTCGCCATCTTTGCCCTGCTGGCCGGCTGGGCCGCTACGTTCATCGACATTTGCCGACAGTTGCTGACCTGAAGGGATCAAGCGGATGGCAGAGACACTGACGCAGATCGGCAAGACGGAGCCGCGGCCCTCAGGCTGGCAAGGCATTGCCGCCGACTGGTCCTCGGATCAGCGTGCGTTCAAGAACGTGTCCTGGGGCAAGGCCATGATGTGGATCTTCCTGCTCAGCGACACCTTCATCTTCGGCTGCTTCCTGCTCTCCTACATGACCGCGCGTATGTCGACACGCGTGCCGTGGCCCAATCCGAGCGAAGTCTTTGCGCTTCGCATCGGCG
The DNA here is from genome assembly GCF_056403655.1 of Mesorhizobium sp. P2_F8. Taxonomy (NCBI): domain Bacteria; kingdom Pseudomonadati; phylum Pseudomonadota; class Alphaproteobacteria; order Hyphomicrobiales; family Phyllobacteriaceae; genus Mesorhizobium; species Mesorhizobium sp. P2_F8. The sequence continues at coordinate 271,106 of NZ_JBFUFB010000006.1, forward strand.
GCTCGGATATCCCGCTTATCCTGATTGCCATCATGACCTTCGTGCTGATCTCAAGCAGCGGAACGATGGCCATGGCTGTCAATTTCGGCTATCGCCGCGACCGCCGCAAGACGGCAATCCTCATGCTTCTGACCGCGGCACTCGGCGCGACCTTTGTCGGCATGCAGGCCTTCGAATGGACCAAGCTGATCACTGAAGGGGTGCGGCCCTGGGGCAATCCCTGGGGCGCGGCACAATTCGGTTCGTCTTTCTTCATGATCACCGGTTTCCACGGCACTCATGTGACGATTGGGGTGATCTTCCTGATCATCGTGGCGCGAAAGGTCTGGCGCGGCGATTTCGACACCGGACGGCGCGGCTTCTTCACCAGCCGCACGGGCCGCTACGAGAACGTCGAGATCATGGGGCTGTACTGGCACTTCGTCGACCTGGTCTGGGTGTTCATCTTCGCATTCTTCTATCTTTGGTGAGAGGCAGACATGGCAGAAGCAACCGCAAACGGCCTCGGACAACACGCGCTGCATGCTGGTCATGCACATGAGGCGCCGGCGGCCGTCGCCCACGCCGACGAGCATCAGGAACATCCGATCAAGCTCTATCTGGTGGTCTGGGCATGGCTGTTCATCCTCAGCACCTGCTCCTACCTGGTCGATTATTTCGGCCTGCAGGGCTATCTCAGATGGTCGCTGATCCTGATTTTCATGATCCTCAAGGCAGGGCTGATCGTGGCCGTCTTCATGCACATGGCCTGGGAGCGGCTGGCGCTGGCCTACGCGATCATCCTGCCGCCGATACTGGTGCTGGTGTTCACGACAATGATGGTCTTCGAAGCCGACTACACCCTTTTCACCAGGCTGGCGTTTTTCGGATCCGGGCACTGACGCGCAAACCCGTGCGTCGCGAACTCCGGCAAGGAGGCCAAGATGACGATCGCAACCAGGCTGAAAGACTTCATCGACGGCAAGGGTATTTCCTACGACACCGTCGCTCATCATCGCACGTCAACAAGCCGGCAGTCGGCCATAGCCGCGCATGTGCCCGGTAGCATCATGGCAAAATCCGTGGTCGTTCACCACGAGCTTGGCTACACGCTGGCCGTGGTCCCAAGCACCCACAGGATCGAACTTGGCAGGTTGCAAGACGTCATGGACAAACGTCTCGGACTCGCCTCTGAAGACGAGGTGATTTCGCTCTTCGGTGATTGCGACACCGGAGCCATCCCGCCGATCGGCGCAGCCTATGATGTCCCGGTGATTGTCGATGAAAGCCTTGGCGATGCTGCCGATATCTACTTCGAAGGCGGCGACCATAGAACGCTGGTGCATGTCAGCGGCAAGGATTTCCGCAGCTTGACCATGGGCGCATACCAGGCCAGCTTCAGCCACCCGGCTTATTGACGGCTTCGATCAAACTGCACCGGCACCCCGGCCGGTGCAGTCCGGCAGAACCTTCCTCAACTCGCCGGTCTGGCGGGCGACTCCACGACCTTGCGGTAGACATGCCAGGTGGCGTGACCGAGGATCGGCAATACGACGGCCAGTCCGGCGAACACCGGCAGCGAGCCGATGATCAGGGCAACGGCGACGATCAGTCCCCAGACAGCCATGGTGATCGGGTTCGCCAGCACCGCACGCACCGAGGTGTGGATGGCTTCGTAGGCGCCGACGTCGCGGTCGAGCAACAATGGGAAGGCGACGACCGTTGTGCACAACACCACCACTGCGAAGACGAAGCCGATGACGTGCCCAAGGATGATCAGCGTCCAGCCGCGGCCGGTGGCAAATATTTCATTGATGAAGCCGGATATCGATTCCGGCGGCGCCGGGCCGAAAAGATATTGGTAGAACATCTGCGCCGTCAAAAGCCAGGCGATGAAGATTGCAAACAGCATGATTCCGACCGCTGCGATGGCCGGCAGCGCCGGAGAATTCCTGACCTCGAAAGCGTGTCTCCAGGAGGTGTCGAGACCGACTTCCCGCCTGCGGCTGATTTCATAGAGGCCGATCGCCGCGAAGGGGCCAATCAGCGCGAAACCGGAGACCAGCGGAAACAACAACGGCAACGCATTGGCGCCCGAAGTCCAGGCGGCGAGCACGACACCCACGAGCGGATAGATCAGGCAGAGAAAAACGATGTGCGATGGTTTGACCATGAAATCGTCGACGCCCCGTTTGAGCGCGTCGAAAAGGTCGGAAACACCGATTTTTCGAATTTTGGTATGTTCCAGCGTTTCGCTGGCGCCTGCGATCACATGAAAGCTTGCCATGACCATTCCCTCCAGACCAGGTCCGGTAAGGTCGCGGTTTAGCGGTGCTGTCGTTCTGCGAGACTGGCCACGCAAAACCGCGACCTGCACCGGAATCAACATACTCTCTTGCCAGGGACTTGTCGCCCTTTGTCAGAAGAGCTCCGGCGGGTAGCGTCTCAGTTTGATGTCGTCGGCCTCCTCGCCGGCGGCGATGCGCATAACGCGGACGACGTTGCCCGATCACATCGGCGGGCGCTTCTGGCTTTTAGTGCGGTTGGCTTGGCTATTCTCCTGAAGCGGCGGGCATGGCAGATCGGCATATGAGCAGAAAACGCAGCAATCACCCGCTAACGGCTTCAAGAGTACGCCGCAGTTTTTGCATTCGTAGAAGTGAACGCAAGCGTCGGTCGGCATCGTTTCCACAGACTGATGGCCGCACTCTGGGCAAGTAAGGGTGCTCTCAAGCTTCATTGCCACTCCCATGCATTGCACGAAGCAGGTCAGGGTCTGATGCGACAAACGCGGCGTCAAATTTCAAACTGAGCCACTACCCTCGAGCGGTCTGACTAGCTCTGTTAGGCCTTTTTCGCTATTCTGATACAGCGCCGCGCGCCCTTTTTGGCCGCGCAAAGGTTGAAGGTCATGGACGGAAGGACGCTTCTCATACTCGGCCTTGGCATAGTGGCCCTGCTGATCCTGGGATTCTGCGCAATACCATCGTGATGTTCGGGCAGGCCCTGGTCTGCAACGTCTTCAATGCAGCAATTACAGTTCGGCCATATCGATCCGGCGGGTTTCCTTTATGCCGTCAACCTCAGCTGACATGAACGCTCGCGTTGCGATGGTGTCGGCAAGCAGTATGGCAAAGATCGCGAAAAGATAAAAAATCGAGAAGGCAAACAGCGCCTTTGCAGGCTTCATCTCCTTGTCGGGAACCACCAGAACCTTCCATGCGTGCCAGATGAACCCCGCGCCCAATGCGGCCGAGGCAATTCCATATAACCCGCTCGCGAATCCGAACGCCCAGGGCAGCACGCCAATTGGCGCCAGCAGCAGTGAATAGGCAAACATCTGTTTTCTGGTCGAGGCCTGACCGGCCACGTTCGGCATCATCGGGATGCCGGCAGCGGCGTAGTCGCCGACCTTGAACAGCGCGAGCGCCCAGAAATGCGGCGGCGTCCACAGAAAGATGATCAGAAACAGGATGACGCTTTCAGCGCTGACGGCGCCGGTTGCAGCCGCCCAGCCAATGACAGGAGGAAGGGCACCCGCCGCGCCGCCGATGACAATGTTCTGCGGCGTCGAGCGCTTCAGCCACATCGTATAGATGACGACGTAGAAGAAGATGGTGAAGGCCAGCAGCGATGCGGCAAGCCAGTCCACCAGCACGCCGAGCGTCATGACCGAAAGCGCGGAGAGCACCAGGCCGAAGCCGAGAGCTTCACCCGGCGTGACGCGGCCCGACGGCACCGGCCGCTTTGATGTGCGCGACATCAGCGCGTCGATGTCCGCGTCGTACCACATGTTAAGGGCCCCGGCCGCTCCTGCTCCAATCGCGATCGCACCGATTGCAATCACCGCGATGACCGGGTTCATCGCGCCAGGCGCCGCCATCAGGCCAACGAAGGCGGTGAATACGGCAAGCGCCATGACCCGCGGCTTCAAAAGCGCGAAGAAATCACCCGCCGTCGCTTCCGAGAGACGGATGCCGGTATCCTTGAGGCGGTTTTCCCTAGTCGACATCTCGGACCGATGGATGCGCGCGAGCGAGCCAGGTCACTTGGAGAACGTTTTCAGATAGGCAATGACGTTGGCCACGTCTGCATCGTTCTTGAGGCCGGGAAACGCCATCTTGGTCCCTTTGACCATGGCCTTGGGATCGTGAAGATAGGTGGTCAGTGTTGGTTCGTCCCATTTGACGCCGGATTTGCCGGCCGCGATCATGGCATCGGAATATTTGAAATCCGGATGCGTGCCGGCGACGCGGCCGATGACGCCATGCAGCGATGGACCGATCTTGTTCTTGTCCTCGTCTGCGACGTGGCAGACCTTGCATTTGGTGAAGACCTTCTCGCCAGCCGCAGCATCCTGAGCCTGCGATGGATTGGCAACGAAGGTTGCAACAGACACGACGGCGAAAAACGCGACCAAACGCATGACTTTTCCTCCCTGATCGTCAAATGTGCCTGAGATAATCTGCACATACCGGGGCCGCCGGCGACGCGCCTTGCACGGCAGAACAGATTATCGGATTCTCCCCCAAATGGAATTACGGCACCTATGTACCACGGATTCTGGCCGGCGGGTAGAAGAGGTCGGCCGCGCAAAGGTTTAGGTCGTCTGCAGCGGCTCAGGGTACATTCGTGTTGCAGCTGCCGGCAACCTGGCTGACGGCTTCATCGAACCCCGCGAGGTTGAAATCGGCCTCCCCTCGCCCCGACAGCAACCCGAACCGCCAGGAAAGCTGGAGTCGGTTTGCGGCGCCGAGCCGTTTGATGCCGTCGGCGCCGTCGCGCATCAGCCTGCGGCCGCGCGGCCCGACCGACCAGCTTTCATCGAACTTGCCGCCCTGGTCGAGCGTGACCGACACGGTGATCTTCCGGCTGGCCGAAACGGTGTCGTTCAGTTGCAGCCATTCGGTCCAGCGCGGTTCGCTGTCTGCCCGGCAACCAATGGTCAGGATCGGGCTGTAGCTCAACGCGCCGCCGCCTGTGATCAGCTTGTTGGTGGCATAGAGCGATGCCGTGACGAGACCGTCCTCGGCCGTGTCGAACCGCCAATTGTCAAGCACCGTATCGGCGCGGGCAATACCGCAGACCGAAACGAGGACCAGCGCGATTGCCGAGGCGTGTCCCACTTCGACGAACAGTCTCAACGCGCGTCTCCGACGACCCAAGCGGCTTGCGATAGAAGATAATCATCAAAGCTTCGTATCACCACTGGCCACCACCCGCGAAGCGTTCCGGCTGTTGCAGTTTAGCAACGAAAAAGGCCGCCTCAGAGGGCGGCCTTCGTCGATTCTACGGAGCGCCGGGCTTATTCGGCGTCCTTGGCGGCCTTCTTCTTCGGCGCGGCCTTCTTCTTGGGCTCTTCCGCGTCGTCGGCCTTCTTGTCGTCAGCCTTCTTGGCGGCGGCCTTCTTCGCCGGCTTCGCCTTGACGGCGGTATCGGCCTCCTCGTCGTCGGCCATCAGTTCTTCCTTGCTGACCTTGACATCGGTGACCGAGATCTGGCCGAGCAGATGGTCGACCACCTTCTCCTCGAACATCGGCGCCCGCAGCGTGTTCAACGCTTCCGGGTTGCTGCGGTAGAACTCGAAGACTTCCTGCTGCTGGTTGGCCGGATAGCGGCGGACCTGCTCGAACAGGCCGCGCTGCAGCTCCTCGTCCGATACCGTGACGCCGGCCTTCTCGCCGATTTCTGCCAGCACCAGGCCAAGACGCACGCGGCGCTCAGCAAGACGCAGATATTCGGCACGTGCCTCTTCTTCCGTCGTCTCTTCGTCGGCGAAGGTGCGGCCGGCCGCTTCCAGGTCGCGATTGACCTGGGCCCAGATGTTGTTGAACTCGGCGTCGACGAGCTTCGACGGCGCCTCGAACGAATAGGACGCGTCGAGCTGGTCGAGCAACTGGCGCTTGACCTTCTGGCGCGTCATGGCGCCGAACTGGTTTTCGATCTGGCCACGCACGACGTCGCGCAGGCGCTCCAGCGATTCCAGGCCAAGGTTCTTGGCGGTCTCGTCGTTGATTTCCAGTTCGCCGGGCTGGGACACTTCCTTGACGGTGACGTCGAAGGTCGCTTCCTTGCCGGCAAGATGCGCCGCCTGGTAGTTCTCCGGGAAGGTTACGGTGATCTGCTTTTCGTCACCGGCCTTGGCGCCGACCAGCTGATCCTCGAAGCCCGGGATGAACTCCTTCGAGCCCAGCACCAGCGGCTGATCGGTGCCGGCGCCGCCATTGAAGGCCTCGCCGTCGATCTTGCCGACATAGTCGATGGTGACGCGGTCGCCATTGGCGGCCTTGCCGGTCTTCGGCTCGTAGCTGCGTGCCGATTCGGCAACGCGCTGGACCTGCTCGTCTATCTCGGTGTCCGGCACGTCGAACACCTGGCGCGTCACCTTGATGTCGGAGAAATCCTTGATCTCGATCGCCGGAATGATCTCGTAGTTGAGGCGGAACTCGAAGTCGGCGCCGCCGGCCAGGATCTTCTCGGCCTCCTTCTCGTCCTCGGTCATGATGACTTCGGGCTGCATGGCAGCTTTTTCGCCACGCCCGGTAATGATCGTGCGGGTCGAATCATTGAGGATTTCGTTGACCACTTCGGCCATGAACGACTTGCCGTAGACCTTGCGCAGGTGCTGCACCGGCACCTTGCCGGGGCGGAAGCCGTTGATGCGGACCTTGTTCCTGGCGTCCGAAAGCCGCGCCATCAGCTTGGCTTCCATGTCACCGGCCGGCACGGTGACCTTGATCTCGCGCTTGAGACCGGAGTTGAGTGTTTCGGTGACCTGCATCGTAAAACCTTTGTTTTCACCAATGAGACTGCCACGGCCTCTGCCGCTCACAGCCTGCCGGTATAATCTTGCCGGGAATGGCTTTTGGTACGGAACCTGGCGATTTGACCGAAAATACGGCTCAAACTCTTCCAAACTGCGTTCCAAAATGTGAATAAGTTCTTGTTTTTCCTACTTCTTATCACATTTTGCAGAAGCGGATCGTCGCGTCCCGTCACATTCGACACGCCTTTTGTCACAGGCGGGGCTATTTTTCAACCATCTTCGCATTTCGGCGAACAACCAACATTTTGGCCCCGACCCGACCTTGTTCCTGACCCCAACACTTGTTCCCGACATTGACAGAATGATGGCTACATGGGATTGCCGGTCCATGCGGGTATGGCGGAACTGGTAGACGCACCAGATTTAGGTTCTGGCGAGCAATCGTGGGGGTTCGAGTCCCTCTACCCGCACCACCGTCCCACCCGGTAGTGGATTTAGGTTCCAGTGCCGAAAGGCGTGGGGGGTCGAGTCCCTTCATCCGCGGGCATCTTGAAGACCGAATTGAAACGGCGAAACATGAGCCATGCCCATCCGCTCGACAGGATCAAGGGAAAGAACCCGGGCCAGAACTGACCGTCCGAGTTGTGCGCATCGGCTTGGCTATCGGTACCGGCTCCATCGTCGCGACCTTGCGGAGCGGCCCTGTCGCAAGGGACATGGGATGCAGACTACGCTGCCTTTCCAGCCTTCGCCGTTTCAGAATTCCGGTCAGCCACCGTAACGATCCGCCTTGTCATCTCCCGTGCAACCCGAACCCGAAGCTCGTCATCCGGCAACTCTTGGTAAGCTTGGAAGTCCGGATGCTTCTCAAGCTGCCGTAGCAGATACGGTCGCTGGTATTTCGCGTGGGTCTCCAACATGCGGTCATAAAAGCGCATCGGATCTGTGATGACCTGGTGAGGCCCAACGGGCTTGCCGAAGATCACATCACCGAGCTTAGCTGCTGCCTTGGCCTCGCGTTCGGAGAGCGGCACTTTGACTATGAACGACTCGTTGGTTTCATCGTCATATACCGCAGCGAGAGCCTCGTTTCCATTGGCTGTCACCTCGGTGATACGTCCCACCGCCTTGGTGCCGTCCTTTCTCGTGTAGTCCAAAGAGTCGCCGATCTTGAAAGTGGTGAAGGGTTGCCCATGCTCGTCAAGTAGTTCGTCAGGCACGCCATCGAAGTTGGTCGGCACCTGTTGCACCTCTTCAAGACGCTCCAGCACCCGGCGAATGTCGCGGTGCTTGTCGTGACGGTCCATAGCTTCTTCCAACTCGACGATGTCCTCTCGGAAATCTTCCATGCGGAAGCCTTGGAACAGCGCGAACATCGCACCGCCAGTCGAGTCGTCATCGGCGAAGTCGCTGTTGTTCGTGACTACCACGTAGGCCGGCTTGGCCGGCTGTTTGTTGACTGTGATATCTTCGGCATGGGCAATCGACTCGCCGATCAAGTCCCCAAGCCGGCGCGCTGATTTCTGATCTAGCGTTGCGCCTATGCCGAGTTCGAACCAGTAGACCGGGTTCACCAATTCCTTGCTCGAGGCTGCATGCAGCTTACCGCGCATCCATTTCCGCAGTTCGGTAATGAACTCCTCGCTTTCTAGATCGAACGGCGCAGTCCACTTCTGCTTTCGCTTCGCCTCGACAGCATATCGCCTCCCGAACTTGAACGTGGCGAAGAACTCTGGCTTGGGCTTGTTCCCCTTCTCATCCTCAACACCGTCGATAGACGCACTCGCCAAGGCGCAAGCCGACGCCACGAGAGCCTCGTAGGCAGCGGCGTCGAAAGTGTTCGGATGCTTGAGCCGAGCGATCAAACTCTTCGACGGCTTGTCGTTATGCTCGATGAGATAAAGCGCGTAGCCCAGGCGGTTCAGGGCCGCAAGATAGCCTCGGTAGGGGAGCGGCTTGCCCGGGCCAACCTCGTTCCTCGCCTGCTGAAAACGACGAAGCCATCGAAACAGCGGCAGGTCAGGTATCGCCTTCATCGCGCTCGCGCCCCATTCGCGACCCAGCACGTCCTTTAAGTAATCGAGCAGGAAGTCGGCAAAGAAACGCCAGCGGTTGGAATACATGACCCGCAAGCCGATAGCGACGAAGCGGGTGTCCTTCAACACGAAGGTGATGAGCGGCTTTCCATAGCCTTGATGCCGTGCTCTCATCATTTCTTCGGCCTCGCGCTTCCGAATGGCTTCGGCCACCTCGGCATCCAAGATCACAGGCCGCGCGGGCTTGAACGCTCCGTGGCAATTTTTGAAGCGTTTGCCGCTATTGCACGGGCACGGAGCGTTTCTTGCAATACCAATGAACTTTGACGACTCACCAGTCATGCGAAAAGTCTAACAGATCGCACCGTAGTCACATCGCATAAGACATTACGGACAAGGAAAAAGTCACGTCAATGCTGGAGTGTGGCCCTAGGTGCATCTGCTACCTAATTCCGGAAGTTGTCGTCTGTTGTTCAGTCTGGCGGACGCTGTGGTTCTTCCGCATCGAACCCGCTAGCAGGAGGACTCGAACCCGATTGGCAAAATCTAATTACATCGGACTCGAACCCGATCGGTATCGACTTAGGGAAACCCAAAAAACCAAACTATATCAATAACATGGGGCGCGTGCCGCAGGCTGAAAGTTGCGAAAAATTGTGGCACATACAGTGGCACAATTTGGGGCACAAAACACCGAAGGTCCGCACCAAACCTTTATAAAAATCAAATGGTTAGCCGATTTTGTGAGCCCTTCATCCGCACCAATTCACCGGCCACGACTCCTTGCCGGCATCGGTGCCTACGCCTCGAACGCTCTACCTGTGAACCATGCGGCCAGGTTCGCCAGTTCAGGCCCCAGCACGCGATCGTCGCCGACAGGCGGCACGATGCCCCTGATGTCATCGACGAACGGCCGCAGCGCCGGCGGCGGCGCGCGTTCGGTGACGTGCAGCGCCTGCGAGGCCATCATCGCCAGCATCGCCATTGCCGCATCGACACAGCGGCCCGCTGTCGCCTCCTTGGTCCATGCGAAGAACGCCGTGGTGGCGACGTCGTCCTGTCCGGCACCGGCTGATTCCGTTCCCGGAATGAAGGTGCGTTGAGCGGCAAGCTTGGCCTGCTCGAGATAGCCGGTGATCGCCATCGGCACATAGCCGACACTGCCGTGGCCATCGCTGTCGGCCCAATGCCGCCCGGTCATCAGAAGATCAGGCAGCAGCGACACCTTGCCGTTCAGAAGCTTGGAGGCATGACGGTCGCAGAGCAAGCAGATATCGGCCCATATCGCCGCCAGGTCGTCCAGCGCCGGCGTTGCCATGGCGTTGTGATAGCCGCCGGTCGAGATGCAGCGGCCGAGCGGATGTGCGTCGTCCGGCGGGATGTAGACCGGATTGTCGGATATCGCGGCCAGCGAGACGGTAGCCGCCCGCTCGGCGGACGACAGAGCGCGATGCGCATGGCCGAGAACGCGCGGCACGATGCGATAACTGACCGGCGCCTGATAATTGCGCCGGCCGTCTCCGGCGCCGACCAGAAATTCCCGCAACCCCTGGAGGGCCGCCGCTTCATGGTCGTCACCCCAGAGCGTATCGAGCGCCGCGTCGTAGTGCTCGAGCGGGGCGCGAAACGCTTCGATCGACAGTGCGAACACCTTGTGCGCCATGCGGATGCGGCGGCGAGCGGCGAGCGCCGCATCGGCCACCAGCGCGGCGGCGCAGGGCGAGCCGTTGATCAGCGAGCCCCGCTCCTTGACCTCGAGGTCGAAGCGCGCCGAAAGCTCGGCAAACAGCGGGTAGAGCGCCAGGATCTCGCCGGCGCCGCCCTGGCCGGAGGCCGGTACCGTTGGCATCGGGCCACCGTCGAGCATCGCGGCGACGGCGAGCGCGATGCGTGGCGTGGTGGCTGCGTTGCCCTCGATGAAGTTGGTCAGGCGGGCAAGCGCGATCGCCCTGACCACCCGATCGGGCAAAGGATCGCCGAACGAGGTGGCGGCGGCGAACGCCTTGATGCGCGCATGGCGATCCCGCTCGTCAAGTTCGAGCTTGCGGCTCGCCAACTCCCCCATGGCGGTGGTTACGCCATAGATGACCGGCGGCGGATCGGATTCGATAAGCCTGAGGAACGAGGCTCGGCATTCGGCGATGCGCTGCAACGCCTTCTCGCCGATCTCCACCGTCTCTTTCTTCCAGGCGACACGAAAAACCGTGTCGAGGTTGATGTCTTCACGCGTCGACAGGGTGATTGGCATGCTTCTTACCGTCCAAGTAGGAGACCGCCGAGGGCGTCCGTCGACCGTCCCGATCGACATCATTGGTTTAGTAGAGGGGTTCCTCGAACAGTATCTTGTCGCCGTCCACCAGCGCCTTGATCTGCGCGGTGCCGTCGCCGGCCAGCGCGAGGCGGATGCCGAACGGGCGCACCCGCATGTCGTTCTGGATCGCCGTCCCCTCGCCTTCCGGCAGATAGAAGCGCTCGATGCCGTAATCCGGGGCGATGGTCATGCCTTCGCTGCGAAGATCCCAGCCCTCGGCGACGTGGCCTGATATGTCGGCCTCGTCGGCAGCGGCCGGCGTCGGCGCCTTGCCGAACCAGGCAGTGGTGGGCTGCCAATAGCCGTCGGCACCCTTCTTCAGGCGGACGACGATCGGCGTGTCGTCACTCGAAAATTTGTCGGCCGGGATGTTGGCGATCATTTTCACCGGTATGCGCGATATCGGATAGCCAAGGATAATGTAGTCGCCGCGCAGAAGATCGCGCGGATCGACGGGTTCGATCTTCAGAAGCACTTCCTTGCCGTTGCGCAGGATCGCCGCCCGGCCGGCGATGATCCAGCTCAAAAATCCGATCTGGACGAGCGCCAGCACCAGCGCCGAGATGATCAGCCTCTTTCCGGTCATCATGCCGTGGCTCCCTTGGCGGCTGGGCCCTTCATGCGTTTTTCGATGCGGATGATGACGAGCGCGAGGATGCCGAGCAGCACTGCGGCGGCCAGGAAGAAGCCGGCCGTATCGAGCATCGATTGCAGCATCACAACATAGATGATGGCGATTTCAAAGGCGAAGCCGGCATAGGCAAGCCAGCGCAATCCGCGGCTTTCTCGCCCCGCCAGCACGATTGCAGCGACGATGCCGGCCAACGCAATCACCGAAGCGATGGCGAATCCGCTGTTGTAGGTGCTTTCATCAGCCAGTTCGAACTGGACCATCGCCAGGCCGGTGAGAAAGCCGAGCAAAGCGTGCAAGGGCAAACGGCCGCCGAGCTGGACGATGCTGTCGACCGGCTCCGGCGCAAAGACTGATGCCGCGAACAGCAGCGCCGAGACGATGACCAGGGGGATCGCCACCTGCAGCGTGGCGTGGTCCATACCAAACAGGACGAGGTAGAACAGCAGCGACAGGATGATCAGGTGCCGCGCCGGCTGGCTGCGGGTCCAGAACGAGACGGCAAACAGCACGATCGCCATGACCACGAAGAGATGCGGAAAATCGCTGCGGCTGTAATAGTCGAAGCCTTTCAGGAACAGCCAGGCATCGGCGATGCCGACCGCAGCGACGGTCAGCGGGTTCGAACGCAGCGCGACCGCCGCCAGTGCCGTGCCCGCGCCCCAGGTGACCAAGGCCGACGCCTCGTCGCCCGAGAGATGATACATCTGGCCGATCAGCGCGATAGAACCGCCGAAGGCCGCCGCGGCCACGATCCACAGCGCCTCGCCGATCGCCGCATGGTCGCGCGTCTTCAACAGCGCGCCGCCGACATAGCCGCCAAGGATGATGGCAAAGAGTGCCGCGACCCGCGCCAGCCTTGGGATCGCATCCCAGTTGGCGGCGACGAAAATCAGGATGGCGGCGCCGAACAGCAAGGCGGCCATCATCGCCAGGATCGAGCCGAAGCTGAGCGATTTGCGCTCGTTTGCCTCGACATCGCGCGTCAGGGAATCGGCGGTCGCGGCGTCGATCAGGCCGGCCTGCCGCCAGCGCGCGATATCCGACCTCAATCGTGACGAATAGCCCGCCATGCCGCTTCTCCCCCAGCTTGGTCTTTTTTTCAGCCGATCCGGTCAAACCGTTGACGCAACGGCATTTTCCGATTCGGGTTTCTTTGTGTCAGGTCCGTGAACGCGCGTTAATGCTGCATTGCACAATTTGCATTGCTGCCATGCAGCCATAGCGCTTTTAAATCGATATAGCCCCGCCTATCTATGCTTCGTACACAAAGACGGAATGATCCGAAAGAAAGACGAAACGAGAAATACCATGAACCTGATCCGCAACTACCGCAACTGGCGCCGCTACAGGGACACCGTGTCCGAGCTGAGCCGCCTGAGCAACCGTGAACTGACCGACCTCGGCATCAGCCGCAGCGACATTCCTTACGTCGCTCGCAAGGCGGTCTAATTTCTTCGGACCGCAAATGGTCCGAACAGTTTTGAAAAGAGAACGACAATGAACCTGATCCGCAACTATCGTAACTGGCGCGTTTATCGCGAGACGGTTACCGAGCTGGGTCGCCTTTCGAACCGTCAGCTGCATGATCTCGGTATCGTCCGCGACGAAATCAAGATTGTAGCCCGCCGGGCGATCTAGCCAGAATTTCGCCAGGGTCGACCTCCTCCCCGACCCTGACGGATCCGGTCAACCTTCACCTCCTCCCGAGGGCTGACCAACAAAACGGCKCCCGCCGCACCTCCTCCCGCGGCGGGCGTTGTTCCCCCGGGCAAAACGAATGCCCCAAAAGGGTTTCGCCCCTTTCAAAATGGCGAAAGAGATTTCGTCAAAGCCGACCTCCTCCCCGGCGATGACGAATACGGTCGGCCTTCACCTCCTCCCGAGGGTCGACCCCAAAAACGACACCCGCCGGACCTCCTCCCCCGGCGGGTGTTGTTGTTTTCAGGGGTTGGTTGCACCGCAGCCACTTGCCCTGCGCCACGCGCGGCAATTGCAATCACCGCTCCAAGCGATTATTCCGGCGCTCATGAGCAAAAATCCCATCCACATCATCGGCGGCGGCCTCGCCGGTTCTGAAGCCGCCTGGCAGGCAGCCGAGGCTGGCGTGCCCGTCATCCTGCACGAAATGCGGCCCGTTCGCGGCACCGATGCGCACAAGACCGATGGCCTGGCCGAGCTGGTCTGCTCCAATTCCTTCCGCTCCGACGACGCCGAAAACAACGCCGTCGGCCTGCTGCATGCCGAAATGCGGCTGGCCGGCTCGCTGATCATGAGCGCCGGCGACGCCAACCAGGTGCCGGCCGGCGGTGCGCTTGCCGTCGACCGCGACGGTTTCTCCGACGCCGTGACGAAAAAGCTCGAAGGCCATCCGCTGATCACCATCCAGCGCGAGGAAGTGCCGGGCTTGCCGCCGGCGGACTGGGACCAGGCGATCATCGCCACCGGTCCGTTGACCGCGCCTTCGCTTGCCCAATCGATCGCGGAGGCGACCGGCGCCGATGCGCTGGCTTTCTTCGACGCCATCGCGCCGATCGTCCACTTCGACACGATCGACATGGACATTTGCTGGTTCCAGTCGCGCTACGACAAGGTCGGGCCGGGCGGCACCGGCAAGGACTACATCAATTGCCCGATGGACAAGGAGCAATACCTTGCCTTCGTCCAAGCGCTGGTCGACGGCCAGAAGACCGAATTTAAGCAATGGGAAGGCACGCCCTATTTCGACGGCTGCCTGCCGATCGAGATCATGGCCGAACGCGGCGTCGAGACGCTGCGTTATGGGCCGATGAAGCCGATGGGGCTGACCAACGCGCACAATCCAACGGTCAAGGCCTATGCCGTCGTCCAGCTGCGGCAGGACAATGCCCTGGGCACGCTCTACAACATGGTCGGTTTTCAGACCAAGCTGAAGCATGCCGAGCAGGTGCGCGTGTTCCGCACCATACCGGGCCTGGAAAACGCCGATTTCGCCCGCCTCGGCGGCCTGCATCGCAACACCTACATCAACTCGCCGACCTTGCTCGACGCTTCGCTGCAGCTGAAGTCGCGCCCCGGCCTGCGCTTCGCCGGCCAGATCACCGGCTGCGAGGGCTATGTCGAAAGTGCCGCGATCGGCCTGCTCGCCGGACGCTTCGCCGCCGCCGAAAGGCTCGGCCAGGCACCGTCCCTGCCGCCGCTCACCACGGCCTTCGGTGCCTTGCTCAACCACATCACCGGCGGCCACATCGTCTCCGAAGACGAACCGGGAAAACGCTCCTTCCAGCCGATGAACGTCAATTTCGGCCTGTTCCCGCCGATGGAAGCACCGAAGTCAGAAGGCAAGCGCCTGCGCGGCAAGGACAAGACTGTCGCCAAGCGGCAGGGGATAACCGCACGTGCGCGCGCCGATTGCCGGCAGTGGCTGGGGCTGGCATCCCAAGCGGAAGCAGCCGAGTAGCCCTGCTCCTCCCTTCAGTGCGGTCGCACATCCGCGACAGTTGGCCGTGGCAAGTTGAGCATCGTGGTTGCTGCCGCGAACACCGCGTCGGCGATGTGGGCATGGCCTTCCGCGGTCGGATGAAACGGACCGCCTAGGCAAACCTCGACCAAATCGAGCAACGCCCAATCTTGCGGCGGCGGTGGCGTGCCGCTCGCCTTGGACTGCACGAAAAGGCAGATATCGTTGATGGTGCGGAACCAGCGCTCGCGCGGCGCGTAGGCACGCGTGTCGCGAGACGCCTTGAAATCGGCGTCGCGATAAGCGGAAAAAGGCTCGAATTCCGACCATTTGTCCGGTCGCGGCCCGTCCGCATGGTAGTAGGGCAACATCAGGCTCTCGGCGGCCGTGACGCCGCTCGACGAGCTCTTTTGCGCGCAGATCCCATGCTTGGCGAACGCGGCACGCTGGGCATCGACGAAATGCCAGTTTCCCGCGTGGGCGGCGTCGCGCGTCGCCGGGTAAAGCACATTGTTGGCGAAATCGCTGATGGGACGCAACGTAGGCACGTCAATCGACAGCACCCCGCCGACGTTGAAGCCTTCAAGCCTTTCACGCGGTGTGGCTTCGCCACAGAGCCTTCCGTCCTGGTTGAATTCGATCTTGGGAAACGCGGTCAGCACAATGTTGGGCATTCCACCGTTGCTGGCGATGGGCAGCGGCGCCAGCGCCTTTCGCAAGGCGGCAAAGCGCGCCGGCAACTCCTTTGCGCGGTTACGCGCCGTGGCGACATCATGCGCCTTGGCGATCCGCGCGACAGTTCGAATGACTGACGCGCCGAGGGCGTCGGCGCGCAAGCTGCTGTTGACGTTTGCGTATGGAGGCCTTGTCTTGGTCAGTGCTTCCACAATGAGCGGTGTGAAGCCGACATCGTTTCCACCGATGGACACGATCAGCATGTCGATCGTGCGCAGGAACCGCCCCGGTTTGCAGTCGAGGAGTTTGGCGCTGCGCAATGCGCGGCCTTGCTCGTCGGTGAGCGGCGTGTCGAAAGTCACTGTACGGGTTGCATGCGTGCGCAGAAGATCATCGCGGCACAGTTCGATCATCAGCCGATCGATCTGCGGCAAGTTGCGACGCAGTTTGCCGCCCGACGAAAAATAGGAACTGTTGACTGCCTCAACCCCGGCATAGGGAAAAAGCAGCCCTTCCGTTACTTCGGCTCCCGAGCAGGCAAAGCCGAGAAACGTCACCGCGCTGTGCTTGGGATCTGCAAGAGCGACCTGCAAGGCGGTACGCAGATGATAGCTATAGGCCGAACGGTGGCATTTGCGGTCGAGCCAGCCGGCCGGCGCATTCTGATAGCGCACCGGCAACGAATAGGCTGGCACCGATTTGATCGCTTGAGTGTCGGGGTCATAGACGAAGGAGATGTTGAGAAGTCTTCGTCTTGACAGCGGATCGATCTCGACCGGCGTATCGGGATTGCCTTCGCCCGACGAAAAACTGTCACCGATACCGGCGATGAGCCGGTCGCGAACCCAGATGGCAGGTTGCGAAAGCACCGTGCCGTTCGGCAAGGTGACAGACACATCGACACCGCGCGCTGCTTCCGGGATATCTGGTTCGAAGGGAATGCGCGCTTCAAAGAGCGCGGCGCAGGGCTGTTCCGCCGTCGCCGAAAGCCGGCCACGTCCGGCAATGAAAATCGGCCGCGCGGCTTGCCATCGGCAGATGCCGGCCGGCGCATCCGTCAAGCTGAAGACAACGGTGTGCCCTTGCGGGCGCACGTAGTCGCTCCGAAGTGCGGTTCCGAAACTATCGCTGGCGCAGGACGAATGCCACTGTTCTCGGGCGTCCCAGCAGGTGGAGCGGCGACGATTAACAGGGTTCGCCCAGCCGCGTTCGGGCCGGCCCGCGCCCTTGGGATTCGGATAGAGCGTGGCGTCCTGTTTGTACCACTCTCGCAGCCAACGCGGATCGTTGAGCAGCCGTTCGAGATCGGAAACAGCCGTAGCCGTTAAGGCGCCGCCATGGGTTGCCATGACCTCGGCCATGGCTTCCCGCTGCATATCAAAATCGGTGGTTTCGGTGAAATACCGGAAAGGATGCTTGACCCGCCAGTCGATGGCTGGCGCGGCGTAGGTCAATGTTGTGGCCAACAGAAAAAAGCAAGTGGATACAAGACGAAGCATGATCACCACCCCCAAAAGTACTAGGACACCAAAAATAGTATCAAGCCATCATGCTGTCAAATTGCCAGCAGGTCGTAGTTTACTTCACTATTCGGCCGGCTCAGCACTCGCCTCCGGTAAGCCCGGCTTGCCGGCTTCGCCCGGATTCCGTCTGACATAGGCGGCTTTCAGGCTCTCCGAGGTTTCACGCGAGCCGTCATGGCTCCAGCCCGGCGGCTTGATCAGGTAGTTCAGCCGATCGCTCAAGGTCAGACCCGGTGCAAAGGCATCGCTGAACATGCCGATCCATTCGTGGAACGCCACTTTCAGCGGATTGAAGGTGCCGAGATTCTTGACAATGCCGTAGCGCGGCCGGTCCTCTTCCAGCTCTTCGACGAAGGTGCCGAACAGGCGATCCCAGATGATCAGCGTGCCGGCATAATTGGCGTCGAGATAACGCGGATTGGTGGCGTGGTGGACGCGGTGGTGCGACGGCGTGTTGAAGACCAATTCGAACCAGCCCCACATCTTGCCGATCGTCTCGGTGTGGATCCAGAACTGCCAGACCAGGTTGAATCCGAAGGTGAAGGCAATCACCGCCGGATGGAAGCCAAGCAGCACCAGTGGCGCCTGCAGCACGAACATGAAGGTGAACAGGCTGGTCCAGCTTTGTCTCAGCGCCGTCGACAGATTGTAGTGCTGGCTTGAGTGGTGGTTGACGTGCTCTGCCCACACCCAGCGCACCCTGTGCGCGATGCGGTGGTAGACATAGTAGCGCAGGTCATCGAGCAGGAAGGCAGCCAGGAACACCCAGACCGACAGGCCGAGATTGAAGATGCGGAACGGCCACAGCCACAGCAGCGCCCAGTAGGACACCACGCCGAGCAGCAGCCCGGCGACGACATTGCCGGTGCCCATCATCAGGCTGGTCAACGTGTCGCGCGTCTCGAACGAGCCCTTGGCGCGGCCGCTGCGCACCAGCCAGAGCTCGATCAGGATCGCGGCAACGAAGAACGGGATGGCCAGTTGGGTGACCTGCGGAAAGTTGTAGCTGTCCATCACACCGCCTCCCCAGCGGAATTGGAATGTTGCGGCTCAAGCGCCTTCAGCAAGCCTTGCGCATCTGTTGCGCTGGCAAAGTGGAAGCGGCCGCCCTTCCAGGTGAAGTCGGCAAGCCGAAACGAGACCGTGTTTGCGTCGCCGGCGGTCAAGCCCGTGACATCCCGAGATGTGACGATGCGGGTCAAAAAACAGTCGCCAACGCTGTGAACGATGCCGGTGCGCCCTCGCCCGAGATCCAGGAACGCCGTCCCGGCATCAGCCGTCAAGCGAACTGTTGCGGGCACCTCGTCGGGAAAATCTTCGGCGAAACGGCTCATCGCCTGATCCGTGCCGGCAAGCGTGGCCGTCTTGCTGCCGCCGCTGAAATGTACGGCGGCGACCGACAGCGCAATGCCAAGGGCGACGATCGCGACCAGCAAAGGCAAGCTCATGGATGCAGCATCTCCTCCGGCCGGTCTGTCGTCTTTGGCAACAGTTTTGGCCGGGAGACTCCTTAACATGATTGACGTTTACGTCAAAGTGCCGGCCAGCCCTTGCCCGCGCGCCGCAGCAGCAGCCAATGCCGGCGCAAGGCCGACAGCCGCGCCACCCCATCGAGCGGCGAACCACTCTCCATTTTCCTGAGATAGGCACGCGACAGGGCCAACGGCAGGAATGCCTGATGCAACGAGACCGGCAGAGCAGACGCGCCTTGCTCGAAAGCGGAAAGATGGTCGCGCGCCAGCGCCATCATCGCTGCCACCGCACGTTTGGCGCCAGGACCGCCATCGCCGGCAACAAACTCTTCCGGTGACGATCCCGCCGCGGCCAGGATATCGGCCGGAACAAAACATTGCCCGCGTTTGCGGTGCAGCGGCAGCAGAAGCAGCAGGCCGGTCATCGCCTGCGCACAGCCTGCCCTACCCGCCAGTTCGGCAAACCGTGGCGCCGCGACGGGATCGAGCACCATCGCCGCAAGCTGGATGAGTGCGGCTGCCGTCTCGCCGCAATAACCTTCCAGATCGGTGCGCGACGGCATCGGATCGTCGTAGAGGTCGAAAATGCGCGCTTCGAGCATGTTGTCGAAGGCGAGTTTCGGCAGGCGGAAAGCGGAAATCGTCGCCTTCAGCGCATCGGCAACGGGGTGGCCGATGCTTGCGCCGTCATCTTCAGCGGCAATGACATCGCGCCACCATTGCAGCCGCACCTCGCCAGGCAGTGCTTCGTGGATGCGATTGCGAATGCCGGCGATCTCGGCATTGAAGGCGTAGAGCGAAAGCAGCGCATCGCGCTTGTCGGCCGGCGCGTAGAGTGCGGTGAGATAGCGATCGTGGTCGGCGGCTCGCACCGTATCCATGACGATTTTGGCATTCTGAGACATGTCAATCGACGGCGATGAGCGCGGCGGCCACGGCGCGGTCTTCCGCCAGCAGGACATTGTAGGTCCGCACCGCGGCACCGGTCGACATCGGATCGGACGCAATGCCTGCCGCCTTAAGCGCGGCCCGCAATGCTGCCGGCAATGGCCTGAGTTCCCTGCCCATGCCGACCAGCAGGATCTCGACCTTGTCGGCTTCGGCCAGCAGCCTGTCGAAATCCGCCGCCGTCAGCGCCAGGGGATCCGCCGGCTCCCAGCCATGGATGCCGGATGGCAGGCAGAGCAGCGAGCCGCGATGCGACATATCGGCGAAGCGGAACCCGCCATTGCCATAGGCCTCGATCGGCGCTCGGCCGGGGAAATGCGCCTCGCGGATGACGATGCCTTTGCCGGTCACCGTTCTGTCACCCCTTCGGGACCGCGCGTCAGGTCGCGACCGCCTTGCTGCCGCCGACCGGCTTCTGCTCGTCGCTTTCAGCCTGTGGCCGCAGCTTGAACAGGATCAGCAGCGGTGCCGCGATGAAGATCGACGAATAGGTGCCGAACACGACGCCGAACAGCATGGCCATGGTGAACGACCGGATGACCTCGCCGCCGAACAGCACCAGCGCCAGCAGCGCCAGGATCGTCGTCACTGAGGTCAGCGTCGTTCTCGACAGCGTCTCGTTGATGGCGTTGTTCAGGAGTTGCGGCAGCGGCATTCGCTTGTATTTTCGCAGATCCTCTCGAACGCGGTCATAGACCACGATCGTATCGTTCAGCGAATAGCCGATGATGGTCAGGATCGCCGCCAGCGACGACTGGTTGAATTCAAGCCCGGTGATGACGAAGAAGCCGAGCGTCATGACCACATCGTGCACCGTCGCGACGATGGCGCCGACCGCGAACTGCCACTCGAAACGGAACCAGACATAGACCAGGATACCAACCAGAGCGACCAGCATGGCGATGGTGCCTTGCTTGGCCAACTCGCCGGAAACCGTCGGGCCGACCACTTCGACACGGCGGAAATCATACTGGTCTTGCAGTTCGCCGCGCACCTTGTCGATGACCGTCTGCTCGGCATTCTCGCCGCCATCCTGCGTCCCGACACGTATCAGCACGTCGTTCGGCGCTCCGAACTGCTGCACCTGCACTTCGCCGATGTTGAGTTCCGTCAATCTGCCTCTGATATCGGCAAGATCGGCGTTGCCAGTCTTGGCCTGCACCTCGATCATCGAACCGCCCTTGAAGTCGATGCCGTAGTTGATGTCGACGGTCATGAACAGCACCACGGACAGCACCGACAGGATGCTCGACAGCGCAAACGTCCAGCGGCGGATGCCCATGAAGGGGATCTTGGTGCCGGGCGGAATGAAGGTCACCGGCGCCTTCGGCAACTCCTTCGGGCGCGCCCGGCGCAGCCAGATCGAGACCAGCAGACGGGTGAAGGTGAAGGCGGTGAAGACAGTGGTCAGGATGCCGATGGCGTAGGTGATGGCAAAGCCCTTCACCGGCCCGGTGCCGAGATAGAACAGCACCACCGTGGCGATCAGCGAGGTGACGTTGGAATCGACGATGGTCGCCAGAGCCTTCGAGAAACCGGTGTCGATCGCCTGGATCACGGAGCGGCCGTTTCGCCGCTCCTCGCGGATACGTTCGTAGATCAGCACGTTGGAATCGACCGCCATGCCGATGGTCAGCACGATACCGGCGATACCCGGCAAGGTCAGCGTTGCGCCGAGCAGCGACAACAGCCCGACGATCATCGCCACGTGCACCGCCAGCGCTATGTTGGCGAGGAAGCCGAGGAAGCCGTAGGCCACGAACATGAAGGCCACGACGAGGATCGAGCCGATGATGCCGGCGACCTTGCCGGCATGGATGGAGTCCTGGCCGAGCCCTGGACCAACGGTCCGCTCTTCGATCACCGTCAGCGTCGCCGGCAACGCGCCGGCGCGCAGCAGCACGGCAAGATCGTTGGCGCTCTGGGCAGTGAAATTGCCCGAAATCTGGCCGGTGCCGCCGAGGATCGGCTCGCGGATCTGCGGCGCGGAAATCACCTGATTGTCGAGGATGATGGCAAAGAGCTTGCCGACATTCTGCGCCGTGGCCTGGCCGAAGCGCGCCGCACCCTTCGAATCGAAGCGGAACGAAACCACCGGCTCGTTGTTCTGCGAATTGTACGTCGCCTGGGCATCGACGAGATTTTCGCCCGAAACGATGACGCGGTTTTCGATCAGGTAGGGAACCGGCGGATCGTCCTGCGAATACAGCACCGAAGAGCCGGCAGGCGGGCGGCCATTGAGCGCGTCCTGCACCGGCATCGACTGGTCGACCATCTGGAACGTCAGCTTGGCGGTCTGGCCGAGGATTTCCTTCAGCCTTTGCGGGTCCTGAAGGCCCGGCACCTGGACAAGGATACGATCGTCGCCCTGCCGCTGCACAATCGGCTCGGTCGTGCCGAGTTCGTTGACGCGGCGCTCGACCACTTCGATCGACTGCGTCAAGGCGGTCGACGTGCGGTATTTAATGCCGGCATCGGTGACGTTGAACTTGAGCAGGCCGGGCTCGGAATCGTCGAGCGTCATTTCCTGGATGGAGCCGCCAGTGAACAGGCCGGCAGCGACGGGATCAGTCAGCGACTTCAACGCTTTCTTTGCGGCATCGAGCTGGGCGGGATCGGTGATGCGGACCTGCAAGGTCCGACCCGTGCCGGCAAGCCCGGTATAGCCGATCTTGGCGTCACGCAGCAGCGTTCGAATTTCGTCGCGCGTCGTCTCCAGCCGGTCCTTGATCAGGTCGTTCTGATTCATCTCCAGCAGGATGTGCGAGCCGCCCTGCAGATCGAGGCCGAGCGTCATCTGGCGCTTCGGCACCCAGCTGGGGAGTTGGGCCAGCGTGCTGGCGGAGAACAGATTGGGCGCGGCGAGGATCACTGTGATGGCCACGGCCACCCAGATCAGGATCATCTTGAAGCGCGAAAAATAAAGCATATGGCGTCGTCCGTCAGAGCGTATCCGCGGATCGCTCCGCCTGAAATTCGGTTATTTCTTGGCGTTCTGGTTCGCCACGGGCTCGCCCTTGACGCGCACATCGGCGATCGTCGAACGCAGCGCGGTCACCTTGGTGCCACCGCCGAGGTCGATCTCGAGTTCGTTTTCGTCGATCACCTTGGTCACCTTGCCGACGAAGCCGCCGCCGGTGACGACCGTGTCGCCGCGACGAACCGCGGCCAGCATTTCGCCGCGCTTCTTCAGCTGCGTGCGCTGCGGCCGGATGATCAGAAAATACATGATCACGAAAATCAGGACAAACGGCAAAATGCTGATGAACATGTCGGGAGAAGCCCCAACGCCTTGGGCGTATGCCGGTGTCACGAACATCGAGGTACTCCTGAATTTTGAAAACAGCCGCCACCCGTCCATGTGGAGTTTGGCGGCCCCTTGAAATTTGGCCGGAATATAGTCGGTAAAGTTGCCAATGCAACTGCGTGGCCCGCCAAATCGGCTGCTTTTCCGGCCTGTTGAGCCGTGTTAGAGCATGATCGCGAACAGCACGAGCCGGTTTTCGGAAAAGATCACGCTCGAACAAAAGGTTGCAACCGGTTTCGAACCCGACGGAATCGGCACGCTCCCCACTTCAAAACGCGAAAAACAAAAGACCGACATGACCGACAGCAGCATTGACGCCCTCAACAAGAAGCTCGACAGCCTGATCGAGGCGGTTAGCCGCCTCGCCCCGCCGCCGGTGCCTGAAACGGACCTCGGCGAGGCCGACTGCTTCGTCTGGCAGGCCGATCCCGGCTATCTGGAGCCGGTGCGGAAGGTCAACCGCGTCGACATCGGCCTGATCCGTGGCGTCGACCGCGTCCGCGATATCCTTGTCGACAACACCGAACGCTTCGCTGCCGGCTACGCAGCCAACAACGTGTTGTTGTGGGGCGCGCGCGGCATGGGCAAATCGTCGCTGGTCAAGGCCGTGCATGCGGAGATCAACGCCAGGGCCAAGTCCGACCTGCCGCTGAAGCTGATCGAAATCCACCGCGAGGACATCGACACGCTGCCGAAGCTGATGGGACTGCTGAAGTCAGCCCCCTTCCGCTTCATCCTGTTTTGCGACGACCTCTCCTTCGACCACGACGACACCTCCTACAAGTCGCTGAAGGCAGCGCTCGAAGGCGGCGTCGAGGGCCGCCCGGCCAACGTCATCTTCTACGCCACCTCGAACCGCCGTCATCTCTTGCCGCGCGACATGATCGACAACGAGCGCTCGACCGCCATCAACCCGTCCGAAGCGGTCGAGGAGAAGGTCTCGCTCTCAGACCGGTTCGGCCTATGGCTCGGCTTCCACAAATGTTCGCAGGACGAGTATCTCGACATGATCGACGGCTATGTCCGCCATCACGATCTTTCCGTCGATCCCGAGACGTTGCGCGCCGAAGCGCTGGAATGGGCAACGACGCGCGGCAGCCGCTCGGGCCGCGTCGCCTGGCAGTTCACCCAGGACCTTGCTGGGCGGCTCGGCAAGCCGCTCAAGGATTAGGGTCGGAGAAAAGCCACTGAAAAAGCCCGCTCCTTGCGGGGCGGGCTGAGCCGGCGGGCCGGACTGGAGGTCAGACGGCCCGCAAAATCGCTTTCTTGTTCTATTCGAGACAGCCCGACTATTCGAGATAGCCCGAGGGGTCGACCGGGGCGGAGTTCTTGCGCACTTCGAAGTGCAGCTTCGGCGAGTCCGTCGTGCCGCTCATGCCCGACAGCGCGATTTCCTGGCCGCGCTTGACCTTCTGGCCGCGCTGCACCTCTATCGAACTGGCATGGCCGTAGACGGTGACCAGGCCGTTCTCGTGGCGCACCAGCACCGTGTTGCCGAATTCCTTGAGGCCATCGCCGGCATAGATGACGACGCCGTTCTCGGCCGCCTTGACCGGCGTTCCCGTCGGCACGGCGATGTCGACACCGTCCTTGCCGGAACCGAAACCGGAGATCACGCGGCCGCGCACCGGCCAGCGCATCTTGCCGATGCCGGTTGCATCCGGTGCAACCGCGTCGTCGTCTTCGGCCTGCTGGATGACCTTCGAATCTTTCTTCGGCGGCGTGTAGGACGCCAGCGTTTCCGACGGCGTCGTCTTTGCCGCGGGCTGCGTGGTCGCCGTTGTCACCGGATCGATCTTCGCCGGCTTGGCGCTGGCGACGGTCGCGGTTCCGCCGGCCGGCACCTTCAAGGTCTGGCCGATCTTGAGCAAGCCGTCCTTCATGCCGTTGGCCTGCTTCAGCGCAACGGTGCCGACACCGGTCTTCCTGGCAATCGAAGAAAGCGTGTCGCCCGACTGGACCGTGTAGGTGCCGGCAGCGCCGGTCGCCTTGGCCGCGGCCATCTGCGGCTTGGACTCCTTGGGCTGGCTTGCGGCGGTCGAAGTATCGACCTGAGCGGCGGACTTGCCCTCCTTAAGCTTGGGCTGCTGCGGCAGGACGGCGACCTTGTCCGGCGCGGTGGCCGGCAGGTCGTGCTTGCCATTTTTCGCCGGCTTGGCGTCGGCGACTTTCGCGTCCGATTTGCTGGAATAGGCATAGGCCGGGATGACCAGCTTCTGGCCGGTCTTCAGCCCCTTGGTCGGGCTCAACCCGTTGACCTTCATGATCACGTCGGCCGGCACCTTGTAGTGCTGCGCCAGGCCGGAGATTGTTTCGCCATCCCTGACGACGATCTCGGTTGCATGCGGCGAGCCGGCCGCAGCCTCGCGTGGCGCGTCGGGCTGCGCGACCTTGAACGGCGATGCCGCCGGAGCGACGGTGCCGGTCGTGGTCCGGTCGACATGCAGCGCCGGGGCCAATGCGGTGCGTACCGGCTTTGCGGCAGGCGCGAGTGCCGGAGCCGGCTGTGCCTGCGCAACGGGCGGAGGCAGCGGCCGCGTCGAGACCGGTTCGAGACTGGAGCGGCTGACCGACTGCGTATGGCTGCCGTCGACCGGAGCGGCCTCGACATCGCCCGGATAGGCCTGCACGGCGTCCTGCTTGTTGATGATGGCGCGCTGGTTGTTGGTCGACGAGGTAAAGACGTCATCGACGCTGTTGAAGCGCGAGGCCTGGGAGCTGCATCCTGCCGCAGCGCCTGCGACCATGAGTACGGCACAACCACGCATCAGGTTGCGTCCGCTTGTCTTCAAAACACTGAGTTGCATCGCACTAACCCGCACATACCCGGTACAAACTAGGCATGATTAAAGCGCGTTAATGTTACTCGTCGGTTAACCCCATAGAATCCGATGCGAATTTTCTTAAAATATTTGAGATCGCTTGCAGAGTGCCGAAGCTATGCTCAGGCCGGGCTGGCTAAGTCGACTCGCCGTAACCGGATGCAGCGGTTTGCGGCCTCACAATTCGCAGGCCGGCACCGCATAAAAGATTACTCTAGATGACGGCGGCGACACTGCGCAGGATCGGCTGCAGGCGCACGAGACCGATGTCTTCGCGTTCGAACCGGCTGCCGACCTTGGTCAGCTTGGCCAGCACCTGTTCGCCCTCTTCCGGTCCGATCGGGGCGATGACGATGCCGCCGCTCGACAATTGGTCGAGCAGGAAGCGCGGCAGGCTGTCGAAGGCAGCCCAGGCGACGATGCGATCGAACGGCCCTTCGTTCGGCAGGCCGCCGGAACCGTCCGCCTGGCGCACGATGACATTGCCGATGCCGAGCGCCTCGAAGCGCTGCCTGGCCTGCTCGACAAGCGTCTTGTAGCGGTCGGTGGTGACGACCCGCGCCGCCAGCCGCGACATCACCGCTGCCGTGTAGCCGGAGCCGGTGCCGATCTCGAGCACGCGGTTGCCCTGCTCGATGGCGAGGGCTGAGATCACCGCCGCCTGCAGGTCGGCACCTTCGATCGCCTCGCCGCATTCGATCGGCAGCATGCGGTCCGACCAGGCGATCGGATGGAACTGGGCGCCAAGGAAACCGCGCCGCGGTGTCGCCTCGAAGGCCGCGATCAGCGCCTTCGGCACCGTCCCCCTGCCGCGCAAACGCAGCAGAAAGGCAGCAAAACCTTCGCGGTCGTCGGTTGTGAGGCCCTGGTTCATGCAAGTGCCTTGCTCAGTTGGTCACGGATTTCATGCGCGGTGAGGTCGAGCTGCAATGGCGTCACCGACACCAGCCTGTTGCGCAAGGCATGGAGGTCGGTGCCTCGCTTGCCTTCGACCGGCTCGCGGCCGAACCGGAGCCAGTAGTAAGGCAGCCCGCGCCCGTCGCGGCGCTCGTCGACCCACAGGCTGTGCACGAGCTTGCCTTGCGAGGTCACCACCGTACCGGCGACTTCTTCAGGAAGGCAGTTCGGAAAATTGACGTTGAGCAGCACGCCGTCCGGCAGCGGCGTCGCCACCAGTTTCTGCAGCAGTGCCGGCGCCAGCGCTTCGGTCGTCTCGTAGGGAACGACCCGATCCTCGCCGACATAGCTGTAGCCCTGGCTGAGCGCGATCGAGCGGATGCCGAGCAGCGCGCCCTCCATGGCGCCGGCGACGGTTCCCGAATAGGTGACGTCGTCGGCGATGTTGGCGCCGGAATTGATGCCGGACAGAATCAGGTCGGGGGCGCCGGGCAGGATCTTCTTGACGCCCATGATGACGCAATCGGTCGGCGTGCCGCGCACGGCAAAATGCTTCTCGCCGATCTTGCGCAGCCGCAGCGGCTCCGAGATCGAGAGCGAGTGCGCATAGCCGGATTGGTCCTGTTCCGGCGCCACCACCCAGATATCGTCGGACAGCGTGCGCGCAACCCGTTCGAGCGACGCCAGGCCCTCGGCGTGAATGCCGTCGTCATTGGTCAGCAGGATGCGCATTATTTCGATTCGATCTTTTCCCGGCCGCCCATGTAAGGCCGCAGCGCTTCAGGAATGGTTACGCTGCCATCCTCATTCTGGTAGTTTTCGATGACGGCTATGAGCGCGCGCCCGACCGCGGTGCCCGAACCGTTGAGCGTATGGACGAAGCGGTTGCCCTTGCCGTTCTTGTCCTTGTAGCGGGCGTCCATGCGGCGCGCCTGGAAATCGCCGCAGACCGAGCAGGACGAGATCTCGCGATAGGCGTTCTGGCCGGGCAGCCAGACTTCGATGTCATAGGTCTTGCGCGCGCCAAAGCCCATGTCGCCGGTGCACAGCGTCATGGTGCGGAACGGCAGCCCGAGCCGCTTCAGCACTTCCTCGGCGCATTGCGTCATCCGCTCGTGTTCGGCGAGCGACGATTCCTGGTCGGTGATCGAAACCAGCTCGACCTTGTAGAATTGGTGCTGGCGCAGCATGCCGCGCGTGTCGCGCCCGGCCGAGCCAGCTTCAGACCGGAAGCAAGGCGTCAGTGCGGTATAGCGCAGCGGCAGTTTTTCATGCGCTGTGATTTCTTCGCGCACGAGATTGGTGAGAGGCACTTCGGCGGTGGGGATCAGGCCAAGCCTGCCCTCACCATGCGCCGTGAAGAACAGATCCTCCTCGAATTTCGGCAACTGGTTGGTGCCGAAAAGAACGTCGTCCTTGACCATCAATGGCGGGATGACTTCCTCATACCCATGTTCGTTGGTGTGCAGGTCGAGCATAAACTGGCCGAGCGCCCGTTCCATTCGCGCCAGCCCGCTCTTCAGCACTGTGAAGCGCGAACCTGAAAGCTTCGCCGCGCGCTCGAAATCCATCATGCCGAGCGCTTCGCCGATCTCGAAATGCTCCTTCACCCAATTCGGACGCGTCGGCAGATTGCCGACGATATGCTTGACGACATTGTCGTGCTCGTCCTTGCCGACCGGCACATCGTCGAACGGCACGTTGGGCAGCACCGCCAGAGCATCGTTCAGCGTCTTGTCGAGCTCGCGTTCTCGCGCCTCGCCATTCTGGATGAAGGTCTTGATCTCGCCGACTTCGGCTTTCAGCCTTTCGGCAAGCGCCGCGTCGCCCGAACGCATGGCGTTGCCGATCTCCTTCGAGGCGGCGTTGCGGCGCTCCTGCTTGGTCTGCAACTCGGTGACGTGTTCCCGCCGCGCCTCGTCCGAGGCGATCAGCCCGTCGACTGTGGACTGCGCCTCACCGGCCGACCACGAGCGCTTCACCAGCGCCTCGACAAGGGCCTTCGGGTTGTCGCGAATCCATTTGATGTCAAGCATGGTTTGAACGCTCCTGGGTAGCATGTCGCCCAAAAGTGCGCAGCGGTTGACATGCTTCAAACAAAACTGAAACGCATCGCCACGATGGCGATGCGTTTCAGCCAGAGGGCGTAAACCGCATCGTTGATCGATGCAAGATCAGGCGTGATCAAGCCAGGGCTTCGAGCTCGCTTTAGCGCGCTTTACCGGGGATGGCGCGAGAGCCGGAAATAAAAGACCCGCCTTACGGCGGGTCGTTGGCGCAAATCAGCACCATGCCCAAATCTATAGCATAATTGCCGTCACAAGGCAATCGATGCCAAGCCCGCCGCCCCCCGGCGGGGGCAGCCCCATAGCCTATGTGGAAGACGCGTCCGCCGGCTTCTCGGCTACCTCTTCGGCCGCGTCCTGCTTCTCGCGGGCCACACGCTGCTTTTCCTGATCGCGTTCTATCAGCCGCGCAGCCCAGATGGAGACCTCGTAGAGCAGGATCGTCGGAATGGCCAAGCCGATCTGGCTCATCGGGTCGGGCGGCGTCAGCACCGCCGCGACGACGAAGGCAATGACGATCGCCCATTTGCGCTTCTCGGCTAGCGCCTTGGACGACAGCATGCCGACGCGCGTCATCAGGCTGGTCACCACCGGCAGCTGGAACACCAGGCCGAAGGAGAAGATCAACGTCATGATCAGGCTGAGATATTCCGACACTTTCGGCAGCAGCGAGATCTGCACCTGATCGTCGGTGCCGGCCTGCTGCATGGCGAGGAAGAACCACATCACCATCGGCGTGAAAAAGAAATAAACCAGCGATGCGCCCATCAGGAACAGGACCGGCGATGCGATCAGGAACGGCAGGAAGGCGTTGCGTTCGTTCTTGTAGAGGCCGGGCGCGATGAACTTGTAGATCTGCGTGGCGATCAGCGGAAAGGCGATGACCATGCCGCCGAACATGGCGAGCTTGACCTGGGTGAAGAAGAATTCCTGCGGGGCGGTGTAGATCAGCTCGACCTTGTGCGGATCGAGCCCGGCCCACTTCGTCGCCCATTTGAACGGGACGACCAGAAGGTTGAAAAGCCTCTTGGCGAAGAAGAAGCAGACCAGGAAGGCGACGAAGAAGCCGCCCAGCGACCAGATCAGCCGCCGGCGCAGCTCGATCAGATGCTCCATCAGCGGCGCCGACGATTTCTCGATCTCGTCTCTTTCCTTGTCCGAAACGCTCACTTGGCGGCTCCAGCCGTCTTCTTGGCCGCCGGCTTCTTCGCCGCGGCAGGCTTCGGTTCAGCTTTCGTCCCAGTCTTGGTAACGATTGGCTTGGTAACGATCGGCTTGGTCGCGACCGTCTTGGCCGCAGTGGGCTTTGCAGCCTTTTCAGGCTTTACCGCCGCCTTGGACGCAGGTGCGGCCCTGGCGGTCGCCGCCTTTGCCGGCGCGGAAGCCATAGTGCCATTTGCCGACACGTTGGCAGGCGCTTTAGCCGGCGCTTTTGCCGGCGCAGCCTTGGCCACTTTCTTCACCGCCGACGCTTTCGCCGCGACAACCGGTTCGGCCGGCACTGACGCCGTCACCACCGATTCATCGGTCATTGCCGGGAAGATCGGCGCTGCTGGTGCGGCTTCCGGCCCGCTGACGCCAGGCATGGTCGTCGCGCCGTTCTTCAACGGCTCGGCCGCCTGCGGCGTCGAAGCGGCTGGCGCTGTCGGATCGTCTGCCGGCTTGGGTTTCATCACCGCGTCGACGCCTGAGCGCACATCGGCCGCCGCCTGCTCGAACGGATTGAGCTGCTTCCTGATCTCAGACATTGGGCTGAGGCCCCTGAGCTCGTCGACCGACTTCTTGACGTCGTCGAGCTCGGCTTCCTTCAGCGCCTCGTTGAACTGCTTCTGGAAGTCGGCCGCCATGGCACGCAGCTTGGCCGTCGTGCGGCCGAAGGTGCGCAGCATATTGGGCAAATCCTTGGGCCCGACGACCACGATCATGACGATCGCGATGACCAGCATTTCGGTCCAGCCGACTTCAAACATGGCACTCTGTTCCGACTAGAACCTTTGGCTCAGCTCTTGCTGGCTTTTTCCTTCGCGGCCGAAACGGTCTCGTCGGCGCGGTGTTCGACGGTGCGCTTGTCTTCGGCAACGTCGTCGTCCGCCATGCCCTTCTTGAAGCTCTTGATGCCCTTGGCCATGTCACCCATCAGCTCAGGAATCTTGCCGCGGCCGAACACCAGCAGCACGATCACGAGCACGATCATCCAGTGCCAAATCGAAAATGAACCCATAGCAAATCTCTCTCGAATGTTTTCCCTGGCGATGATCTATGCGTTTTCGCGTTGGGATTCAAACACAACTGCGACAGAGTTTATGAAAGGGTGGCGGATGTCACGCATTTTCGGCGTGATGCCCCGCTACGAATCCGCGCATCCTCGACAGATTGGCCGCGATTGCCAGTCAATCTTCCGTGACGCGCGGCGTCAGCAGGCCGAGTTCCTCGAGGTCGATGTCGGTCAGCGCATCCTCGTCGTCGGCCAGCGCATCGGGATCGGCCGGCGGCTGTGGAATGGAGAAATTCGACGGCATGCGGCCCGAAAGCAGCCCTGCCCCTTTCAGTTCCTCCATGCCGGGAAGATCGCGGATTTCCTCCAGCGCGAAATGGTCGAGGAAGGTCTCGGTCGTGCCATAGGTGACAGGGCGTCCCGGTGTTTTGCGCCGGCCGCGCATGCGCACCCATTCCGTTTCCAGCAGCGTGTCGAGCGTGCCTTTCGAGGTCTCGACGCCCCTGATGTCCTCGATCTCGGCGCGCGTCACCGGCTGGTGGTAGGCGATGATCGCCAGCACTTCGAGCGCCGCGCGCGACAGCTTGCGCTGCTGCACCGTGTCGCGGCTCATCAGGAAGGCCAGGTCACCTGCGGTGCGAAATGCCCAGGCGTCGCCGACGCGCACCAGATTGACACCGCGCCGCGCATAGATCTGCTGCAGGTCGGCCATCGCGACGGCGATGTTGATGCCATCTGGAAGGCGCGCCGCCAGCTGCTTTTCGCTGACCGGCTCAGCGCTGGCGAACACGATCGCCTCCGCCATGCGCACGGCTTCCGCCATATAGAGGCGCTCGGCCGGGTTCTGGACCTGCTCGGCTGGTTCCTGGGGAAACAACTCCCCTTCCGTTTCGTCATCGACCTTGAACGGGATAACCGAAGCGTTGGCGCGCTCGCTCATGATGCCACCTCGACTGCCTTGATTGCCTGTGCGCGGCCGCGCAGGTAGATCGGCGCGAACACGTCGTCCTGCCGCATGTCCATCTTGCCTTCGCGCACCAGTTCCAGCGTGGCCGCGAACGAGCTGGCGATCGCCGTCCGCCGCTCCTCGGGACTGGTCATGTATTCGATCAGAAAACTCTCCAGCGCCGTCCAGTCGCGCACCGCACCGACCAGCCGGGTCAGGATGTCGCGCGCGTCCTTGAGCGACCAGACACCGCGCCTGGCGATCGTCACATTGTTGATCGCCTGCTTCTGCCGCTGCTGGGCGTAGGCGGTCAGGAGATCGTAGAGCGAGGCCGAATAGGCGTTGCGCTTTTCGACGATGACCATTTCCGGCATGCCGCGCGCAAACACGTCGCGGCCGAGCCGGTTGCGGTTGACCAGGCGCGCCGAGGCGTCGCGCATCGCCTCCAGCCGCTTCAGCCGGAACTGCAGCACCGCCGCCAGTTCCTCGCCGCTTTCGCCCTCGTCGCCAGGCTGCTTGGGGATGAGCAGTTTCGATTTGAGGAAGGCCAGCCACGCCGCCATCACCAGATAGTCCGCGGCAAGCTCGAGCCTGAGCGCCCTCGCCGTCTCGACAAAGGTCAGATATTGCTCGACCAACGCCAGGATCGAGATCCGCGCCAAGTCGACCTTCTGGGTGCGGGCCAGATGCAGCAGAAGATCTAAAGGACCTTCGAAGCCGGCCACGTCGACGACCAGCGACGGATCGCCGGTGACGCGGGAATCGTCGTTCTCGGCCCACAGACGGTCCATCGGTGCGGCCTTCGCGGCCTTGCTTTCCAATGTTTCCGCCACTCTCTCTCGCTTCCTTTGTCAGGCCACCGCATCGAAATAGGTGGCGAATTCTGCGCGTATCTCGGTTTCTTCAGCCGCGTCGTGTTTCCTAATATAGGTCAGCGCCCGTTTTGCGCGCTCCAGTGACCTGCCCTCAAGCCCCGTGGTGCGCGACGCGATGCCGGCCATTTCCTCGAAAACACCGTTGCAGTGAAGGACCAGATCGCAGCCCGCCGCAAGGATCGAGGCCGCCTTTGTCGGGAAATCCCCAGAAAGTGCCTTCATCGAGGTGTCGTCGCTCATCAGCAGTCCGTCGAAGCCGATTTCACGACGGATGATCTCGTCGATGACCTTGCCGGAAGTCGTCGCCGGGTTCTTGGGGTCGATGGCGCTGTAGACGACATGCGCCGTCATCGCCATGGGCAGATGGTTGAGCTCCCGGAACGGGGCGAAATCATGCCGTTGCAGATCGCTGAGCGACGCATTCACCGTCGGCAATTCGAAATGCGTGTCGGCAAGGGCGCGCCCATGGCCGGGAATATGCTTCATCACAGGCAGCACGCCGCCCGACATCAGCCCTTCTGCGGCAGCACGGCCGAGTTCGATCACCGGTCGCGGCTCCTTGCCATAGGCACGCGCGCCGATGACGTCGCTGGCGCCTTCGATCGGCACGTCGAGCACCGGCAGGCAATCCGCCGTGATGCCGTAGCGCAGCAGGTCGAACGCATGCAGCCGCGCCATCAGCCAGGCCGCGCGGGCGCCGGCATCGTGATCGTCGCGCCACAGCGCGCCAAGCGCGCCACCGGCCGGATAGTTCGGCGCCAGTGGCGGCCGCAGGCGTTGCACCCGGCCGCCTTCCTGGTCGATGAACACCAGCGCGTCCGGACGCCCGATACAGTCGCGCATCTCGGCGACCAGATCGCGGATCTGCTCGGTCTCGCCGATGTTGCGCGCAAACAGGATGAAGGCCCACGGGCATTCGTTGCGATAGAAATTGATTTCTTCGCGAGTGAGCGATTTCCCGGCACAGCCGAGGATCATGGATTTTGATTCGGTCATGACGGGAGTTTAGGGCTTCGCGCGGTCAAAGGGAATCGTCCCCCGCCGCATGCGCTTGAAGACAGATCTCATCCACATGAAAAAGCCGGCGCGGTCTGAGACCGCGCCGGCTTTGATTGGTTGACTCACTTGCTAGCGCGAGACGAAGCAATTGCCGCCGGCAGCCTTGTAGCTGGTGCACAGGTTGATCGCGTCGTTGCGCGACTTCGCCGGAACGCGCACACGGTAGAACGTGCCCTTGCCGGCAATCTCCGCCTTGACGATGTTGGCGGTGCGGCCGGAAAGCACGCTGCCGTAGCGGCGCTGCAGATCCTGGTAGCTGGACTGGGCGCTTTCGACCGTCGGCTGCGAAGCGATCTGCATCGACCACGAACCACCGCCGGTCGCGGTTGATCCCGGATCGATGGATGCAACCTGGTCGGGCTTGACCTCGCCGACGACATCAACCGGCTGGTCGGACGGGCGCTGCGGCGCGACCGGAACCTTGGCAGGCGTGTTTGCCGATTGGGCCTTGGCCTCGGCCTTAGGCGCCGCGGCCGGTTTGGCTGCCGGCTTGAGGGCCGGCTCGTCGTCTGCCTGGGCGGTGGCGGGCGTCACGGTGCCGGTCTGGTCCGCATCGGCCTGGGACGACGGGGTAACTTGCTGCGGCGCCGGGTCGGCCGGCTCAGCGGCCGCCACTTGCGGTGCCGCGGGCGCCGGATCCTCACGCGGCACCAGCGAACCGTCTGACTTGACCACCATGGTCCTCACCTTGCGCGGCGCAACGGCGACGACATCGGCGTTGGTGCCCTTGTCGGCCTCCTGCAGCACCTGCGCGATGCGATCTTCGGATTTCGGTGCCGGCGCCGCGTTATCGGCCGGTGCCGCGCTGGCGGCCGGCGCGGCATTGGCGACCGGCGCGGCGTTGCCGTCGTCCGCTGCAGTTGCCGCGGCGTTCTGGTCGGCGGAAAGATCGATCGCGCGGGCGGGATCCTTGGCCTGCACATCCACCGGCTCTTCGACGTTGGTGACCAGTTTATCCTGGACAGGCTCGGCGGGCTTGGTCCCCTTGACCACCGCGTCGTAAACCTTGTTGTCCTGGTTCGGCACCACTGTGCCGCCCGGATTTTCCGGCTTGACCTTGATCGGCGCGTTGTCGGCCTTGACGATCACCGGTGCATCGCTGCCGCCCTTGCCGCCGAAAGACAGCGCAAAGGCACCTAGGCCGCCAGCCACCGCCACCGCGCCGACAACAGCTGCAACGAACAGGCCACGTCGGCGCGAGGGCCTCGCGGCCTCCCGCTCGCCGAGACCCGGAACAGCCATAGCCTCATCCAGTTCGGGATCGTAGTCCAGTTCGTCGACGGTGAAATCGTCCGCCTGTGAAACCGGCTGGCTGCCGGGCAGATTGTTGAGGTCGAAGCCAGCGGCATCCGCATAGCCTGCCGACGCTGTCGCACGGGCAGGCATTTCGGCCGGCCTCGCGGCATAGGTCCGCGCTTCCGGCTGATAGGCCGGATTGACCCCGTCATAGCCCGGCTTGACCCCGTCATAGGCCCACTTGGGTTCCTCATAGCCGGCATTGTGGGATTCATCGCTATAAGCGGCACTGCTTGCGGGAGCAGGAGCGACCTCCACCGAATTCATCTCGGTGAGAAGGCTGGAGAATTCCGCGTCGAGATCGTCATAGGCAGGCGTCGCCGGCTTGTCTTCCTCGAAGTGCAGTTCCGGGATGTCGAGATCGTCCGCCAACGCCACGACACGCTCGGGCACGTCGATCGTCTCGACATCGGGCATGTCTTCGTAGTGCGAGGACTGTCGCGGTTGCGGCACGGATACAGGGGCTGCAGGGGCGACGGTCTCGACCGGCTCGCTCGAACGGTAGGACGGCACTGCGGCGACTGCCGGCGCCGCGGCCCAGGGTGTTATCGAAGCGGTCGGCTGAGCATTAAATGCCGGCTGCTGCGGAACCGGCGTCACGCGGCTCCACGAACGGGTCGGCTCCGTCGGCTCGGAGCGTTCCGCCAGCCAATCATGAGAATCGTCCTGATCGTGCCGAGAAGCGGCTGCGTCGCGCGAATCCAAGCTGTTCGCCAAAGCCGCGTCGAACGCATCATCGTCGAAATCGACATCGCCTTGCGCGGTGACATGCGAGCGCTGATCCTGCTCCTGCAGGTCATCGAGCTGTAGAACGTCGAGATCCGAATCGGCGACCTGGACAGCTTCAAGGCGGTGCTGCTCCTCAGGCGCGTGTCCGTCGATATCCCATTCGAGGTCGGCGAGATCGGCCGGCTCCTCAGTGGTCTCTGCAACTGCGGCGACGGGCGGTTGAGCGGCGACGACGACCGGCCGAGCCACGACGGGCTCCCTGGCCACCGGCATCGGGCGCGCGGTCATGGCACCCAGCAGCGCATTCAACTCGTCTTCCAGGCTTCGTTCATCCGCGATCAGCGAATCTACCGGCTCGGCCGCAACGGCGGCTGGCGCCAGCGGCTGGACCGCAGCGGCGGCAACCACGGCGACCGGCTCTTCAGCCGTTTCGGCAAACGAGTCGTCCAGGTTCAGGTCGAACCCATCGTCCAGCGAGCCTTCAGGGTCGGAAATCTCGCCCTTCGCGTCCGCGGTATCGGCAAGCACATCATGCGCTTCCGGCTCCTGGAAGGCGACCGGCTCATCACGACTGTCAAAATCCATATCGACATCAGCCATGGCGTCGTCGAAATGACCGGCAAAATCCTCGCTAGAGATTGCCTGGGCGTCACGCGCAGTCGCTTGCGCCGGCATGGCGTACTCGACAGGTTCCGAAGCCGCCGGTTCAGCAGCCGCGTCGGACTGCTCCACTGCCCAACGGTTGTCGAGCACCAGCTCGTCTTCGAGCGAGATCGCATCGTCGAATTCAGGATCGGAGGCCGGCCCAACAGCAGCAGGCTCGACTGCAGCAGGCGCGTCGGCAATGGCCGCGGCGTACCGGACTTCGTCGRCTTCGTCGTCAATCCGGAAGTCCTGATCGAGCGACGCGGCAAGCTCGTCCTCAATCGGCTGGTCGTCCTCGAAGGGCGAAACGTCTTCGAGGGAACTGGCGACGGCATTGTCGAGATCAGAATCGAAAGCCGGCTCTATGGCTGGCGCGGTTTCGGCAGCGTCCAAATCGGCATGGCTGGCGACATCCGCATGGCTGGCGACCGGTGCGTGGTCGTCGAGATCCGCCATGTCCAGGTGGAAATCGTCGTCGAGCGACATCGCAAGATCGTCGGCCATCGCGCTGGCCTCGGCTGTCGGCTCATGCGCCTCGGCGACCGGAGCGGCGTCGCTGTCGTCAGCGCCGAACTCGCCCATCAGTTCCTTCTCGAGATCGATTTCGAAATCGTCCTCTTGCGCCGGCTGATCGGCGACGGGCGCTTTCGGCTGGACGGGCGCTTGCGGCTTGACCGGCTGGCGCGGGTCGAATCCCATGATCCTGGTCAGTTCCGCGAACGGATCATCATCAACGATGTCGTTGTTATCGGCTACTCTCAGCTGGGTTCTGTCTGCCATTATTGTTCCCGAACTCGCACTCATTCGGACGCCATGGACGTCGCGTAGGGTTGGCCCTTACCAGCGCAATGTGGGCAAAAGGTGACAGGTTTTTTAGTCAAACCTAACGCATTTCGGTGGGCGCGGCGGCTCCGATCAACGTCAGGCCGGACGTCAGAACGTCCGAGACAGCCTGCACCAGCCCTAGTCTGGCATGCGTCAATTGTCGGTCGTTAACCTTAACAAAACGTAAGTCTGGATTTTCTGTGCCACGGTTCCAGTGTCCGTGGAAACTAGAAGCCAGATCATAAAGGTAAAATGCCAGCCTGTGGGGCTCCAGCGCAAGTGCCGCCGACTCGATCAAGCGCGGATATTCTGCGAGCTTGCGGATCAGGCCGATCTCGCCCTCGTCGGTCAGCATAGTTACGGCGGACGCCAGGCTGTTGCGATCGAAATTGGCCTCGCCCAGTTGCTCGCTCGCCTGCCGGAACACCGAATGGCAGCGCGCCGAGGCGTACTGCACATAGAACACTGGATTGTCCTTGGACTGCTCGGTCACCTTGGCGAAGTCGAAATCGAGCGGCGCGTCACTTTTGCGAAACAGCATCATAAAGCGCACCGCGTCGCGACCGACCTCTTCAATGACTTCCCGCGCGGTGATGAAATTTCCAGCCCTTTTGCCCATTCGGACCGGCTCGCCGTCGCGAAACAGCTTGACCAGATTGCAAAGCAGAACCGTGAGCTTCACCTCGTCGCCGGCAATCGCCCGCGCCAAGGCCTCCAGCCGCTTGACGTAACCGCCATGGTCGGCGCCAAGTACGTAGATCAGGTCGACGAAGCCGCGATCGACCTTGTCCTTGAGATAGGCGACGTCGCCGGCAAAATAGGTGAACGAGCCGTCGGACTTGACCAGCGCCCGGTCCATGTCGTCGCCGACGGCGGTCGAACGGAACAGCGTTTGCTCGCGATCCTCCCAATCGTCGGGCTTCTCGCCCTTGGGCGGCGGCAGCTTGCCCTTGTAGATATGACCCTTCAGCGTCAGGTCGTTGATCGCCAAGCGGATCTTCTTGGCGTTGTCGGCATGCAGCGTGCGTTCCGAGAAGAACACGTCGTGATGCACGTTGAGCAGCGCCAGATCCTCGCGGATCATCGCCATCATCGCGTCGATGGCGCGGTCCTTGACGATGGCCAGCGCCTCCTCATCCGGCATCTCCAGCAACGAGCGGCCAAACTCCTTGGCCAGCGCCTGCCCCACAGGAACCAGGTAATCGCCGGGGTAAAGCCCCGCTGGAATCTCGCCGATATCTTCGCCAAGCGCCTCGCGGTAGCGCAGCACAACCGAACGGCCGAGCACGTCGATCTGTCCGCCCGCATCGTTGATGACGTATTCCTTGGTCACGTCGTAGCCGGCGAAGGCCATCAGGTTGGCGAGCGCGTCGCCAACCACCGCGCCCCGGCAATGGCCGACATGCATCGGGCCTGTCGGATTGGCGGAGACATATTCGACATTGGTTTTCCTGCCACCACCAACCGTCGAGCGGCCATAGTTGCGGCCTTCGCCAAGCAGCGCGGTCAGATGCGCCTGCCAGAAACCGTCCCGGAGCCTGAGATTGACGAAGCCGGGGCCCGCGACCTCGGCGGCGGCAACATCCTTGTCCCCACGCAGGGCCTGCGCCAGTCTTTCGGCCAGCGCGCGCGGATTCTGGCCGGTCGGCTTGGCCAGCACCATCGCCGCATTGGTCGCCAGGTCGCCATGGCTGGCGTCGCGCGGCGGCTCGACGGCAATGCGCGACAGGTCCGGCGAAACGCCATCATTGTCTTTTAGATCAAGCGCTTCGACGGCTTTTATGATTCGCGCGGTGAAATCGGCGAAGATGTTCATTTGGACTGGCTCTGGCGGCTTTGTGGCGAATCCGGCTCGTTGGCCGGCAAAATCGAGCCCGCCCTAGCTCAAATCCGGGGTTCGGTCAAACAAACGCCGATGTTCCTTGAGCGCGTAGGTGTCGGTCATGCCGGCCAGGAAGTCGGCCACGCTGCGCGCCTTGATGCGATCGTCGGCCCGATCGAGCCCCTCTCGCCAGCCGTCCGGCATGGCGCGAGGGTCGGCGAAATAGACGTCGAACAGGTCCCTGACGATCTGCTCGGCATCGGCGCGCACCCGCATCACCTCCGCGTGCCGATAGAGGTGCTTGTAGAGAAAGGCCTTCAGTTCTTTCTCGAACGCAGCCATTTCGGTCGAAAAAGTCACCATCGTCTCCCCGGCTGCCCTCACCGCGTCCGCGCTCTGCGGCTTGATCCGGTCCAGATTGGCAGTGGTCGAAACAATGACATCCTCGACCATGGCGGTGATCTGGCGCCGCATCAGCTCGTGGCCGGTGCGCACGTCATCGAGCGCCGGATAGCGGGCGCGCACGCCCTTGAGGATCGTTCCCGGCAGCGAGACCGTCTCCAGCATGTCCAGCGTCAGCACCCCTGCCCGCAAACCATCGTCGATGTCATGCGTGTTGTAGGCGATGTCGTCGGCGATCGCCGCGCATTGCGCCTCGATGCCGGCAAACCGGTCCAGCTCGAGATCGTGCAGCTCCGAATAATCGCGGATCGCCTGCGGCACCGGCCCTTTCAGGCCCTGGCCATTGCCATCGGTCAGCGGTCCATTGTGCTTGACCAGGCCTTCCAGCGTTTCCCAGGTCAGGTTGAGCCCGTCGAATTCGGCGTAGCGCGCCTCCAGCCTCGTCACGATGCGCAGCGATTGCGCATTGTGGTCGAACCCGCCCCAGGCCACCATCTTCTCGTTCAGCGCGTCCTCGCCGGTGTGGCCGAACGGCGTGTGGCCGAAATCATGCACCAGCGCCACGGCTTCGGCGAGATCCTCGTCGCCACGCAACGCCCGCGCCAGCGCCCGCGCGATCTGCGCCACTTCGATCGAATGGGTCAGACGTGTGCGATAGTGGTCGCCTTCATGCGCGATGAAGACCTGCGTCTTGTGTTTCAGCCGCCGGAACGCCGTCGAATGGATGATGCGGTCGCGATCGCGCTGGAACGGCGTGCGGGTCGGGCTTTCGACCTCATCGAAAAGCCGCCCGCGCGACTTTGCCGGATCGCAGGCATAGGCGGCGCGTGGCCGATAGCCGAATCCGATGTCGCCCAACTCGTTGGTCATGATCGATGCCGCAATTGATTGGTCTAGTTGACTTGGCCGCTCGCGCTTCATACCTATCATGTGAAACCGAAAGCAAGGTGACGCCCATGGGCGCGGATGCCAAGACTGCCATGAAAGTCGACATGACCGAGGCCGCCGCCAGGCGGATCGCCAAGATTGTCTCTGGCGAAGCTGGCAAGACGGCGCTGCGCGTTTCGGTCGAAGGCGGTGGTTGTTCCGGCTTTTCCTACAAGTTCGGCCTGGTCGACACGCGCAACGACGACGACGTCGCCATCGAGAAGGACGGCGCCACGGTGCTGATCGATGATCTGTCGCTGGTCTATATGGGCGGCTCGGTGATAGACTTCGTTGACGACCTGATGGGCCAGTCGTTCCAGATTCGGAACCCGAACGCTGTCGCCTCCTGCGGCTGCGGCACGAGCTTTTCCATATAGAAATGTCCGCGATCGGTGCGGTCCGCCAGATCGCGCTGTCGGCCGGACGCGACCTCGACGTAACGCTGGCGTTCTGGCGCGATGTGCTCGGTATGGCCGTGCATGCGCGCTTCGATCCGCCGGGCATTGCCTTCATCATGGCCGGCGATGTGCGCTTGCTGTTCACCGACGGCGTACCGGCGGGAACCGTCTATCTCGACATGTCGGGCCTCGACCATTTCCATGCCGAGGCAAAAGCCGCGGGCGTCCCCTTCACCGCGCCGCCGACGCTCGTCCATAACGACACCGAAGGTCAGTTCGGTCCGGCGGGGGAAAGCGAATGGATGGCCTTTCTAAAGGACCCGGCAGGCAATACGATCGGCCTGGTCGAACGCCATCCGCCGCAAGAACCCCACTGAACAGCATCGAGACCGTCATGAAAATCGTCACCTGGAACATCAACGGCGTGCGCGCCCGCATCGGCAACCTGACCCACTGGCTGACCGAGAGCGCGCCCGACATCGTCTGCCTGCAGGAGATCAAGACGCTCGACGACCAGTTCCCGCGCGCCGAGATCGAGGCGCTTGGCTACAATGTCGAGACCCACGGCCAGAAGGGCTTCAACGGTGTCGCCATCCTGTCGAAACTGCGCTTCGACGAGGTCAATCGTGGTCTGCCCGGCGACGATGCCGACGAGCAGGCGCGTTTCATCGAAGGCGTTTTCTCGACCGACAAGGGCGCGTTGCGCATCGCCTCGCTCTATCTGCCGAACGGCAATCCGATCGATGACGATAAGAAGTTCCCCTACAAACTATCCTGGATGGAACGCCTGGAGCGCTGGGCACAGGAGCGGCTGAAGCTGGAAGAGGCCCTGGTTCTGGCCGGCGACTACAACGTCATTCCCGAGCCGATCGACGCCAGGTTTCCGGAGAACTGGCTGGGCGATGCGCTGTTCCAGCCGCAGACGCGGCAGGCTTTCCGCCGGTTGCTCAATCTTGGTTTCACCGAGGCGGTCCGCGCGGTCACCGACAGGCCCGACACCTACACGTTCTGGGACTATCAGGCCGGCGCCTGGCAGAAGAACAACGGCATCCGCATCGACCATCTGCTGCTGTCGCCGGAAGCCGCCAACCGCTTTTCCGCGGCCTCGATCGAAAAGCATGTGCGCGCCTGGGAAAAGCCGTCCGACCACGTGCCGGTGGCGATCGACCTCGCGCTGCAGCCGGCCTGACGGAGAACCCCTGTCCAACAGGCCCTGACGCCGGGCACGCAGGCGTTTGACCTCATATGGCCACATTCCAGCGCATGATGGGGGATCATCATGGCGGCCGGGGTTCCCATGACCATTCAAATTGTTCTTTGTCCGATCGGCTTGGCATTCGCCATGGCCGCGGTCGTGCCGGCTTTCGCCGCCCCCGAATGTCTTGCCAATGGAAAATCGTATCCGGTTGGTCAGGTCGCCTGCCTGACGGTCGCCGACCAGAGCCATCTGGCCCGCTGCGACATGGTGCTCAACAACACGTCGTGGACCAAGGTCGGAGACAGCTGTCCTGAAAACACGATGGCGCCGCATCTCCATGTGACGCCGATCTCAACGCCGGCCCCCAGCATGGTGCCGACGGAACCGACCGAGAACTGATCAAAATCGAGCACGTCTGGTAAGGCCAGCGCAGGCCGCGAGACTACTGGTCCGCGCTGCCGCCCTTGGT
The DNA here is from genome assembly GCF_056403655.1 of Mesorhizobium sp. P2_F8. Classification (NCBI taxonomy): domain Bacteria; kingdom Pseudomonadati; phylum Pseudomonadota; class Alphaproteobacteria; order Hyphomicrobiales; family Phyllobacteriaceae; genus Mesorhizobium; species Mesorhizobium sp. P2_F8. Next base: position 313,784 of record NZ_JBFUFB010000006.1, read on the forward strand.
GAGGATGTCATCGGCCAGCGAGATCGCGGTGCGGCGGTCGGCTTCGCCGGCGGTGGCAAATGCCTCTTCCTGCATGCCGCGGATCCACGGCTGGTCGGCCGGCGAAGCGCGTTCGAGCGCGGCCGTCATCATTGCCAGGCCGCGAACGATCTTGCCGCTCTGGAACAACAAATGGCCGAGCGTCGCCTGGGCGCCGGCATGGCCCTTCTCGGCGGCAAGCTGGAACCAGCGCCCGGCCTGCTTGACGCTGGCCTTCACCCCGCCCTCGCCCTTCAGGAACATCTGACCCATCTCGAACTGTGCGTTCGGATTGCGGTAGTTGGCGGCGGCGCGCATGTAATATTCCTGGGCCGCCACCTCGTTCTCGGTGACCGGGCTGCCGGGAATGCCCTTGCGCAGATAATCGCCAAGCGCCACGAGCGCGTCCGAGACATAGCTTTCCTCGGGCGAGCCGGGCTCGACATCCTGGTCGACGATCTCCGAGAAGAACTTGAACGCCTCGTAGTCGTCACGAGCGACGCCGTCGCCCTCGGCATACATGCGGGCAAGCTTCCAGGTGGCGCCGATCTGGCCGTTCTCGGCGGCGTATTTATAGGCCTCGGCGGCCTGTTCCTTGTGGCCGTTCTTGTAGGCGGAAAAGCCGAACTGGAACACCGCCCATGGGCTGGATTGCGGCTTCACGCCGGTCTTGTCGTCGAACACCTTGTCGTCAAAGGCCATGGCCTGGCCCACGGCGCCAAAGGTCGCGCCAAAAGTGGCGAACACGACCAGTGCCGAAAAGACAGACGACCTCAACAACTCAGATGTCCGCATAACAATGTGTTTCTTTCGCACCGCCCGGATGGGTGACCGCGCCATCGCGCGCCGGCCCTACCGTCTGTGCATATTTCCATATCGCGCCCGACTGATAGTCGGTCGTGCGCGCCTTCCAGGTCTTTGCCCTCGCCGCCAGTTCGCTATCGGACAACGCCACGTCTATCGTGCCGTTCACCGCGTCGATCGAAATCACGTCACCATCCTTGAGCAGCCCGATCGGGCCGCCCACCGCTGCCTCGGGCCCGACATGGCCGATGCAGAAACCGCGCGTCGCGCCCGAAAAGCGCCCGTCGGTGATCAGCGCCACCTTGCCGCCCATGCCCTGGCCGTAGAGGGCTGCCGTCGTCGACAGCATCTCGCGCATGCCTGGGCCGCCGCGCGGCCCCTCGTAACGGATGACGAGCACCTCGCCTTCCCTGTAATTTCGCTGCGTCACCGCTTCGAAACATTCCTCTTCCGAATCGAAGCAGCGCGCCGGGCCGGAGAACTTCAGCTCCGACATGCCTGCAACCTTCACGATCGCGCCTTCGGGGGCGAGGTTTCCCTTCAACCCCACGACACCGCCGGTTTGGGTAATAGGTGTGTTGGCCGGGCGGACCACATCCTGATGTTCATTCCAGGCAACGTGCTCCATATTTTCGGCCAAAGTGCGGCCGGTCACCGTCAGGCAGTCGCCATGCAAATAGCCGTGGTCGAGCAACGTCTTCATCAGGAGCGGAATGCCGCCGGCCTCGAACATGTCCTTGGCGACGTATTTGCCGCCGGGCTTGAGGTCGGCGATGTAGGGCGTCTTCTCGAAGATTTTCGCCACGTCGAACAGGTCGAACTTGATGCCGGCCTCGTGGGCGATCGCCGGCAGGTGAAGTGCTGCGTTGGTCGAGCCGCCGGTGGCCGAAACTACGGTCGCCGCATTTTCCAGCGCCTTCAGCGTGACGATGTCGCGCGGCCGGATGTTCTTGGCGATCAGTTCCATGATCTTTTCGCCAGAGGCGAAGTTGAAACGGTCGCGCATCTCGTAAGGCGCCGGCGCGCCGCAGGAATAGGGCAGCGCCAGGCCGATCGCCTCGGCGACGGTGGCCATGGTGTTGGCGGTGAACTGGGCGCCGCAGGAGCCGGCCGACGGGCAGGCCGCCTGCTCGATTTCGAGCAGCTCGGTGTCACTGATCGTGCCGACCGAGTGCTGGCCAACCGCCTCGAACACGTCCTGCACGGTGATCTGGCGGCCGCGATAGCTGCCGGGCAGGATCGAGCCGCCATAGATGAAGATCGACGGCACGTTGAGACGCACCATGGCCATCATCATGCCGGGCAGCGACTTGTCGCAGCCGGCCAGCCCAACCAGCGCATCGTAGCAGTGGCCGCGCATGGTGAGTTCGACTGAATCGGCGATGACCTCGCGCGACACCAGCGACGACTTCATACCCTGGTGGCCCATGGCGATGCCGTCGGTGACGGTGATGGTGCAGAATTCCCGCGGCGTGCCGTTGGCGGCCGCGACGCCCTTCTTGACCACTTGCGCCTGGCGCATCAGCGAAATGTTGCAGGGCGCTGCCTCGTTCCAGCAGGACGCGACGCCGACCAGCGGCTGCGCAATCTCGGCCGCCGACAATCCCATCGCATAGAGATAGGAACGGTGCGGTGCACGCGCCGGACCGACGGTCACATGGCGGCTGGGGAGCTTGGCCTTGGAAATAACTTTGGCGTCCATACTCTTCCTTGCCGCGGGCGGTGCGGCCTGCCCCATCGCCGAGCCTTTTGGCGCGTGTCCCGAGACAAGATCGAGGTGCGCCGGGTTTATGGCGGGAAATGGGCAATTTCCTTGGCCTGAGTCTTAGCGCAGGGGTTGTTCAGAAAGTGTTGCCAAAACGTCACAATCGCACGATGCAACGCAGCTTGGATGCCGGGGCCCAAACGGCGCCGGCCCAAACAAAAAAAACCGGGCAATGCCCGGCCTTTTTTCTTTTCACTTCAGATGGTTACCACTTGACCTTCAAGGAAGTGGAGATCGCCGAAACAAGATCATTGCCAAAGTCTGCGGTGTATTCGGTACCGTAGGTAACGCCGTCACTGCCGACGACCGAATGGATCGATCCGCTGGTAAGCACGCCCAGCGCGCCACCGAGACGAATTTCGATGTTCTGGGTCGGCGTATAGGCCACGCCGCCGCTCACCGTCCAGGTGTCGGTCTGCGCGCTCAGGCCGGTGGTCGTACCACGATCCCAGGTGAGAACCGCCGCCCCACTCCACTGATCGTTGAATTTGTGGCCGATGCCACCGGAAACCGTCCAACCATCGCGGTAGAGCAAATCAAGCGAGGTGGCGCGCACCGGGCTGGTCGTCGTGCAGGCAATGAGCCCCTGGGTCGAGGTCGGGCAGAACGGGATGCTCTGCAGATCGCTCCAATTCACCCACTTGATGGATCCAAAAGCCAACCAGCCGGGAGCGATGCCTGACTGAAGCTTGAGTTCAACAGAGTCCGGAACCTGCGAGGAACCATAGACGTCAGTGACGTTGCCGAGAAGCGGATTTGCGGGATTGATAAGCCCAGGCACCTGTGTCAAATCAAGCGTTCCACTCAAATTGTCGAGCTTGACCGACGAATTGTAGACCAGGCTGGCGCGCAAGGCGATGTCCGGGATCTCATAGGCGACACCGGCACGCCATCCCCATCCATCTCCTTGGAGATCAAGGCGGCCAATGCCTGTGCCGAGAAAGGCGGGAATGGGAGCAACCAACTGTTCCTTGAAACCCGAAACGTCCTCATGGAACACGCCGCCGATGAAGCGAAACTGACCTTTGCTGAGGTCCATTTTGTAAGAACAGGTCGCGCTGAAGGCTTTGCTCTCTACCTTCGTCTCGACATTGCTTTGTGCACCCGCCCAGTTCGCACCAGGATTGCTGAATGCACCGATCGGCTGGGAGTAGTCGCCCAGGCAATCGACCGGTCCCATGCCGATCTTGATGCCGCCGTAGGGCACCCAATAGCTTTCGGTATCGCGCGCCGTGCTGGATTTGCCCAGCGCATTGAGATTGCCGTCAGATGGATCCGTATCCGTTGCATTCTTCAGGTCTCGTTGCGGCATCACATAGGTGCCGGAAAGCTCGCCTGTGACCTGCGCCGGATCGAACAGCAAGTCGATGTCGTAGCCGCCGCGCTCCAAGCCGCCAGCATGCGCCGAGTTCAACGCCGTCCCGATCAAAGCCAGCGAAAAGCACCCCGCCCCCAGCAGTGCTTTATGTCGCAAAATAGTCATGAATGTCCTCCCCGAATTCGAGTGCGGCAAGCTAGAACCAATTCGGGTTAACGGTGCAATAACGAATTCCTGGGGCGTACATGTACATGTTCGCCAAGCGCATTTTCGACACAAAACAAGCCACTGCGGTTAGGCCAAAAAACCGCCTCCGGAGTGTGTGCCGCCCTCAAAACGCGAGAAAAATCCGCCCAAAAGGCTCAAAAATATATGTTTTTGGGGATTCAGGGCCCCATTGTTACATTATGGCAACAATGGGGCCAAAACTTTCCGTTTACGTCAACATTAACGCAGCGGAATGCCTATTTTCGAGGCAAGAAGGTCTGATTTCGAAGCCGCCGAGGCGCCACGAATCTGCCCTCAACCAGCGTCGCGAACCCTCGTCAACGCCACCGAAAGCTTGTCCTGCGCGTCGCGGTACTCGGTGAGCTTTTCACGCTCGGCATCGACGATCTCGGCCGGCGCACTGGCGACGAATCGTTCGTTCGACAGCTTCTTGTGCAGGCGCGCGATTTCCTCGGTCACCTTGGCCAGTTCCTTCTGCAGCCGTGCCGCTTCGGCGGCGAGATCGATCAGGCTGCCAAGCGGCAGGCAGATCGTCGCCTCGTTGAGCACGATCTGCGCCGAGCCTTTTGGGGCGACATCGGCCAGCGAGATGTCGCCGACCCGTGCCAGCCGCTTGATCGCCGAGTCCTCGCGAACGAGCCGTTCGCGGGTCACCTCGTTGGCGCCGACCACGACCAGCGGCGCGATCGCCGCCGGCGGCACGTTCATCTCCGAGCGCACCGAGCGGATGCCCGAGACGAGATCGACCAGCCAGTTGATGTCGGCGGCAGCGTCGGCGTCCTCGAAGTCCGGCGACGGCCACGCCGCATGGCACAGCAGCGAGGCGCGTTCCTTGCCTTCGCCAGCGGTCTGCGCCCACAGTTCCTCGGTCATGAACGGCATCATCGGATGCAAGAGCTTGTAGATCTCGTCGAGCACGAAGGCGACGCAGGCGCGGCTTTCGGCCTTGGCCGCCTCATCCGTGCCCATGAACACCGGCTTCAGGAGTTCCAGGTACCAGTCGCAGAACAGGTTCCAGACGAACCGGTAGGCCGACCCAGCCGCCTCGTTGAAGCGGTATGAGGTGATGCCGTCCGTGATCTCACGCGCCGCCCGTGTCAGTTCGGTGAGGATCCAGCGGTTGACCGCAAGCTTGGCATCGTTCAGCCAGAAATCGTCGTTGCGCGCGACTTCGTTCATCTCGGCAAAGCGCGTCGCGTTCCACAGCTTGGTGCCGAAATTGCGATAGCCGGCGATGCGCGCCGGATCGAGCTTCACGTCACGGCCTTGCGCCGCCATCACCGTCAAAGTGAAACGCAAAGCATCGGCGCCATATTCGTCGATGAGGTCGAGCGGATCGATGACGTTGCCTTTCGACTTCGACATCTTCTGCCCGTTCTTGTCGCGCACCAGCGCATGGACGTAGACGGTGTGGAACGGCTCCTCGTCCATGAAATGCAGGCCCATCATCATCATGCGGGCGACCCAGAAGAAAATGATGTCGAAGCCGGTGACCAGCACGTCGGTCTGGTAGTAGGTCTTCAACTCGGGCGTCTCGTCCGGCCAGCCCAACGTCGAGAACGGCCACAGCGCCGACGAGAACCAGGTGTCGAGCACGTCCTCGTCGCGGATCAGGATCTCGCCCGGCTTGAAGTTCTCGAGCTTGTCTTCGACCCAAGCCTTCCATGGTCCTTCCAGCGCCAGATAATATTCGATCGCCGCACTCAGCGCCTCTTCCTCGGTCTTCTCGACGAAGACGCGCCCGTCCGGCCCATACCAAGCCGGAATCTGGTGACCCCACCACAGCTGGCGCGAGATGCACCAGGGCTGGATGTTTTCCATCCAGTCGAAATAGGTCTTTTCCCAGTTCTTCGGCACGAAATTGGTACGCCCTTCGCGCACCGAGGCGATCGCCGGTTTGGCCAGTTCCGCCGCGTTGGCATACCACTGCTCGGTCAGGAACGGCTCGATCGGCACGCCGCCGCGGTCGCCATGCGGCACAGCATGGCGATGCGGTTCGACCTTTTCCAGGAAGCCGCCTTCTTCCATCAGCTCGACGACTTTCTTGCGCGCGACGAAGCGATCGAGGCCGTTGAGTTCATCCCAGACTGCCTGCCGCTCCGGCGTCACCTCGAGACCGGCGAGGAAATCCTCATTGTCCTTGAGGCTTATCGCCGCCGCGACGGTGAGGATGTTGATCGCCGGCAGCTTGTGGCGCTTGCCAACCTCGAAATCGTTGAAGTCATGTGCGGGCGTGATCTTGACCGCACCAGAACCTTTCTCCGGATCGGAGTACTCATCAGCCACCACCGGGATCTTGCGGCCTACGATCGGCAGGACGATGTTCTTGCCGACCAGATGCCGGAAACGCTCGTCGTCGGGGTGCACGGCAACGGCGGTGTCGCCCAGCATCGTCTCGGGGCGCGTCGTCGCCACGGTGATGAAGGTTTTCGGATTTTCCGGATCGAAGACCTCGCCCTCGATGGGATAGCGGAAGTGCCACAGATTGCCGTTGACCTCGTGCTGCTCGACCTCGAGATCGGAGATCGCGGTGAGCAGCTTGGGATCCCAATTCACAAGGCGCTTGTCCTTGTAGATCAGCCCTTCCTTGTAGAGCGTGACGAACACTTCCAGCACAGCCTTGGACAGGCCCTCGTCCATGGTGAAGCGTTCGCGCGACCAGTCGGCCGAGGCGCCGAGCCGCTTCAGCTGGTTGAAGATCGCCCCACCCGATTCGTCCTTCCACTCCCAGACTTTTTCGATGAACTGCTCGCGCGTCAGGTCGCGGCGGTGGATCTGCTTTTCCATCAGCTGGCGCTCGACCACCATCTGCGTGGCGATGCCGGCATGGTCCATGCCCGGCTGCCACAGCACGTTCTTGCCGCGCATGCGCTCGAAGCGCACCAATATGTCCTGCAGCGTGTTGTTGAGCGCGTGGCCCATATGCAGCGAGCCGGTCACGTTCGGCGGCGGGATGACGATGGTGAAGGCTTCCGCCCCCTCCTCGGCCCCGGCGCCGGCGCGGAACGCGTCGGCGTCTTCCCAGACTTTGGCGATCTTCGGCTCGACGGTTTTTGCGTCGTAGGTCTTTTCAAGCATGGGAAAATGGTCCGCGCTGTCGGGAGTTTGCTGGTCCGGTGTAAATCGGAAGGTTTTGGCCAAGTCAACCGCAGGGGCTGCCTCGGAACCTCAACGTCAAATAGATACGGCCTGGATCAGGTCAAGGAGACCCACTTCCATCGATCAGATTGGCAGGGGCCAGTTCCTCGGAGAAGGCCGTAGCGCTTGCGCCTTGACCGGCAGGTGCCGCCGCAATACGCTACCAAGCCTGCTGTAGGGCGCATCGGCTTCCGGCCGGAGGGGCATTGCCCGCCTACGCCACCTCAACCCCGCAGTGCGCCCATGCCGACCCTCGAACACCACAAGAAACAGGCCAAGCTCTATCTCAAATGGCATCGCGAGCGGTACTATCCCGTCGCCGCTGTGATTGGATGGCTCTTGCCGCGTTTTCGCGATCTCAGCGACAGCCAGATCCTCGATCACGGCTTCAAGCTTGCCGATGCCCAGGAACTCGTCGCCAGGAAGTCAGGTTTCGAGAGCTGGCAGGCGCTGAAGGAAGGCCTTCAAACCGTGACCGATCGTGCAGCACCAGACGCCGCAAAACCGCATCTCGCCTTTGCCGAACCACAGCTCTTTGTCTGCGACATTGCAGCGGCCTGTGATTTCTACCGGCAAAAGCTCGGCTTCGAAACACGCTTCACCTATGGCGAGCCACCCTTCTACGCCCAGATTGTCCGCGATGGCGCAAGGCTCAACCTGCGCCATGTCGACAAGCCGCCATTGGCCGCCAATTCGGCCGATGACCTGCTGGCGGCGACGATCATACTCGACAACATCAAGGCGCTGTTCCTGGAGTTTCAGGCAGCCGAGGCTCCGTTCCACCAGACATTGCGAACCGAACCGTGGGGCGCCCGCACGTTCATCGTCAGGGATCCCGACGACAACCTCATTTGCTTCGCGACCAGCGCGGGGCTGACCTCGTCGACAAAAACGCCGCCTCACGGGCGGCGTTTCGAGGGTGATGGCACTTGAGACTACTGCGCCCCGCGCGCCACGCGCTCGATCTCCTCGCGCACCAGCCGCTCGACCAGTGTCGGCAGATTGTTGTCCAGCCAATCCTGCAGCATCGGCCGCAGCATCTCTTCGGCCATCTCGTCGAATGTCTTCTTGCTGCGGCTGGCAAACGCATCGGAAAGCTCGCCAAAGGCGGCGGCAACCTGCCGGCCCGTGTGCTCGGAAACGATGGCCGGACGCGGCGCGTCGCTGGCCACAGCCGGTCGCACGGCGCTTGCGCCTGGATGAGACGGCTCGGGGGCTGCTTCGGCAGTCGGTTCGTCCCTCGGAGCCTCCACTGGCGGCTGGACAACCGGCTTAAGGGCCTCGCCTCTGTCCGGCACAGCTTTGGCGTGATCGCCGACGGCGGCGATCTCGCGCCGCCAATCGGCAACGGGGGCGTCGGCGACAGGGCGCACTGCCAGCGAGTCGGCAATAAGACGCGCTTCCGGCGCGTCGGCCATGAGCGGCGGGGTCGGCTCGGCGGCGACCCGGGCGCTGACTTCTGCAAGTGTCATCGATGGCTTTACCGGGGTTGGCTCCGGGCGCAACGGCGTTTCCATCCGCGCGATCACCGGCTCGGCCGCCGGCAATTGTGCCTGGACTTCCGCCAGCGTCACCGGCTTCTTGATCTCTGGGGCCTGCAGGTCGGCTCGGAATGCCTCTACGTCGGCAACTGCACCGGCGCTCGCCGCCGGCTCCAAGTCCTGGCGCAGCTCGTCGGTGTCGCCCGGCTGCTTGCGGCCGCCGTCGCTGTCCTCGATGATCCTCCTGATGGAAGCCAGTATCTCTTCCATGGAAGGTTCGCGCTGTGCGCTGCTTGCCGTCGCCATCGTCACATCCGCCGCCCTTGTGACCCGTTGCAGATTTCCGCTCCGGCAAAGCCGGATCGAATCATGACGCCAGCGTAACCGACGGATCGCCGCACGAGAATCCCCAATCTGGGGACTTGTGGGATTTCAACAGATTAGACCAGATACCGAACCAACGGGGAGTGGAGCCAAAGAGCTGGCTCAGGCAGGAGGGACCGAAAAGTCCGAGTCGAACCTCTCAGCGGCCGTCCGGCGTACGCAGGCCGAACCATTTGTCCTTGACCGCGTTGTAGTGCTCTTCAGGTCTGTACTTCGTCACCTGCAAGCCAAGGCGGTCGACGGACAGGCGGCCGGTCGCCTGCAGGATGGCATAGCTCGCCACCACCACATCATGTTCAAAGCCAGCCTGGTTGATCTCCGCGGTGATGACCGTCGCCTGTGCGTTGAGGACATCGAGCGTGGTGCGCTGGCCGACATTGCGTTCTTCGATGACGCCGCTCAGTGCTAGCTTCGCGGCCTCGATCACTTGCTTGTTGGCCGTGAGCTGTTGCTGCGCGGCAGTGTACTCGGTCCAGGCGGCGGTGACGGCCTGGCGCACCTGGTCGCGACTGACGTCGACCTCGATGCGGGCCTGGCTGAGCGATTCCTTGTCCTGGCGCACAATCGCCGATTTACGGCCACCGGAATAGATCGGGATGCTCAGCGTGGCCCCGATGTTGGCCGAATTGGTAGTGCCGTCCTGCGACGCGAAGACGCCCGGTACAGTATTGCGATAATCGCTCGAAACACCCGCGCTTGCAGTCAGCTGCGGCAGCAGCGCGCCTTCGGCCGACTTCACCGAAAACGCGGCCGCGTCGACCAGATGCTGGGTGGCAAGGATGGCCGGGTGCTCGTTCGCGGCCACCTCGACGGCAACTGCGAGGCTCGACGGCAACAGTTTTGCCACCGGGGAAGCGGCTTTGAGCTTGCCCGGTTCGTCGCCGACGATCTGGCGATAGCTTGCGGCACTGGACAAGGCTTGCGCGCGGGCGGCGCTCAACGATGCCACGGCGGCGGCCCGCGAAGCGTCGGCCTGCGCGACGTCGGTACGCGTGCCTTCACCAACCTCAAAACGCGAACGCGCCGCGCGCGCCGTCTCGGTCAGGAATTGCAGGTTCTGCTCGGTCAACACGGCGATCTGGCGGTCGCGAATCACGTTCATATACGCCTGCGCCGCGCTGAACAGGGTGTTCTCTTCGGTGTTGCGCAGGGTTTCGACAGAAGCGCGGACCTGCGCTTCGGCGGCGGCGACATTGTTCCTGGTCTGAAAACCGTCGAACAGCGTCTGATTGATCTGGACGCCAAAATTGCCGGTGGTCAGCCGCACGCTTGAGTTCGTGCCGTTGAGATGGCTGCTTGAGTAGTCGATGTCCGCCGACCCGTTGATGGTCGGGCGCCATCCCGACTTGGCGATGGCGACGCTCTCGTCGGTGACGCGGACGCCGGCCCGGGCCGAATTAAGCGAAGAATTGTACTGATAGGCCTTTGCCAGCGCGCCGAGGATGGATTCCGCCGAGGCCGAGAATGGAGAAAGCGCGGTCGCGGAAACGAGGACGGCGGCGAAAAGACTCTTGCGTATAGGCAGGACCATGTATCCCTCATTCGTTGTCCATGGGAACCACGCCACGCCGGCTTCTCCTTCTTGAGCAGCCGGCGCCGCGTGTTCAATGTTCCCTGCTGCTCAGCCCCAAAGTGCCCCCAGTTTTGCGGATCAGCAACGATTTCAAACACAAGCGACCATGACAACGCCTATCCTGCAAGGCAAAATCATTCAGAATTCGAAGGCGCGAATACGTTCGAATCCCGGTAGTGGCTTAATTGCCGCATTAAATGCGCGTCTTCCGGTTACAACCCCCCCCGCTTTAAAAAAAAGCCGGGCCACGCCGGAATTGCCCTGGCCTTCGACAGCAACGAGTCGGCCGCCTTCGGCAAGCTGGTCGAGCAGCGGTGCCGGCACGTCCGCGACGCTGCCGCCGATGAAGATGACGTCATAGGGCGCCTTGGCCGCATGTCCTTGCGGCAACGCCCCGTGGACAACGGTCACATTACCGCAGCCGAGCGATGAAAGCGTCGATCTAGCGGTCTCAGCCAGCGCCGAATCGCTTTCGAGCGCCACAACGGACTTCGCCAGCCGAGACAGCACGGCCGAGGCATAGCCGGTGCCGCAGCCGACATCGAGCGCCGAATCGGCCGGGCTGATCTCGGCCAGTTGCATGAGCTTGGCCAGCGGCGAGGCTTCCATGAGATAGCGCGCGCCGTCCGCGCCGGCGGCAATGCGGATGTCCTCGTCGATATAGGCGAGATCGCGCTGTTCGGCCCCGACAAAGATTTCTCTTGGCACGACAAGCATCGCTTCGAGCAAAGGCGCGCTGGTCACATCGGTGGTGCGGACCTGGCCGTCGACCATCTTGACGCGAAGCTCGGAGAAATCAGCGCTCATGTTCCAACCAATCCGCTTGCCGCGCCAGAACCGCGGTTCATTACGATCGGAACTTCAGGCCCCAGCGCTGCTGCGCGGGGGCCCGGGCATTGGAGGCCTCGCCCGGAATCGAACCGGGGTGCAAGGATTTGCAGTCCTCTGCGTAACCACTCCGCCACGAGGCCTCATTGCTCCCGGCGTTCCACCCGGTTCCAATAGGTTGCGGCGAAAATGCCGTCAAGCGGCCACCCGTGCATTCCGAACGGTTTCCTCTCGCCGGTTTGGGCAGCGTCCCGTCAAATCACAGGCCCGGGCCTGACGACGATACGTTAGCTGCTTGTTAAGCATGGCTCGACGCCGGAAGAAACTCATTCAGCAGCCCATACGTTGAACATGGCGGGAGACATGCCATGCGTCGGACAACGGCAGCAAAAGGCAAGGCAGACGACATGAATGCGGCGTCCGGCCTGTCGCTGCCGCAGTGCGAAGAGCTTTTGCGCTAAGCCATTGACCGCCTGTGCATCGGGAGCGCGAGCAGCCTGTTGCCGCGTGACCGGGCAAAGCTCGCCTCGGCGGCTGCGATTCTCAAGCAGATCCGCGAAGCGCTGGAGGAGCACGCCGGGCGCTGAGACCGGGCGCTGTCGGCCTCAATCCGGCCGGCGGCGCCGTTCCCACCAGACAACGAAGCGGCGCCGGTGGCGGCGGACCATGGCGAATTCATAGGACAGCACCAGCAATCCAAGCGGCACCATCCAGAAGCCGAGGATCGGCAGGAAACCCAGAATGCCGCCGATGGTCAGCACGATGCCCATGGTGATTCTGAGCCCGCGCGAGCGCGGCATTTTGAACTCACGCCCGAAAACCGAGATTTTCCGCGTCGGCATCTGGTTGTCTTGTGCTGTCATCGTCTCGAAAGATTAACCCTTTTGACCGTTCAGGAGCACCGTTGAATCTAAGCCGCAACCGCGCTTTCGGTTCCATATCCCCAGCAAGACGGCTAATATGAGGGCATCCGCGAACGATTGCGAGAAACGCCTGAGCGAAAAAGCCTCGGAAAAATGCGAAATGCTTCTTTGCAAAGCGGAAAAGGGTTTGCTATAGGCTGCGCCACTCACATGAGAGCCTCTGTTCCCCGGTAGCTCAGTGGTAGAGCAACCGGCTGTTAACCGGTTGGTCGCTGGTTCGAATCCGGCCCGGGGAGCCAAACTTTTCAAAGACTTAAGCATTTTGAACGACACTACTCCGATAGGCCCACTTGCCTCCGGGCAACACCAGGGGCAACAAGATGGCGGCGCTCGATAATCGGACGCACAATGCGCCACGAAAGCACCACTACCTGCCAATTTTCTATTTGAAGCGCTGTGCTGGGTCGGATGGCCGCCTTTGCGAGTTCAGCCGACCGTTTAAGGAAATTGTCCCTCGACGCACGCACCCCGCTGGAACAGGCTACGCGATCGATCTGTATTCGATGCAAGGCTTTCCGCCGGAGATGGCTCAACAGATCGAAGAGAAATTCTTTGGCGTCACCGATTCTCTCGCAGCAGACGCATTAAAGCGGCTAGAGACGAATGGGCCTGGCGGGCCTTGGAAATCTGAGATGCGGTCAGCCTGGTCCCGCTTCCTGATCTCGCTCATGTTGCGGATGCCACCAGATATGATGGCGCTGCGAACGCGCTGGAAAAACGTCATTATGGCCACAGACCCAGAGGAAGAGGCCGAGTACGCTAAGATCGCTAAGGTTGGCGATCATCCTGCGACTTTCAGCGAATACATGGCTCAAGTGCCGCTCGAAACGATCGAGAAGTATCTTTTCGAGGTCTTCGTTCCGCTCATGGACAACGAAAGAATCGGTGAAGCGATAAACCGAATGGTTTGGTCCGTCGTGCGTACTGATGCAGCCACCCATGAACTCCTGACGTCGGACAGACCAATTGTTAGAACGGGGCTTCGCCACGAATTCGCGCACATAATTTTGCGGATGGGACCCCGCATATTGTTTATCGCGGCGAACAATACGAACACGGTGCAACAGTTCAAAAAGCTTTCTGCCTCGGCTCTCGTCCGCAACACGAACCGCCTTATCGTGGAACAAGCCAATTCTTTAGTTATTGGGCGCGACGACAAGCAAATCCAATTCGTCAGGAATCGCTTTGGCGCGGATGCGGTGCAGCCTCTGATCAAGCTGACGACATAGGCTTGCCATCTGTGCGGCGGCTTGCGTTCGCCTTCCATCCTGCGAATATGCCACTTCGGACCTTGGGAGGGATCATGGGCTGGCCGAACACGTCGATCGCAGTGTCGTTGCCGGATCTCGGATTGTATCGATCGTGTCGATACCCTTGACGGGGCCAAGGCCTGCTACTGATCAAAAACCGCCTTTGTAGGATCTGATCCATGAAAGATGAAATGCGGAAAAATCACATCGCTTGGATGAGAAAAGAGCTTGTGAGTGTGACGAAGTCGATCGAGCGACTGGAGAGCGGACAAGGGCGCTATTACTCGATGCGCGACGGAAAGATTGATAGCGACCTGACCGCCAGTCTCCTTTCAGATCACAGACGTACAAAGGCTGAGTTGGAAGGCTTGCTCAAGGAATACGACGGAGCCGCCTAAGCCCGCAGACTACGGCAAAGCCCGCCACTGAGGCAGCGGGCTTGATTGTTTCGTGTGCGGAATGATTAGAGGCCAAGGCCTCCCGATATGAAGCCGGGACCATCATAGTCGCCAGCGTCAAGCTCCCGCTCGTCGCTCGCTTCCCGCTCGTCATCGCCTTCGCGATCGTCGCCGCCGTCGATCTCGTCGAGCAGCCCGAGCAGGTTCTCGATCGTGGTTTCCAGGCGAAGGCGTAGGGTCGGCGTCATGCCGATGAATACGGTTTGGCGATTCATGACCGCACCGCCTTCCTGCCGCCTAAGGCGTCGCCTTCCTCGCTGTTCAACTGCTCCCGGACCGGCTGGAGAAGATCTAGCGCGTAGATCAGAACGTAGCCGATCGACGCCATCTCCTTCTCTGAAACGTTGGACTGGTCGGCTTCAAAGGCGTTGATCGCGAGCCGTGCGACGCGGAGCATGTCCATCGCATGGTCCATCACGTCGACCGCCAACATGCCGGGATATTGCGGGTTGATGATTCTCCTGGCCGCGGTCATTCTGCACCGCCTTTCCCGTCACCGGGCCAACCCTCTTTTTCGAACTCGTCCCGCCTCGGGTGCGTCAACCGAAAAAGGTCGCATCGGAGGGCTTCAGCCGCCGCGATGTTCTCTCCCGCCAGCCATGCAAGCCGCTGGACGACGCTGCCTTCGGCGTTGCTCATTGTCTCAGCAACCATCGCCAGAGCGACGACCAGATCCTTGGCCACCGCCAGCGGCTTTTCCATGTTGCCGACGGCGTCGAAGCTGTCGTTACGTGCGGGCGCGTTCATGCATCACCGCCTTCCGAGGCCTTGACCGCGTCTTCCAAGGCCTCGACGGGCAGGAACGACCAGAGCAGCGCGTCGATGTCTTCGGACTGCAGGTCACCATATTTGCCGGTCGCGAACTCCAGCAGGAAAGCGGCCTTGACCCGGTGCTCTTCCATGGTGGTGCAGCGGAAAGCGCAGACGGCGTTCAGCGCGTCCCGCTCGGCGTCTGACGCTTCGTTGCGCTCCTCGATTGCCTGCTCTAGCCCGGCAGCGAGGCGCCTGGCGCGCTCTTCCTTCACGAGGCGCTTCAATGTCCGCAGATCGGTCTGCTCGGCTTTACGAAGCGCGGCGGTCGACTGCTTCGCCAGATCAGGGGCAATCTTGCCGAGCGAGCCAAGCTTCTGCTCCTGCTCGCGGTAGCGGCGCTTGATGTCGTCGCGCAGATCGGCCTCGACTCTTTTCAGTTCGGAAAAGCGAAGGCTGCGCGACTGCCCGCCACCGATGGACAGCGGAACATAGAGTTCGGCGGTCTTCGGCAAATAGGCGTCTTCGAGTTCAGTAGCGCGGTCGATCGCTGCGATGAAGCGAGCATACTGCGCATGCTTCGCCTCGATGAGCGCCAGCAACTCGTCGGACACGGACGGGGCGTTGGCGGGCTTCGCCTTTGCCGGCGAGGAGAGAACGGTGATCGCAGAGACGAGCCCCGCGCTGGTTACGGCAAGGGCGGTCCGGCGGTTGAGCGTGGGCATGCCTTCAGCGGCTGCCCGAACAGGTGTGTTCGGCATTGGTGTTCTCCAATTGCGATAATGTTGCACTAATGGTATAAGGCTGCATCTATCGTGTAGTCAACACTTTTAATGCAAGGTTTAATCAAAATGGCAGTTTCGCCAGCACAGTGTCGGGCGGCCCGTGCACTTGTCGGATGGTCGCAGGATCAGCTGGCGACTGCCTCGAAAGTCGCGAAAACGACCATCGCGAATTTCGAAGCCGGCAAGCGGACGCCATACGACCGCACGTTGCTCGACCTGCAGACCGCTCTGGAGGCGGCTGGGGTCGAATTTATTCCACGAAACGGCGGTGGCGCTGGGGTGAGGTTGAGCAAGCCATGAGACTGATCAAATCACTGATCCGTCTTGCGCAGGAATGGGTGCTGCTTCAGGTCGAGAAGGCCCGCCGACGTTGAATCGTCAAGCACGCCCTTGCGGTGGCGAAGCTTGCGCGCGATGCTCACCGCCATGAGGGGCATCGTATTCGCTGCAGCAGTGCTGCTCGCCAGCATGGTTCCGGCCAATGCCGACGCTGTGGCATCGGCGGGCCTCCTTTGCCGCGTGATCGACGGCGCTGGCGATCTCGTTCCCTGCAAGTTCTCAGCGCGCCATCGCACGGTGTCGGCCACGATCGACGTCCAAGACAAGGATCTTCGGACGGTTTGCTTCAGTATGATCATGAGCCTGCAACAGCATAGCATCACTTTTCCAGGGCCGCAGTGGACGCTATTAATCCGCACGCCGCGCAGCGCTGGGAAAGTTCGCGTCTACTGTCCACTGCCGCAGCGCTAGGACAGGTGGAGATTAACAGTGCAACTGATTGCTTTGCTTACCGCCGTTGTGGCGCTGGCCGGATGCCAGTCGGCCCCAAGCGTCCAGAGAACTGGCGGCGGGGGATTTGTGCTTATGGTAGCCGTGAATGCATCGGGCAGCGTCGCCTACCAAGTCAGAGAGCGCGGCTTTCCCAGTCAAAAAGATTGCGAACGTCGAATGCACGAAGTCGAGAACAGCCAGGACATCGTGCTTCGGTGCGTCTCTGCCAACGAAGCGCTCTAGCGCCGCTTCGGGCTTCGGCGTGATCTCCTCGACCCGCACCTTGTCGCCGATCTCCTTCGCCATCGCTAGCGCTTTGGCCTTGTCCTTCGTGGTCAGCACGGTCCGCCAGTGCGGCTTCTCGAAGACGCTGACCACGTACGTTGTTACAGGCTTATCAGGTTTATCAGGCATAGCTAAAATATAGCCTTCCTGACGCCCTCGTCTATCGTTCGAAAGTCGGTTTCCAGTCGCGGTTGCGTTTCGCGTTGATCCCTTCGTAATCAGGAACCACAGTGAAGAACACCGGCCGGCGGTCGCGGCCCGCAGCCTTGCAATCCGTGCAGGCGAAGCGGCCAACCAGGTCCCAATGCATCGAACCGTGGTCCGGCCCGAGCTTGTCTATCAGCGCCTGGATGTCGAGCTTTGTCGACCTGCAGCACATCGGGTGCTCGCAATTGACGTACATCGTTTCGCGAGCGGCCAGGGTATCGGCGAGGGTCTTGGACATGGCGATCTCCGTTGAAGGGGTTCGCCGCAACGAAGGATTATATTCCTGATATCGATGGCACCTGCAAGGCCCTCAGAGAGAGCCATCTCGTTTATTTCGCTACCACGGCGAACCGCTCGCAGCGGGCTTTGGAATGGTTGATCTCTACGCCTGTCCCGGTGAAATATTGGCACGCGAACAAGCCCGATGCTTCCTTTTCCTCATGAATCAGCAGTTGGGTGGAGGTAGCTTTCAACGCTATTGCGGTTCCCGCTGCACTTAAGACTATCAGGGCAATGAGACCGGTGATCAATTGCATCTCCTCACTCCTCCCGAAAATCCTGCAGCGAGGCATGGCGTAGGTCATCCTCGCCACGCAGGTGCTTCACACGACCGATGATGCCCGGCTTGACCCATTGCGTGGCCGGCCGGTTCATGCCCATCGGGGCCGGCCCTGCGTGCTCCTGGACGCGCTTCCATAGGCGTTCGCGGATGGCGCGGCTCGAGTTGATAAAGGCAGAGCCGACATACCTCCCGGTCGCACGATCAGCCATCAGTGCGAAGGCCGGCTTACCTGCCTCGCGCTCCACGCCAAGCAATTGGTATTCATCGATCGTGTAGCATTTCGCCTTCAGCCAGGCCGTCGAGTTGCCGCTCCGGTATTTGCTGTCCCGCCGCTTCGAAACCATGCCTTCAAGTCCGGCTTGGTCGACCAGATGAAAGATCGCCTTGGCGTCGCCCGGCAGCGCCTGACTGAATTGGATGCGACCGCCTTCCGGGATCATTGCCGCCAGGATCTCGCGGCGGTCTTGAAGAGGCATGTCGCGTAGGTCGTGGCCGTTCAGGTGTAGAAGATCGAAGGCGACGAAATAGAGGTCTTGCTGGCGCCTAGTGATCGCCTTCCGTAGCGCGCCGAAGTCGGACAGGCCGGCGTCGTTCAGAACGATGATCTCACCATCAATGATGGCGCTTTCCACCTCAAGCAAGGCGGCAGCGGCAGCTAGGTCGCGGTACTCCGCCGTCCAGTCTAAGCCGCGGCGGGTGAAGATGCGGACGCCTCCGGCATCCCTGACGATCTGGGAGCGATAGCCGTCAAATTTCACCTCATGCTGCCAGCCTTCCCCTTCGGGCGGCTTCTCGACAAGCGTCGGCATCAACGGTTCAATGAACGACAACCGGCCAACGCCGGCACCCTTACGCATCGAAACTCCCTGCAACTCGAATTTGATTCAATATCGCAGGGCTATTTCCGTTCCGTTAGCTGTTGCTAAAAAACGCCGCAGCAAGGCAGCCCCAGAACGCACGATTCGTGCCGGCCGCTGTCCTACACCGCCGAACCGTTTCAGCGCGTCCTGGTGCTGCTGTGGCCTGCAGGCAGCGCATTGAACGTCGTGAAAAACAACGTCATCGCAGTTTGTACAAATAACGGGATATATCTTCCAACAAAGAGCTACTTCTATAGTTAAAGTCGCCAAAATCTACGCAAAATCATTTGGTTAGTTCGAACACCCAAGCGCTTTCGGAGATCATTCCAGTTAACGTTGCGTTAAAATCCCTTTGACTCCGGAACTTAAGCGACCGCTAAATAATCCTCGACGGGGTGGCTTTGAAGCATAGGTCGGCTCCGGGGTTGAAAGTCAAAAAGGGGGTAAGTAAACATGCATAAGTTCTTTAAGCAGTTTCGCGACGACGAATCTGGCGCCGCGATGGTTGAATACTCTATTCTGGTCGGCATCATTGCTGCGGCGTCGCTGCTGGCAATTCTGGCGGTCGGCGGCTGGGTCGGCGATCAGTTCACCGGCCTCTGCAAAAATCTCAACACCAAGGGCGTCACGGCCGGTGGCGGCGCCGGCGGCGATTGCACACCGTAATGAATAAGCGCGCCGCCGGCGGATTGAACCCCAGCGGCGCGCTCCAACTCTTGGGTCGGTGCGAGCGATAGCGCGCGCGTTCTCGCCGGCCGCTCTCCTACACCACCGATGCGCCCCGCGCCTCCTGGCGCCGGCCTGTTGGCCGGCCCGTCGCCGCGATCACATTCGCCGGTGCCCTCGGCCCACCGCGTCCAGCACCGGCAAGGCCGCTGAGTTAGCTCGACATCGCGCATGCTTCCCCTATGGCCAATAGAATCCAAATCCCGCCTCGTGCACTGTGGGGGATGCATGATCGGTACACCGCTGTAGGCGTCCTTGTGCTGGCCACAAGCATCTTGCTTGCCGCCTATTTGTTGGCCGGGTTGGCGGGGTACCTGCCCTAGAACGGCCACCACGCCAGCGCCGGCCCTTGCCAGGACGTTCGGTCAGGTCTTTGTCGCGCAAAACCTACCGCCATCACACGAAGGATTCGATCTTCGCGAGGCCATAGCTGACTGTGCCGGTGCCGGCCGAATAGCCGCTGACGTTCACGGTACCGGCCTCGCTGACGCCGCTCTTGTAATAGCCCTGAAAGTTGGTGGCGCCGTTATCAATCCCAACGGCAGACGTTGCGCTGAAATGGATCGACACGATCAGGTTCTTGCTGGCATTGACCGTGTAGGTGATCTCATCGGAGACGATGGAATTGCCCGTGGTCACCGTCGCACCTGCGCTGCCGCCATTGAACGTCAGTTGCGTTGGCGTCGTCTCGAAATCGTAGTTGTCACCCACCGAGGCGCCGGCACCGATATAGCAGGCGTCGAAGGTGAAACCGGCCGAGCTGCCTGCCTTCCAGGTCACGCGAACCTTCGAGCCGCCGCCGTTGGAAAGCGCGGCGGCGTTCACCCTCATGCGAAGCGTGTACCCGTTCCAACTGGCGTTGTTGCCGGTTGGGTTTGCCTGGGCGTTCGTCTGCCATGTTGCGGAATTGTGAGTTGGGGAGAACATTGGCATCAGCATTAGGCCACCTCTAAATCGGAGCATTCTTGTTCGTCCTGTTTGTTCAAATGAAACTCTTGAGGAGCATCGACCTGCAGCCAGGCGCGTACGCCATCCCATGACGTGAGGTCGAAGCGGTCGGCGCCGATGGTGACGCTTTCGATCCTCGGGAAAAAGCCGATCATCTCAGGGGTGCTCATCGGCCATCGTCCAACGGCGTTGCGCGGGGCACCGGACCCTGTTCGCCAGGCGCGGGGCCGTGGTCGAGCAGCGAGGCAAAGTTAGACGGATCGCGCCAGTACACGCTATCCAAGCCGGCCACGCAAGCGACGACAAAACTAAGGTCGAACGCTGGCCTCGTCTTCCGATCCTCGGCGGCAAGCTGATGTGTGGCCTGCAACTTCGCCGCGGCTAACAGCCTCGATTCCGGCGACCAGCGAACATTGCCGCACAGATCGACGAGTTGATCGACCTCGTCGAGCGCGAGCACTTTGTCGATCTCGCCGCGCACTAGGCGAAGGCGATCCTCGGTCTGGCAATCGTGCAGCCCGACACCGCGATAAGTTTCGATGATCGGAATCGCGTCTTCCTCGCGTCGACTCATTTGCGGCCACCTTTCAGCAAGACCAAGGCCCTCGCTGAGACACGGTCGAGCTCGGCGCCGTCGCCGCCCTCTTTCTTGCCAGCGCGCGCCAGGAGGGTGCGGGCGGCCTGCAGTCGTGCATTTGCCGGAGCGCTGGTGTCGGCGGCGATCTCGCGCAATATCTCAAGAGGATCGATCGCGGCCAGATCGACGCCCTTCAATGCACGCTTCGATGCAACGGCACGGCTTGGTCTGCCTCGCTTTGCCATCAGTGGTTCACCTCAAAATCCGAATTTCTGGAGTTTTCCCGGCGCGCGCACGCAAACTGTGCATGACCCCGGAGCGGTCTAGGCGCCCGTTCGCGGATCTAAAACCGAAGGTCCCCCCCGAGGGGTTGGCGACGGCCACTGCCAGCGTCCTGATAACGCGCCGCGACCGTCGCCTTATGATCTCGATGCCGGCGCAGAACATCGTGACCATCTCTAGTTCAGCAAAGCGTCGGCCGGTGCCACCTGCCGGGCCTCTGAGAAGTGCTTGAAGAGGCACGCATGAAGCTTGTCGACCTCGACCTCTTTCGGCTCACGGCCGAGCGCAAGTGTCAGCTTCGGAAGGAAGTGGCGCATCTGCCGTTGGGTTTCCCGCTCGACCTCGTCGACGCAGCCGGCGGGGATCCATATCTCAGTTTCCATCGGTCTTGCCTTTCGTGAATGCGTCCAGAGAAACGGCGTTGTTGGACAGACCGAGCTCGATGGCCTTGCGCCTGGCGCGCTCGCGGGAGGCCATGTGCGCATCCCATTTCTTGTCGCCGAATAGGACGCGGCCGACGGCGTCTAGCTCCTCGGCGCTGCGCGGCGGGCGGCGGAGCGGGTTGCGCGGCTTGTCGGTCATCGGACATCGCCCTGCTTGACGGCTAGTTGCCAGGTCTCGGCATCGGCTCCGGGCGCTGCGCCCTCTGGAGCATCCTTCAGCGCGCACCACATGCTTCCCGCGTTCACGACCAGGTTGCCCTTTCGATAGGGCAGGCTGCGCTGGTAGACGCCTGCGAACTTCTGCTGATTGGCCTCGAGATCGCTCAAGCGCTTGTCGAACAGCCTCGTTATTGCTCGCAGTTGGATGAGCGTGGACATCATGGAGGCGTCGGTAACCGCCGCCTCTTGGCGGGAGACCAAAGCGTTCGGCCCGCAGTCAATGTCGCTCATCATTTTTGCCACGACATCGATGTAATGGTCGAGCAGGTCAGGGTGCGCGGCGAGCACTTGGTTGACGTCGAGGCCGGCCAGGGAAGGCTCTGGACGATTGCGAATCTCCCATGCCTGCGCCGTGTGCTGCTGCGGCACCTCCTTGGTCTGGATATTGATCCCGGTCTCGATAGCGACTTGCCGCGCAATTAGCCTTTCGGTCTCGGCATCGACGGTTTTGATCGCTGCGTCCATTGCGTCACGCTCGGCACCAATGACTTGCCATTTACGTGTTGCGTAGCGCTTGCGGGCCTTTCCCAGATCGTGAAGGCGACCGGTGATATCGCGCATCTCGATGGCTTTGGTATCAACGACAATCGCCGGTGCAGGGACCACCGGAACCGTCGGAACCGTGCGGCGAGGTGGTGGCAGCGAATCCGGATCGCCCTTGATGCTTTCGATCAACGCCTGCGGGTTGGCCGGATTCGACACCAGCGAAATTTCTAGGAGTTCCCACGTTTTGAAGCGGAGTCCGCCATTGGACATCACCTCCGTTTCGAGGCCGCGGAAGCCGATGGAAACCGTTTTGCGCAGGCCGGATTTAACCAAGTCCCAAGCGTAGTTCGTGAGATCCTGGGCGGCGCCGGGCTTGTCGATCTTCGCGATGCGGGCCTTGAAGCGGATGCCCTTGGACGTGACGCGAGCCTCGAAAACTTCACCAACGTTTTGGTCTGATCGGTGGTCGAGCAGCAACGGAACAGGCAAGACAAATTCAGCCCCAAGGCTTTCTACGATGTCTCCGGCCCGGTCTGTGACCGGAGTGCTGGCAGTCCCCTCGATAACGCGCTGTTCCTCGTCTACGAATTTCACGCGAGTGAACTTCGCGGTCGCCGCGGTTTTTATGGTGAGCCTGTCGTCGAGGTCGGTCATGCAATTTTCAACATCTGTTTCAACACGCGAAGCATGGCAGAGCGCGCGCCAGAATGACGTGACGCGTCACAAAAAAACTTGCTGGCTGCGGCCTCCACTTCTGCCCAACTCCAGCTATCGCGCTCGACTGGCTTCGGCTTCAGATAGCCGGCATCGTGCAAGAGCTCGATCGCGTCGACTGCCTTGACCTCGACGCGCAGCACGCGCCGGCCGGACGCCTGGCGGTCGAGATACCTATCTTGGCGGGGACGGCTCATGCGCCCCTCGTGGCCTGGCTGTAGGCGTTGGAGGGGTCGCGCGTAGACACTGAACCTTCTTCGTTCGGAGCCTTCTTTACGCTGATCTCTTCTGTTCCCTCCTTATAAGGCGGTCTATCGTGGACCGGTGTAGAGCGGTCTGCCGTAGACCGGTTGGAGCGGTCTGCCGTAGACCGGTCTAGCTCCTGCTCCAGTTGCTTGCGTGCCTTCCCGTCCCGAAGTTGTTTCGGCATTGCTCTCAGCGGTATTTGTGATTCCTCAAGCTGCTCATATGCCCAGAACAGTTCGAGCTTGTAGGCGAGTCCGCGCTTCTGCCTGGTGATCTTCGCCTGTTCCGCGTCGTCGAGTTGCGATATCCTGCAGTAGCTAATCGAACCCGAATTCTTGAGAGCTCGAACCGCCTTTCGAACCTGGCCGGAGTCAGCAACGCCGGCATACTGTGCAAGCGTCTGTCGAGACGGCCATGCAATGTTTCCATCGTTCGCGTGCTGCATGAGCACGTTGGCGATGCGAAGCTGTAGAGGGGAGTGTTTGTGCCAATGAGAAAGCCCGACGGCGATCGACCAGTCGAACTTGTTCAAGTCGACTAGTTCTTTCTCCCACGGCAGCCGCTTGCGCTCAGGTTTGGGCACCGACGCCACCGCTTGCAATCGTTTCGGAGGCGGAATAATCTACCGGGAAGAGCCTGCCCTGCGCTCTGCACTTTGAAGGCCCGGCCGCTGCTGCGTAGCGGTCGGGTTTTCGCTTTTCTGGGATCATCAGTGCGCCCTCGCTCTGCGAATGGCGTTGGCGATCCTAATCGCCTCGATTGCCTCCAGGGTCGTCAAACCATAGCGGGTCTTGAGTTCAGGAACGCAGGGCTGGCCTGTGCGCTCGCGCGGCCCTGCAAGGTACTCTGCAGCGGCTCGCACGGCTTCATCGGGCTGGAGATCGGTCTGAGGAAGCATCATGCGGCCTCCCGCGACGCGATGCGCTGCGCGATCCATGCCTCAATTTCGCTTCGGACGAACGCGACCCGTTTCGCCCCGGTCAGGTTAACCGCTGCTGGAAAAGTTCCCTGCCGGCGCATGATGTTGATCGCCCCGCGTGACAGTGACGTCATGGCGGCGGTCTGCTTGATGCTGATGAGGACTGGGGAGTCCATTTGCCGTTCCTTTCTCAGTTAGGAACGGCACTTTCGATAATGCCGCTCCGGTGAACGGCTTCCCAATTTGCACATGAACGACTGCGCCGCCACAAGATAACGGTTTCAATAAGATGCCGCTTTGTGAAGTCTCAATAAGTCAGCACTTAGTGAAGCGGAGCGTATTCGACCAAGCCTTCGGCGCGGCTCAAACGGCAAAGTTCCTTGTGTTCGGCTTGCTCTTCAGCTGTCCGCTTGCCCCAGTAGGTGTTCATTACCCCGACGTCCCTCATCACCGTCGACCGGCTGCAAGCAAATTTTGCCATGGCAGCAGCCACAACGGCATCGAGATTTTCGGCAAACCCAAAGCGATGGACGTATATAAAATTGCGCAGATCATACTTTGGACGTGCCTTTGGCCGGTGATCTTTCGTTCTGGAGATGACGAGTTTCGTTCCAGTCAGTGTTTGCCTCTTGTCGGGGTCGATTTGATCGGCAAGCATCCTTAGAAAGTCCGGTTCGGCATCGCCACGCCGCAGGATCTTGGCTATCTCCCTCAGCGAATCGTCGCCGTCGTATCGAAGATTCATTATTGCAAGGCCGTCATATTTGTTGGTCATTGCTTAGACCCCCGCTTGACCGGTGGAGACAGGTAGGCTTCCCAAGCCATCATCAGATCGCGCCGCTTTTCGAGCGCCGTCGCACGCCGGTAAGCAGCCTCGGTCTTATCGCGGATTGTGTGAGCCAAAGCGGCCTCAGCAACGTCACGCTCGAAGGGCGTGCAATCGCCGCACCAGTCGCGGAACGAACTGCGAAGCCCATGCAGCGTCGCCTTCTTGTCCGGTGATGCCAGCCGAAGCGCCTTGGTCATGGCGGTGTCCGATATCGGCCTATCCTCGATGCCTCCGGCGAAGATCAGCGGCGACGTCGATCGCTGGCGCATGATCTCGACAAGCGCTAGGGCCTGGTCGGTGAGTGGCACAACATGTTGGCGCCCGGCTTTCATGCGATCGGCCGGGATGGTCCAGGTTTTTGCCTTCGTGTCGATCTCCGGGAACGTGGCGCCGCGAACCTCGCCGGTGCGCGCGGCAGTTAGGGCGAGAAACTCGACCGCTCGCGCCGCCGTACCCACGGACTGACGAAGCTTGGCTATCATCGTGGGTGTCTCAGCGTACGCAAGCGCCGCATGATGGCCGCGGGAAAGCGTCTGGCGCTTTGGCATCACCTTGTCGAGCAGACCGCGCCAGAGAGCCGGATTCGCCGTTTTGCGCCACTCATGGGCAATGGCGTAGTCGATGACCGCCTGTATGCGTGATCGCAGCCTGTCGGCTGTCTCCGGCCTCTCGCTCCAATGAGGCAGGAGGCATTCCTTAACGTCGCCAAGAGCGATATCGGACACCGCCATGTCGTGCAGCGGTTTGGCATACTCGCGCAGGGTCATCTCCCATTGCGCCTTGTGCTTCATGTTCTTCCAGTCGCCGGCCTTCGCCTTCAGCAACTCGTCCATGCAGTGTTCGAATGTGATGATACGCGGCGGCTTAATGCTCGCGCGCAATTCCTCGCCTCGGGCAAGCCGCTGGCGAAATATGTCGGCCTTCTCGCGCGCCAAGGCGACCGAAACCGGCGCTGTCCCCTGCCCGTACCCGCCCAGGCCGAGTTCGGCGCGCTTGCCGGCGCGCTTATAAATGAAAAACCATTGCTTCGATCCGCCCTTGCGTACGCGGAGGAAAAGCCCGTCGCCGTCGCTATAAATGCCGGCCTTGTCGAGCTTCTTAAGGCCTGCTTCAGAAAGCTTGTGCCTAGCCATTTCGTGTCCCGTTGCCATAACCGCATACGTGACATTATTGATTTTAATGGTGTTTACAACGGGTTATGAGCAGTATTATCAACAGAAACGGCGGAGCGGCGGGCACTTCCTCCGCCAGTCAAGCCCCGGGGCGGCGAAGCTCCCCTCATCGCGCCCCGGCTGGTAACTGCGAAGCCCCGCGCAGTTAGGCATATTCCGCCGCTGCTTTCAAAATAGCGTGCTTGAGCAGCGTGGTCTTGTTCGCCGTTCCCTTGGGCCGACCTGGACCAGGGCCTTTTAGGTTTTTGTTATTTTTTTAACTAATGCGGGCATTCTCGCTCCTCGACGGCATCAGTGGCCGGTTGGGCTGGCTGTCCGTGTTGGTTTGCAGGTCGGCTAGTCGCGGCGGGGAACAAGCCGGCTCCTGGAGGTTAAGATTATTAGCGGAGGCTCACATGCTCGCGACTGTATGTGCGGTATTGGCTGCCAGGAATAACGAAGCCGAAATCATTGGTGTGATCGACCTCGCGAGCAAGACGGAGGTCAAGCTCGGCACCACTCGCCTCGGGGACGCCATCCAGTTCGTTGCCAATGCAGAGGTGCTTGGATATGACGTGCGGGCAGCGATGGTATTCTATGGCAAACCGGGTACGCCAAGCCTGAGGGCAAACGACTGCGAGCAGCTGTGGGCGCAACATGGGGCTACCCTGCTGGATCATCGGCGTAAGAATGAACCCTACATAAATGCCGGCGGTGTAGAGGTTCTGGTCTGGGACCAAGATGCCGGCACGTTCACCTTGACCGTTTCGCGAGAAGCCTTGGAGGACTACGCTTCTCGTAACGGCCTTGCAGGCGACACTATGTCGATTTTCTATGCCGCCTTCCCTGCGATTATGGAGGTCGCGGACAAGCTACACGCGCTTTTCGGGAAGCCAAGGAAGGTCCTTGTGAAAACTAAGGACCTAAACGGCGAAAGACAGCCTATTAGACGCGTGGGGGCAACTTCCCCTTCGTCGATACGCTAGACCTCCAGCTAACGGAGGAATGTCGTGGACGAGGACCTGCGCCTGAAACAGAAGGAACTCAGCACCACCATGCAAACCAGGGCGGCGGAACTCGCACTGGCCGGCGGCAACACCGATATTTCCGCGCCTGCGATCCGTACCTTGTCGCCTGGGTGCGCCTATAGCAGTCCAGCCCGATGCCAGGAGAGATGCACCCGTGCCAACAAAGCAACGCGGTACATACGGAATTCAAGCAGGAATTTTAGCTGCTCCTCAAGAACAGCGTTGAATACAGTCGTGACCGTGACATAGAGTATCAATCTAGGGGCGTGGGCATAGGATTTCGGAAACAAATGTTCCGCAATTGACCTGTCGGCGCGAAGCCGCGGAAGGCGATTGTATCTTTGGAAGGTGGTTGTGGCCGATCATGATGGCGACAGGCATGGGTGGCTGTCACCAAGCCGAGAATTGGACGGCCGCCTGGTCAAAGACAGACCGGTCACGGAAAAGGCTCATGACTCGGAACCTCCTATGCGTAGGAGCTATCGTGCTGGCATCCACTATCGGACCTCAGCCAGTACAATCCTATCCTCGAAATCCGCAGCGCCCGATGAATGCCAAAACCTGCGAGCAGGCGCTGGCGCGTCTGCACGAAGCACGCCTTGGAAGCCCGATCATTTCGGCAGCGGAAAATCGGGAAGTCCTTCGCAGGGCACTCGAAGTGGCAGAACGGCTATGCGGCAAGGACAAAGTGAACGACGGCAAATAGGCCAGCCGGACATGCGGGTTGTCAGCCTCGTGCTCCACTATCGATAATAAGCGGCGCGGCCGCAGGAAACGCAGAGGGGGAAGCAATGCCGAACGTCACCGAAACAACGGATGCGGCGTCATCCATCGCCACGAGCTACACCCTGGCAGTCGGCCAGACAGCGACTGGCCATTTGTCTTCGGCCGGTGACCATGATTGGTACCGGGTGCACCTTGTGGCGGGCCAGACTTACACATTCGCGGAAGTCGGTGAAGGTGCGCGTGTCAGTCCGACCGTCGGCGACAATGTCGAGGACACGTTCATGGCTCTCATGAACGCATCCGGAACATTGGTTGCGTCCAACGACGACGTCATCCCGGGCCAGTACCGCTATTCGACGATCACCTACACGGCCTCGACCACCGGCGATTACTTCATCAATGCCGGCGCATATAACGATGATTACGTGGGCCAATATGGTGTTTCCGTAGTCAGCGGAACCCGGGCCAGCTATGACGAATTGATGGGGGCCGGCGCGATCCTGAGGCCCGGAAGCAGCTGGAGCACAGCGCCCGGGCAGCCGGTGAACGTGACATGGGCTGTGCGAATGACGGACGTCAATTGCACGGACTCGCAAGGGTTTGCTGCCCCCTTCAGCCCGTTGAGTTCCGCGGAAATCGCTGCCGTCAAGTCCGTGCTTGCCATGTATTCGTCGGTCTGCGGCCTGACTTTCACGCAAGTCAACCCCGCGAGCACCAGCGACAACGCGACGATGCTGTTTGGAAACTACACATCGAAGGCGGATCCCGCAGGAGCCTACGCAATTTACCCGGGAACGACGGCGCCAGGCGACATTTCCGGAGACGTGCATTTGAACACCGACGCCGTTAACCCGGGAAATCTGCCGATCGGCTCTTACGACTACCAGACCATTTTGCACGAAACAGGCCACGCGCTCGGCCTTTCACATCCGGGCGAATACAATGCCGATACCAATCCGACCTACGGCAACGATGCCCAGTTCATCCAGGACAGCAACCAATACAGCGTGATGAGCTATTTCGACGAGACCAACACCGGCGCATCCGACTACAACGACTATCCCGACACGCTGATGTTGTATGACATTCTGGCTGTTCAGCAGCTCTACGGCGCCAATATGACGACGCGTACGGGCAACACCGTCTACGGTTTTGGTTCCAATGCCGGCAACGTGTACAACTTCGCCCTGAACCCCTCGCCGGCAATCTGCATTTGGGACGCTGGTGGTGTCGATACGCTGAATGCGTCCGGGTTCGGCCAAGCCCAAATCATCAATCTGGCGGCAGGCAGTTTCTCCGACATCGGCGGCGGCCACCGCAATGTTTCAATTGCCTTCGGCGCGACAATCGAGAACGCCGTTGGCGGTTCCGGCATTGACACGCTGATCGGCAATTCCGGCAACAATTTGCTGGACGGCAAGGGCGGCGCCGACACGATGCGTGGCGGCGTCGGCAACGACACCTACTATGTCGACAATGCCGGCGACCATGTCCTCGAGGCCAATGGCCAGGGCACCGACAATGTCCAGGCCTATGTCAGCTTCAATCTGTCGGGACAGGCGCTGGAGAACCTGGCGCTGCGCAGCGCGGCTTCGATCAATGGCACTGGCAATTCCGCTGCCAACATCATCACCGGCAATTCCGGCAACAACGTCATCGATGGGCTCGCCGGCGCCGACACGATGAGCGGCAGCACCGGCAACGACACCTACTATGTCGATAATGCCGGCGATCATGTCATCGAGCTTAACGGCCAGGGCATCGACAATGTGCAGGCCTACGTCTCCTTCAATCTTTCCGGCCAGGAGCTGGAGAACCTGGCGCTGCGCGGCGCGGCCTCGATCAACGGCACCGGCAATTCCGCTGCCAACATCATCACCGGCAATTCGGGCAACAACGTCATCAATGGGCTCGGCGGCGCCGACACCATGAGTGGCAGCACCGGCAACGACACCTACTACGTCGACAATGCCGGCGATCATGTCGTCGAGCTGAACGGCCAGGGCACCGACGGCGTCTTCAGTTCCGTCTCCTTCAACCTGTCGGGACAGGAACTGGAGAAGCTGACGCTGACCGGATCAGGCAATATCAACGGCACCGGCAATTCGATCGCCAACATCATCACCGGCAACAGCGGCAACAACATCATCGACGGCCTTGCCGGTGCCGACACGATGAGCGGTGCGCAAGGCAACGACACCTATTATGTCGACAATGCCGGCGACCACGTGATCGAGCTCAACGGCCAGGGCATCGACAATGTCCAGGCCTATGTCTCGTTCAACCTCTCCGGGCAGGAGCTGGAGAACCTGGCGCTGAGAAGCACCGGCAACATCAACGGCACCGGCAACTCGACCGACAACATCATTACCGGCAATTCGGGAGCCAATGTCATCAACGGCCTCCTCGGCAACGACACGCTGAGCGGCAGCACCGGCAACGACAGTTTCGTCTTCACCACAGCGCTGAATGCTTCAACCAATGTCGACCACATCACTGACTTCTCGGTCGCCGACGACACCATCCAGGTCGACAACGCCATCTTCGCAGCGCTTGGCGGCAACGGTACGCTGACGGCTGACCAGTTTGCCGCCAACGCGTCGGGCGCCGCCACCAATGCCAACCAGCACATCATCTACGAGACGGACACCGGCTGGCTCTACTATGACAGCGACGGCAGTGCGGCTGGCGGCTCAACCCATTTCGCCACGCTGGCCGCCAACCTCGCGCTGACAAACGCCGATTTCGTCGTGGTGTGAAGGTAGGAGCGGTTCATCGTTTCACTGAACGCAAAACCGCTCTTTCTCTTTGTTTGACACAATTCCGGACAGGAAACTGTTTCACACTTTTCCTGGAATTTCTCCGAGCGTAGCGGACACCGTTATCTATGATCCATAGTGTCGCCGAATATTATCGTCCAACAACCGCGGGGGGTGCGCGATGACTTTGACAAATGTGACCGTGACACAGGCTCGGAATGGGCTTGTTGACGTGGACGGTGCGAAGTGGTCCGGCTCGACGATCACTTACTCAATTCCGGGCGCCGGTTCACTCTGGGAGAAAGATTATGGATCGGAAGAGCCTTTCGACGCTCAATCCGGACCTTTCAACAGCACCCAGGCGGCGAGCTTTCGGATCGCCTTGTCCCTTTGGGACGCGTTGATCGCGCCTTCGATAAACGAGGTATCGGACGCAATCCCCGGGAAAATCCGCGTCGCATTCACCGACGTCACAGCGCGCGAGGGCTCAGGCATAGCCGCCTATGCCTATGGCCCGCCCCTGCCCGGCAACACGGCAATTGCCGTCAACGGCGACATCTGGGTCGACGAGACCTTTAAGTCATCCAGTTTCGCCCAGGATACCTCTGATTTCCAGATTCTCATCCACGAATCCGGGCATGCCCTGGGATTGAAACACCCCTTCGAGGCGCCGACTGTGCCGGCGGGATACGACAGCAGAACCTACACGGTGATGAGCTACACCTCGGAAGACTATTTCTTCACTTGGTCAGACGGCGGCGGCGGGGGCATCGCTTACAGTGTCGAGGGAACGTCGTCCTTTACGCCAATGGTGCTCGATATCATGGCGATTCAGTCCCACTACGGCGCAGATTCGACCACTGCCACCGGCAATACGGTCTATGCCTTTACCGACAATGGCTTGAATGGCAGGCAGGCGATCTACGATGCCGGCGGCACGGACACTCTAGACCTGTCCGCGCTTTCCCGGGGTTCGACCGTCGATTTGCGCCCCGGCGCCTATTCGGATCTCGACTACTACAATGTCGAGAATCAGATCGATGACCTCACCGCGCAATTTGGTGGCTTTGGGGACTTTATTCGAAACACCCTGACTGATCCGACCACCCCGGCCTATGAATGGGAGCGAAATCTGGGCCTTGCGTTCTCGACAACGATCGAGAACGTCATCGGCAGCGCACATGCCGATACCGTCATCGGGAATAATGTTGGCAATGTCATCGACGGCCGCGGTGGCGCCGACATCATGCAAGGCGGCATCGGCAACGACACCTACTATGTCGACAATGCCGGCGACCTTGTCATCGAGGCCAATGGCCAAGGCACCGACAATGTACAGGCCTATGTCAGCTTCAATCTGTCGGGACAGGCGCTGGAGAACCTGGCGCTGCGCAGCGCGGCTTCGATCAATGGCACCGGCAATTCCGCTGCCAACATCATCACAGGCAATTCCGGCAACAACGTCATCGATGGGCTCGCCGGCGCCGACACGATGAGCGGCAGCACCGGCAACGATACCTACTATGTCGACAACGCCGGCGACCATGTCATCGAGGCGAATGGCGGCGGCACCGACAACGTCCAGGCCTACGTCTCCTTCAGCCTCTCCGGCCAGGAGCTGGAGAACCTGGCGCTGCGCAGTGGGGCCTCGATCAACGGCATCGGCAATTCCATTGCCAACATCATCACCGGCAATTCCGGCAACAACGTCATCAATGGGCTCGGCGGTGCCGACACGATGAGCGGCAGCACCGGCAACGACACCTATTATGTCGACAATGCCGGCGACCATGTCATCGAGGCCAATGGCGGCGGCACCGACAATGTCCAGGCCTACGTCTCCTTCAACCTGTCGGGGCAGGAGCTGGAGAACCTGGCGTTGCGCAGCTCGGCTTCGATCAACGGCACCGGCAATTCCGCTGCCAACATCATCACCGGCAACACCGGCAACAACATCATCGACGGCCTTGCCGGCGCCGACACGATGAGCGGCGCGCAAGGCAACGATACCTACTATGTCGAAAATGCCGGCGACCACGTTATCGAGCTCAACGGCCAGGGCATCGACAATGTGCAGGCCTACGTCTCCTTCAACCTCTCCGGGCAGGAACTGGAGAACCTGGCGCTGCGCAGCTCGGCTTCCATCAACGGCACCGGCAATTCCGCTGCCAACATCATCACCGGCAACACCGGTGACAACATCATCGACGGCCTTGCCGGCGCCGACACAATGAGCGGCGCACAAGGCAACGACACCTATTATGTCGACAATGCCGGCGACCACGTTGTCGAGCTCAACGGTCAGGGCATCGACAATGTCCAGGCCTACGTCAGCTTCAACCTCTCCGGGCAGGAGCTGGAGAATCTGGCGCTGAGAAGCGCCGGCAACATCAACGGCACCGGCAACTCCATTGCCAATGTGATCACCGGGAACAGTGGCGCCAACGCGATCAACGGCCTCCTCGGCAACGACACGCTGTCCGGCAGCACTGGCCAGGATACGTTTGTCTTTACCACAGCGCTGAACGCCTCGACCAATGTCGACCGCATCACCGATTTCTCGGTGGTCGACGACACAATCCAGCTCGACAATGCGATCTTCGCAGCGCTCGGCGGCAACGGCACACTGACGGCCGACCAGTTCATCAAGAACACCACCGGCCTTGCCGGCGACGTCAACGACCACATCATCTACGAGACCGACACCGGCTGGCTTTACTATGACAGCGACGGCAGCGCCGCTGGCGGCTCCACGCATTTCGCCACGCTGACCGCCAATCTGGCGCTCACCAACTCCGATTTCGCCGTGGTCTGATCCGCTCGAAGATAGAGCTCCCCACGCAATCGCAGGCGCCCGATTACGGCGTCTGCGATTGCGTGGGCATATCTCCTGTGGAGCCCGTTCAAAGCGTTGAATGGCACGGCTTTTGAGCCGGTTTCTTCCAGCCGGCTGGCATTTTGGCGGTATGTTGCCTAAAAATAATACTCGCACAATACTGGATGGGGAAAGTCATGGCCAATCAGAGTGCTGTCGAGCAGGCAATCCTGGAACTGATCAATCGCGCGCGGCTTGATCCGGCCGCTGAAGCCGCACGATATGGCATAAGCCTCAATGAGGGGGTCCCGGCCAACGAGACCATCTCCGCAGCGATGAAGCAGCCGCTGGCGATGAACGACACGTTGCTCAGCGTGGCGCGGGCTCATAGCCAGGACATGATCGACCACGACTACTTTTCGCATACTGATCTGAGCGGCCACGATCCATTCGCCCGAATAACGGCCGCTGGCTATGACTGGAACACGGCGGGCGAAAACATCGCCTACAGCGCTACTTCCGGCACGCTCACACC
This sequence comes from Mesorhizobium sp. P2_F8, assembly GCF_056403655.1. NCBI lineage: Bacteria > Pseudomonadati > Pseudomonadota > Alphaproteobacteria > Hyphomicrobiales > Phyllobacteriaceae > Mesorhizobium > Mesorhizobium sp. P2_F8. Next base: position 347,575 of record NZ_JBFUFB010000006.1, read on the forward strand.
GGCGATGTCTCTGCAGCTACATCAACTTCTGTTTGTCGATTCGAACTACCCTGGCCGCGGCCACCGGGTCAATTTGATGGATCCGGACTATCAGGAGGTCGGTGTCGGCCAGGCCCAGGGCATCTATCAGGGCCTCAACGCGACGATGCTGACCGAAGATTTCGGCCGGCCAGGCGGCAATCACCAGTTTCTCACCGGTGTCGCCTTCAACGATACCGTGACCGCCGACCAGTTCTATTCGATCGGCGAAGGGCGCGGCAACATAACGGTTTCCGTCAGCGGCGGACCGAACACGGCCAGCGGCAGCGCCGGCGGCTATTCCGAGGAGCTGACAGCCGGTCTCAAGACCATCACGTTTGCCGGCGGCGACCAGGTGACGCCGGTGGTTCTCACCGCGACGATCGCTGCCGGCTTCAACGCCAAGATCGATCTGATGGGCCAGTCGACCATCCGCACGTCGGTATCCGTGACAGCGGTGAACGGCATTTCATCTATCGTCGGGCTTGGCACGAATGCCTTGACGCTAACCGGCACCGACGGCACCCAAGCCATATATGGTTCCTCGGGCGGCGACCATTTGGACGGCAAGGCCGGCAATGACACGCTGGATGGCAAGGCGGGTGCCGACACCATGTATGGCGGGGCCGGCAACGACACTTACTATGTCGACAACGCTGGCGATATCGTCAGTGAAAACACCGCCGGCGCCAACGGCTCGGATATCGTCAATGGCTATATTTCGATCAACCTCAGTGACGGCAACCACTTCACGGGCAACATCGAGAACGTGGCACTGCGCAGCGCAGCTTCGATCAACGCCACCGGCAACAGCCTAGCCAACGCGATGAACGGCAATTCAGGTGTCAACACGCTGAGCGGCCTTGGCGGCAATGATACGTTGGACGGCAAGGAAGGCGCCGACACCATGCAGGGCGGCATCGGCAACGACACCTACTATGTCGACAATGCCGGTGACCATGTCGTCGAGCTCAACGGCCAGGGCACCGACAATGTGCAGGCCTATGTCAGCTTCAGTCTTTCCGGACAGGAGTTGGAGAACCTGGCATTGCGCAGCTCGGCTTCGATCAACGGCACCGGCAATTCGATCGCCAACACCATCACCGGCAATTCGGGCAACAACGTCATCGACGGCCTCGGCGGCGCCGATACCATGAGTGGCAGCACCGGCAACGACACTTATTATGTCGACAATGCTGGCGACCACGTGATCGAGCTCAACGGCCAGGGTATCGACAATGTCCAGGCCTATGTCTCGTTCAACCTCTCTGGGCAGGAACTGGAGAATCTGGCGCTGAGAAGCACCGGCAACATCAACGGCACCGGCAACTCGACCGCCAACATCATCACCGGCAATTCGGGCGCCAATGTCATCGACGGCCTCCTCGGCAACGACACGCTGTCTGGCAGTACCGGCAACGACAGTTTCGTCTTTACCACGGCGCTCAACGCTTCCACCAATGTCGACCACATTACCGACTTTTCGGTCGCTGACGACACCATCCAGGTCGACAACGCCATTTTCACAGCGCTTGGCGGCAACGGCACGCTGACGGCCGACCAGTTCGTCAAGAACACAACTGGCCTTGCCGCCGACGGCAACGACCATATCATCTACGAGACCGACACCGGCTGGCTCTACTATGACAGCAACGGCAGTGCCGCTGGCGGCTCCACCCATTTCGCCACCCTCGCCGCCAACCTGGCACTCACCAACGCCGATTTCGTTGTGGTGTAAGAAAGTCATGCCGGTCGGCCCGAAGCGGACCTTGCCGCCACCGCCAAAGTCCATCGCAACAATTCCATCCCGAACCCTCGCTGGCTAACTACAAGTAAGAACGGTCAGTTGTGCTGTTTCAGGAAACCTCGTAAATATAGGTTGGGGTTGTTAATCTTGGGTGGGAGAACGTCATGGCTGTTGTCAGCGGTGGTACGGTTTTTGGACTGAATTTCGATACGCTGCAGGTGGGAGCACTGGTCGACTACGACTTCGAAGACCCGCAGCCTCTCTATGCAAGGTTTTTTGACGACGCGTCGAATTACACACTCTTTCAGGGCTCTGGATTCACTTATAACGCCGGCGTCCCTACCGGTGGGACCGTGACATCCGTCCAGTATGTGGTGGCTGGCAGCACGGTGCTGCAGATCACGGGCCTGAACGTAGCGGCCACCGACGTTGCGAGCTTCGTCTTCAGCAATGACACGATGGGTCTGCTCAATCTCGCGCTGAGTGGCAATGACACGCTGAACGGAACGCCGCTGCACGACGTGCTCTATGGGTTCGGCGGCGCCGACACCATCAATGGCGGCGCCAGCGCCGACACGATGAGCGGTGGCACCGGCAACGACACCTACTGGGTCGACAATGCCGGCGACGTTGTCCTCGAGGCCAATGGCCAGGGCACCGATACAGTCAACAGCACGATTTCCTTCAATCTCTCCGGTCAGGAGCTGGAGAACCTGACGCTGCGCGGCGCAGCCTCCATCAACGGCATCGGCAATTCCATTGCCAACATCATCACCGGCAATTCAGGCAGCAACATCATTAACGGCCTTGCCGGTGCCGATACCATGAGCGGCGCGCAAGGCAACGACACCTATTATGTCGACAATGCCGGCGACCATGTCATCGAGGCCAATGGCGGGGGCACCGACAATGTCCAGGCCTATGTCAGCTTCAACCTATCGGGACAGGCACTGGAGAACCTGGCGCTGCGCGGCGCGGCCTCGATCAACGGCACCGGCAATTCCGCTGCCAACATCATCACCGGCAACAGCGGCAACAACGTCATCAACGGCCTTGCCGGCGCCGACACCATGAGTGGTGCTCAAGGCAACGACACCTACTATGTCGACAATGCCGGAGACCATGTCGTCGAGCTCAACGGCCAGGGCACCGACAATGTGCAGGCCTATGTCTCGTTCAATCTTTCCGGCCAGGAGCTGGAGAACCTGGCGTTGCGCAGCGCGGCTTCCATCAATGGCACAGGCAACTCGACTGCCAATATCATCACCGGCAATTCCGGCAACAACATCATCAACGGCCTGCTCGGCAACGACACGCTGTCCGGCAGCACCGGGCATGACACCTTCGTCTTCACCACGGCGCTGAACGCCACTGCCAATGTCGACCGCATCACCGACTTCTCGGTGGTCGACGACACAATCCAGGTCGACAATGCGATCTTTGCAGCGCTTGGCGGCAACGGCACGCTGACGGCGGAACAGTTCGTTAAGAACACCACCGGCCTTGCGGGTGACGGCAACGATCATATCATCTATGAGACGGATACCGGCTGGCTCATCTATGACAGCAACGGCAGTGCGGCGGGTGGTTCCACCCATTTCGCCACGCTTGCCGCAAACCTGGCGCTGACCAACGCCGATTTCGTCGTAGCCTGAACGTTAAGCGGGGGCATGTGGCAATTCAGATACAGAACCGCGGCGGCACCCGGCCTGCCCCAGCGGGATTGTCCGAGCCCAGCCGTGCGCTAAGGTCGTGCGCCGCGGCACTGGTTTGCGTTGCCGTTTTCTCGGGAATGATCAACCTGCTTGGTCTGACCGGCTCGCTCTACATGCTTCAGGTCTATGACCGCGTCCTGCCTTCGCACAGCATTCCGACCCTGACAGTGCTCTCGATCGCCATGGCGGGACTTTACATCGCCTATGGTCTGCTTGATCTCCTGCGGCTCAGGCTGCTTGCACGGATCGGCAGGCGTTTCGACACCAGCCTGCAACCCGCTGTCTTTGCTCTTTCGGTCTCGCTCCCTCTCAGGTCCGGTCAGGAAGGCACACGCCTTCAGCCGATCGGCGATCTCGACCAGATACGCAGTTTCATCTCGGGATCGGGCCCGACAGCATTCTTCGATCTGCCCTGGCTGCCCTTCTATCTGGTCGGCATCTTTTTCCTCCACCCGCTGCTTGGAGCGCTCGCGACGGCCGGCGCGATCGTGAGCGTCTTGCTGACACTGGTTGCCGAAGGCTTAAGCCGCGGTCCCGCCAAACGAGCGATGGAATCGTCCATTTCCCGCAAGCAGCTTTCCGATGCCGGGCGTCGCAATGCCGAGGTGGTGCGCGCGCTTGGCATGGGACGTCGCATCAGCGGTCTCTGGCAGGATCGGAGCGAAGCGTATCTTGCCAATCAGTTGCGCATTTCCGATGTCGTCGGCGCGACCGGGACCGTCTCGCGGACGTGGCGAATGATCTTGCAATCGCTGATGCTCGGACTTGGCGCTTACCTGGTGATCGAAGGCGAGGCATCGCCCGGCATCATGATTGCGACGTCGATCATGCTCGCCAGGGCACTGTCGCCCGTCGATCTCGTCATCGCCAACTGGCGCCCTTGGGTTTCGACCAGACAGAGCTATGGCCGGCTCAAGCAGATGCTGCGCAACGCCGATGCACAAGAAGCGCCTCTTACGCTGCCACGGCCTCGGGAGACGCTGTCGGTCGAGGCGATCTCGGTCGGTGCTCCCGGCCAGCAAAAACCAATCATCCAGAACGTGGCGTTCTCCTTGCAGGCGGGAGCCGGGCTGGGCATCATCGGAGCAAGCGCGTCAGGCAAGTCCACGCTGGCGCGTGCGCTCGTCGGTGCATGGACCCCGCTTCGCGGCACTGTGCGTCTTGATGCGGCCGCACTCGATCAATTCGATGAAGAAGCGCTTGGACGCGACATCGGCTACCTGCCGCAGGACATCGAGTTGTTTGAGGGTACCGTCGCCGAGAATATCAACCGCTTCAACGCCAATGCGAGCGCGGACGGAGTCGTGGCGGCGGCCGAAGCCGCCGGTGTCAAACAGATGATCCTCCGGCTGAGCGACGGTTTCCAGACGCGTATCGGCGAAGGCGGCTCAGCACTTTCCGGAGGCCAGCGTCAGATGGTCGGTCTGGCGAGGGCATTGTATGGCGATCCGTTCCTCGTCGTTCTCGACGAACCGAATTCCAATCTGGACGGCGAAGGCGACATCGCCCTGGGCGCCGCCATAAAGGGCGTACGCGATCGAGGTGGCATCGTCGTCGTCATCGCACATCGGCCCGCGGCACTGGCGAATATCGATACCGTGCTGGTAATGGCCGGCGGAACGGTGCAGGCGATCGGACCGCGGGACGAAGTGCTGGCGAAGATGACGCGCCCAGCCAATGTTCGGCCGGAACAGGCCCCGGGCGGCGAGCGCGCACCAACTGTCGTCACCTTGCATGACAGGCGGCCATGATGAGCTTGGCGCCAATGCAAACGAGTGACATGAGGCTATCGCGCGCAGCAACCCCGCCGGCATTGCAACGCCCGTCGATGCGCGGCGATGGCGTTCGATCGACCATTGGATCCGGCCTCGTCGTTGTCGCCGCACTTGTTGGCGGCATCGGCATCTGGGCCGGGACCACTTCCCTTGCCGGCGCGGTCATCGCCAGCGGAACGGTGGTGGTGGAATCGAGTGTGAAGAAGGTGCAGGAGCAGACTGGCGGAACCGTCCACGAAATCCTCGTGCGAAATGGTGACAAGGTTACGGCCGGCCAGGTCCTGGTTCGCTTCGACGAAACGGTGGCACGCGCAAACCTCGGCATCATTGGCCAACAGCTCGACCGTGCGCGGCTGCAAATGACCCGCCTGGAGGCAGAGACCATTGGCCGCGACGAGATGATCATCCCGGACGATCTGTCCGCCCGGGCCAGCGATCCCGCAATGGCGATCCTCATCGCGGGTGAAAGCGCGCTGCATCGAAGCAACATGACGCTTCTGGAAAGCCAGAAGGCGCAGCTTGGAACCCGCAACGATCAATATCGGGAACAGATCGAAGGCCTCAAGGCCCAGCGTGCCGCTGCCCTGGAAGCTCTCGACCTGGCGACCAACGACCTCGTCATCATCCAGGATCTCTACGCCAAGAGGTTCGCATCGCTGGATCGCCTGACTGCTTTGAAAACGCAGACCATCCAGCAAAAGGGCGAGGCTGGAAGGCTCCTGGCCGCGATCGCCGAAGTGGAAGGGCGCATCAGCGAGAATGCGCTGGCCAGTATCCAGCTCGACAACGACTTCCGCAAAAGCGCCAACGCCGACCTGCGCGAGGCCGAAGGCAAGGAGGCCGAACTGGTCGAGCGCAAGCAGGTGGCCCTGGACCAGCTGGACCATATGACGATAAAGGCTCCGCAATCAGGGGTCGTGCAGGAACTTGCGATCCACACGGTTGGCGGCGTTGTCGCATCTGGCGAGACCATGATGCTGATCGTGCCGCAGACGGACGATCTGGTGATCGATGCCCAGGTTCCGCCCTTGCGCATCGACGATGTCAGCCTTGGCCAGGCGGTCGTCATCCGCTTCTCTGCCTTCGACCGCAACACCACGCCGGAGTGTCACGGGACGGTCGATCGGATCTCCCCCGATCKGGTCAAGGACACAGCCAACCGGACGGCCTACTATGAGGCCCGCATCAACATTACCGACGAGGCAGTCTGCCTGAAAACGGCAACCCGGCTCATTCCGGGCATGCCTGCCGAATTGCACATCCAGACCGGCGACCGCACTGTCTGGTCTTATCTGATGAAACCCATCACCGATCAGCTTTCCCGGGCCTTCAGGGAATAATTGCCCTCAAGATCGCAGGCCCGGATACCTGCAGTTCGGGCCGACCGTCAGCGCGAAGCACCGAGCCAACGGTTTCAGACTGGCCCGTGACGGAGTCTACCCCTGCCCGGTCAAGAGCGACTGACGTCTGCCCTGCGGCCGTTTTTCAAAGACGACAATGCTGTCATAGACACAGATCGAGTCTGTTGCATGGGTGAAGGCGTTCGGCGGCAAGGCGCCCCGCGCGTGATGCGCGTTGATCTCGTCGAGCTTTCCCTTGGCGAATTCCATGAACGATCCCGGCTTGCGCAGCCCTCCGCCATAGTCATCCCAATAGCTCGTGTGCGTGTCCTCGACGAAGTAGACGCCGTTCGGCTGCACATGATGGTAAAGATGCTCGAAGGTCGCGATGACATGATCCATCATGTGGCTGCCATCATCGATGACGATGTCGATGGGGCCATATTTCTCGACGATCCGATCGAGCAGTCGAGGGTCGTCCTGACTTCCAATGAAGACCTCGACCCCTTCGGACTCGTGCGCCTTGCATGCAGGATCGATGTCTACTCCGACGATTCGCGCGCCCTCGCCGAAATAAGCACGCCACATGTCGAGCGATCCGCCCTTGTAGACGCCGATTTCAACGACGACCGGCCTCCGGTTTCTGAACCGTTCGAAGTGGCGCTCGTACACGTCGAAATAGTGCAGCCACTTGTAAATCTCTTTGCCGCTGTTGTTCAAAAAGTACTGATGCAGGAACCCGCCCATCATAGCCTCTTCATCAGCCTGGCAATTTGCCGCCGCCAGCCGCCTTGATTGTGAATTGCCACAGCTTTGCCGACGAGGTTGGCCCTGATCCGAGCAAGCACAGGTTCCCATTCGTTTGCGACAAGGCCAAGCGCTTCGCCAAGGTTTGCCTCGATCTCGGCAAACTCCATGTTTGCAAAGCGTTTGCCGGCGTCGGCGATCCATGAACGATCATATCTGCCCTTGCCGAAGCCGGATATGACGGTGAGCCCGGTCCAGGGCGTTGCAATGGTGAACACGTCGAGATCGGGGCGCAGCGTCCTGAGCGCCGGAACCAGTTTCCAGACGTCGCCGGTGTGGAATTGCGTCGTCGGCGGAACCCTTTGCGTCGCCTCGTCCAGGGCGGCGGTGTCGTGCACGAGCAGAACCGAGCCGGCGTCGCAGTAGCGTTCAAGGTTCGCAAAATCGCGCAGAACCTGGTCGAAAGTGTGCAGACCGTCGATGAACCCGACACCGACCGGGCGACCGGCAAGCAGGGCGTCCGCTCCACCGCGATCGAAGAAGACGTCACTCGTCTCCGGAAAAATGTGCGTTTGCGCGCCGAGCGCCACCGTGGCGCGCGGATTGGGATCGATGCCTATTGCAAGGGTTGGTGCCTTCACCTTGGAAAGCGACACGCCGTCAAAGACGCCTATCTCCACCACCACGGCGGGCTTCAGCTCTGCGTAAAAACGCTCCAGCCAGTCGTAATAGGAAGGCCCCGACATCCGCGTGCTGGCCAGACCGGCATGGGCACCCACGCTGTCGGCGGCAAGCGCCAGCGCGTTGCGGTATTGACTGTCGGCGGTTTCGTTCTCGCCGATGACACGGTGCGCATCGCCTATCGCCGTGAAATAGGCGGCATCCCGATGCTCATTGTACCGCGAAAGAAGGCCGGCTGACAAAAGCACGCGAGACGTTGCAAGCTCGGCGGGTGCATGGCTGCTTGCCATGCGAGCGACGTCTGCCGCCGCCTTGTAATTCCCGCGCTCCAACTCGACCTTGGCCAACTCGACAAGCGCCGCGGCTGCCTGGTTGGTCAGCGCGGGTTCTTCCGACGGCTTCAATTGCGCCCTGAAGCCCGCGGCCGTGGCTGGCCCGGCGCCGTGTGGAGACACAATCAGGGCGCGGGCAAGGTGCGGCGCAAGCGCTGGAGGCAGCGATCCCACGAAAGCCGAGGGGGCGTGAAAGGTAAAGTTCGCGCGCCCCCTCAACGCATCCCTTTCGGCCTTCCAGAGGAGCCAATGTTTGGGCTGCTCGACGCTTGCGTTGGTGGCGACACCTCCGTGCAACTGGTGAAATGTAGCCTCTCCCAGGGTGAGGATGAGCTTTGCCCGCGGCATCTCCATCGCACGTTCGAGCGTATCGATGTTGACGAGGCCGCCTCCGGGATAGGTGAAGCGCTCATCCATGCCACCGATCACTTGCCAGCTCTCCCGGCTCATGAACAGGGCATTGGCTTCGGATATCGGCGTGAACCACGGATCGACCGAGGACTCATCCATCGTCCCGATCTCGAACAGACGGTACCCATCTTCCGGCCATCGGATCGATTGCAAAAGCGAATCCTCGATGGCCTTCGTATAGCCATTGCTACGGGCATTCACCTGGGTGTCGCTGCCAAGATACCAGCCGGGTGCGGCCACGACTGCCGTCGGCGCCATGCCCAGGCCGATGCGAGCGAAATGCACCAACCCTGGCGTCACGATCCGTGCGCCGTCGATCATCACGCCGATGTTGTCCCCCCTCGCCTCCCTTATCCCGCGATTGACGGCAGCCGCGGGCGAAGGCAGTGCATCATCGATGCGCAGCAGGCGAAAGTTCGGCCCATAGTCCGCAACCAGGCCCTCACCAACGGCCGGTGACGATCCGTTGTCGACAACGATGACCTCGTAATCATCCGTCRTCACGTCTTGCTGGTAGGGCGTTGCGAGCGAAAGCAAGGTTCGCGGCAGCTCTCGGGGAATGTTGTAGGCGACAACAACGACGGACAGGGTGTTCGTTTTCATCGCGATTCCGTGGCTCAGTTGTCAGCCAATGGCTTCTGCCACCAACCGCCCGTCCAGTCTATCTCGTGGATCTCGGCTTTGATGCCGTTGCGCGCGCGGTAGTCGTCGACCGCTTGCCGGCATGGCCCAAACGCCATGTCGTCGATGATCGCGAACCCGCCGGGGGACAGCCTTGGATAAATCGCTTCAAGGCTGTCCATCGTCGACTCGTACATATCGCCGTCCAGTCGAATCAGGGCGAATGGACCGGCTTTCAGGCTAGGCAAGGTGTCCCCGAACAGGCCTTTGACGAAGACCACCTGGTCGTCCAGCAGGTCATAGGCGGCAAAGTTGGATTCGACCTGTGCCTGATCGATCGCCAGCTGCCGGTATTCGTGCAGCCTGTCACCCAGGTCGGCCGGAAAATTCTCGGGGTCCGGCGGTGGCAAACCGTCGAACGAGTCCGCGACATACACCTTCCTGTCCGTGATCCCGTTGGCGGCCAGAACGCCTTTCATCAGGATACAGCAACCACCGCGCCAGACGCCGGTCTCGATCAAATCCCCGGGCACGTTCTCGTCGATGACGCGCTGGACGAGGTCGCGGACATTCGTCAGGCGCTTGACGCCTGCCATGGAGTGAGCAACCGTCGGCCAATCGCGACCCACGAGGCGATCCTCGCGATTGAAGGGGGTCGACTCTCCGATTTTCGAGGGATCGATCACCTGCGAACCAGAGCCGTAGATCGTGTTGGCGATGATCTTGATCAGGAGATCAGTATAGAGGCGGTTCATCGTCGACCTTTCAAGGCGCTCAACAGTTCCATGGCGAAATACGCTGTTGCGGATATCCAGCCGAAGTGCAACAGGATTTGCGCGATTCAACCTGTCGCGCCATGCAAGCAAGCGGCGAATAATTGTCCAATGGGAGCCCCTGAATGCTAACCGCCAATCAAGCGATGGGCATGATCGAGACGCTCGACATTGCTGTTTTCCAGGTCGATACCGGAAGCACGCTCAGTGACCGCACAAGTTTCCTGCGCGTGCAGAACTTCGCGCGATCGACACTCGGCCGATACGTCTATCTCGAGGTTGGCTCAGACATCGGCGGCAGCCTGTTGCCGCATTTGATCGATCCGGCCTGCGAGGCGGTGATATCGGTCGATCTGCGGCCGGCGACCCAGCCCGACGAGCGTGCCGAGGTTTTTCACTACCCAGACAACACGGCGGCCCGGATGGTTGCCTTGCTGTCGGACAAGCTTCCGCCCGACGCAATGGCCAAGCTGATCACCATCGATAGCGACGTCTCCAATGTGCCGCCCCAGTCGATCGAGACCAAGGCGACGCTCGCGCTGATCGACGCGGAGCACACCAACACGGCCTGCTTTTCGGACTTTGTCGGCGTTCTCGGCCTTATGAAGCCGGACTGCATCATTTCCTTCCACGACGCCAACCTGATCGCGGACGCCATTGTCAATGCGGAGCGCTTTCTCGATCATCTCGGCATCGAGCATGAGACGGCGTTCCTTCCCGACACCGTCGCCGTCATGGGCCTCGGCAGGCTCGCATCCGCGGTCCGGGATCAGCTCCAGCCTCATGCCTTGGACCGGGAGACTTCCCTGGACCGCTGGCAACGGCAGCTATGGTCTCACATAGCCAGCGTGCACTCGCGGCAAAACGATGCCGAACTGGAGCACCTGCGCTCGGACAATTCGCGGCTGGTCGAGGAGATTGAACATGCGCGAAAGGCAAGCCGGGACGCACAGGCTCGCCAGGACGCCATAACCTCCAGCACGACCTGGCGTGCATCCGCCCCGGTAAGGGCGGTGGTCGATTGCATCAAACGTGGCTTTGCGCGCTAGACTAGCGAATCACCGGCTTTCCGCGGGTGACACGAAGCCAGGGCGATAGAGGCGGGTGAATGGATATCTTTGGTATCAAGGCGCTGTTGATCTGCGCGCTGATCTTCATTCCGTTCGAACATCTTTTTGCCGAGCGGCCGCAAAAGATCCTCCGCGAGGGCTTTGCCGTCGATGTGATCTACCTGCTGTTCAACAGCTTCATAGTAAAGGCGGCCGTCGTTTTGATGGCCGCCGGTGTCCTCGGGCTCGCTGCCATGCTTGTCCCGCAATCGATAACGCAAGCCATTGGCAGTCAGCCCGTCTGGCTACAGGTTGCGGAAATCATCCTGATCACCGATCTCGGCGTCTACTGGGCACATCGCGCCTTTCATAAAATCCCTGCGCTTTGGAAGTTCCATGCCATTCATCACGGCATCAAGGAGTTGGACTGGCTCGGTGCTTTCCACTCTCACCCGGTCGACATCATAGTCACGAAGGCAATATCGCTGACGCCGGTCTTTTTCCTCGGGTTCTCGGAAGTCTCGATCGCCATCTTTTCGGTCATCTACTTATGGCACACGATGTTGGTCCATTCGAACATGCGGATTTCGTTAGGCCCTTTGAAGTGGCTGATCGCCAGCCCGCAGTTCCATCGCTGGCATCACGCCAATCAGCGGGAAGCCTATGACAAGAACTTCGCCGGGCAGTTGCCCTTCCTCGACGTGATGTTCGGTACCTATAATGCCACCGGCAACAAGGTGCCGGAGAAGTACGGCGTCGATGATCCGGTCCCTTCGACCTACTTTGGCCAGATCGGCTATCCAATCCAGCCCCGCAGGCGGCGATCGAATCCAGCAGCACCGAGCACCAAAGCGGAAGGCTGACGTAAGGCGGCGTCGCGACAGGTTTGCTTCCCCTTCGCGAGCGCCAGTACGGTTCATTGAAAAAAGAAAACCCCACCGGCAGGGACCAGAGGGGTCATCTTGGGAGGACGCGCGTCACGCTGCGTTCGTCAATCGCGCATTGGTTAATTATCGCGCGATTGCGACACTGATGCGACACAAGTGCATTAGTCGTTTCTAATTTTCCGGACGGCGGCGCCACTTTTTCATGATCATAGGCATCGCGATGCCGGGCTCGCTGGCTTCCATGTCCTCAACGGAGAGCTGTTCGGCAAAGGAGACTGTCTCCTGCTGTGAGCTGGCAGGAAGGCTTTTTGCGCCGAATCGGCTAAGTCTCCTGTGTATGAACGAGACCTCACTTTATGCGCCGGTGAAGCAGTTCCTCGAAGGCCTCGACTTCCTCGTGAAGGGTGAGATCGGTGGCTGCGACATCGTTGCGCTGCGCGACGGAGAGCCGCCTATCGTCGTCATCTGCGAGCTGAAACTGCAGTTCAATCTTGAACTGGTACTGCAGGGCGTGGACCGCGCGACGGCCTGCGACGAGGTGTGGCTGGCCGCGCGCATGTCGGTCCGGGGCAAGGGACGCGAAGGCGATGCGCGGTTTCGCAATCTCTGCCGCCGGCTTGGCTTCGGCCTGCTTGGCGTGACCGCGACCGACCGGGTCGAGGTGCTTCTCAGCCCGATCGCCGTGGCGCCGCGCAAGAATGCGCGGCGGCGCTCTCGCCTGGTCGACGAGCACCAGCGCCGCCGCGGCGATCCCGTTGCGGGAGGAGGATCGCGCAATCCGATCATGACCGCCTATCGCCAAAGCGCGCTTGCCTGCGCCGCCGCCATGGCGGACGGACCCAAGCGCCCGCGCGATCTGACGGCGCTGACGCCGATCGCGCCGAAGATTCTGCGGCACAATGTCTATGGTTGGTTCGCGCGCGTCGACCGCGGCCTCTACGATCTCACGGATGCCGGCCGTGCCTCGTTGGTCCGTTGGCCGCAACCATCGCATGATGAATCTCGACACGCAATTTTGAACGAACCGGCCATTTGATTGAAGGGTCCTGCAGGCTTCGGGGCCCTCCCCTTGGTTGATTTTTCCGGTAAAATATGATGCTTGTCCCACCCATGAAGAAGCTCTGCATGATGGCCCTGGCGTCCGTGACACTGGGTTTTGCGTCCGTGAAACTGGGTTTCCCGGCCAACGCAATGGACAATGCCTTGCGCGCCGGCCTGTTGAAACTCGATCCCCAAACCCGTCTTGAACAGCGTTGTGACGCCGAAGTGCTCGACCGGATCACCCATGACGATCGCAAGTTCAAGGCGGATCGCGTCGTTGCCTACGCCTTCGCGACGCCCGAGATGGGCGCCGATGCAATCAGAAGTCCGGGTGCTGCATTTCGTAGCAAGGGGCAATGGTACCGGTTGAAATTCAAATGCCAGACGGCGCCCGACCATATGGAAGTATTGCAGCTCCGCTATCGGATCGGCGACGAGATTCCGGAAGCCGAGTGGGCAAAGTATAATCTCTACGATTGATTGGCAGTTGGCCGCGGTGGTTCTGCCCGGCTACGGGCGCGCGCGGCCGCTCCCTCAACGCGGCTTCAGTGCAAAGATGGGTTTGATCACGTCGCCGTGAGTGATCCCTTGACGCCAAGGGACCACCAAGTTAGGGCCGGTCCTGAATAATCGACGAACACTCGGCAAATCAGCAAGGGCTTCCGGTCGATGGACATTTTCAGCGCTGCCAGCCTGACCGCCTTGCTCCAGGTCATCGCCATCGACCTCGTGCTTGCTGGCGACAATGCGATCGTCATCGGCCTTGCCGCTGCCGGCCTGCCGGCCGAACAACGCAAGAAGGCGATCCTCATCGGCGTGCTGGCGGCAACGGTGCTGCGCATCGGCTTTGCCGCGGTTACCATCAAGCTGCTGGCGATCGTCGGCCTGCTGCTGGCCGGCGGCATCCTGCTGCTGTGGGTCTGCTGGAAGATGTACCGCGAGCTGCGCACATCGCATGCCGATGAGCTGGAAGCGACCGAGGCGCTGTCGAACTCCGATCTCAACAGCGACAAGATGGTGGCCGGCAAAACCAAGCGCAAGACGCTCGGCCAGGCAGCGTTGCAGATCGTCGTCGCTGACGTGTCGATGTCGCTCGACAACGTGCTGGCGGTCGCGGGCGCCGCGCGCGATCATTTTCCGGTGTTGGTGATCGGCCTCGTGCTGTCGATCGCGCTGATGGGGCTCGCCGCGACTTTCATTGCCAAGTTGCTGCATCGCCACCGCTGGATCGCCTATATCGGCCTGCTGATCATTCTCTATGTGGCCGTGGACATGGTCTACCGCGGTGCGGTGGAAGTCTGGCCGCATGTAAACAACGTGGTCAGCTGAGGCGGCTGCCGGCTGCGTCTTCGATCCGGAAGAGCATGGTCGCAAGCGCAGTCGCCGTGCGTTTTGCCGCATCGAAGGCGTGCCCATACCAATGCCGCAATAAGTGTGGTACTGCGCCGGCAATCCTGAAAAGCCCGGAAACCCTCTATGTCCGCTCCTCGCGTGAGTTTTGTCAGTCTTGGATGCCCGAAAGCCCTTGTGGATTCGGAACGCATCATCACGCGCCTGCGCGCCGAGGGCTACGAGATCGCACGCAAGCATGACGGCGCCGACCTTGTCGTGGTCAACACCTGCGGCTTTCTTGATTCCGCCCGCGACGAGTCGCTGAACGCCATCGGCTCCGCGCTTTCGGAAAACGGCCGGGTCATCGTCACCGGCTGCCTTGGTGCGGAGCCGGACGTCATTCGCGAGAGGCACCCCAATGTGCTGGCGATCACCGGGCCGCAGGCCTATGAGAGCGTGATGGCCGCCGTTCACGAAGCGGCGCCACCTTCGCACGATCCCTATATCGACCTGCTGCCGCCGCAAGGCGTCAAGCTGACCCCGCGCCACTACGCCTATCTCAAGATTTCCGAAGGCTGCAACAACCGCTGCACCTTCTGCATCATCCCGGCGCTGCGTGGCGACCTCGTCTCGCGGCCCGCGGCCGACGTGCTGCGCGAGGCCGAGAAACTGGCCAAGGCCGGCGTCAAGGAGATCCTCGTCATCTCGCAGGACACAAGCGCCTACGGCATCGACATCAAGTACCAGACCAGCATGTTCGGCGACCGCGAAGTGCGGGCGAAATTCCTCGATCTTTCCGAGGAGCTGGGCAAGCTCGGCATCTGGGTGCGCATGCACTACGTCTACCCCTACCCGCATGTCGCCGATGTCATCCCGCTGATGGCCGACGGCAAGATCCTTCCCTATCTCGACATCCCGTTCCAGCATGCTTCGCCGCAGGTGCTGAAGAACATGCGCCGGCCCGCCCATGGCGAAAAGACGCTCGAGCGCATCCGCGGCTGGCGCGAGGTCTGCCCGGATCTCGCCATCCGCTCGACCTTCATCGTCGGCTTTCCCGGCGAAACGGACGACGATTTCGAAATGCTGCTCGACTGGCTCGACGAGGCCAAGATCGACCGCGCCGGCTGCTTCAAATACGAGCCAGTCCGGGGCGCCCGCTCCAACGACCTCGGTCTCGAACAGGTCCCGCAAGAGATCAAGGAAGCGCGCTGGCATCGCTTCATGCAGCGCCAGCAGAAGATCTCGGCGACGCAGCTGGCCAGGAAGGTCGGCAAGCGCCTGCCGGTGCTGATCGACGAAGCACACGGCACATCGGCAAAGGGCCGCACCAAATACGACGCGCCCGAGATCGATGGCTCGGTGCATATCCAGTCGCGCCGTCCGCTGCGCGCCGGCGACATCGTCACTGTCAAGATCGACCGCGCCGACGCCTATGACCTCTACGGTTCGGCGGTCTGACGCTGCCGTATTTACTACACCTGGCGATAGTTCAGCCCGCTTAACCCGTTAAGCCGCGATCCGCAGTATGGTTTCCAGACCGTAAATGCGGAAATTCGGATGGACGTCAGACCTGCCAGGCGGGATCACATCGCGACGCTGGACCTGCTCAGGCTGGCGGCGGCGCTGACCGTTGTGCTGTTTCACTATTTCTTTCGCGGCGCGGCCGCTGAAGGCTTCCTTGGCGAGGCGTATCCACGTGCAGCACCGTTCGCCATCCATGGCTATCTCGGCGTCAATCTTTTCTTTCTGATCAGCGGTTTCGTCATTGCCTGGTCGGCGGAAAACCGGCGCTGGGACCAGTTCGCGATCGCACGTTTCGTTCGCCTCTATCCGGGTTTCCTGCTCTGCATGACGATCACTTTCGCGATTGTCGTGCTTGCCGGCACACCGCTGCTTCCGGCCTCGTTCGCCCAGTATGGCGCCAATCTGACGATGTTCGCGCCAGCCTTCGGCCAGCCCTTCGTGGATGGCGTCTACTGGTCGATCGTTCTTGAACTGGTTTTCTACGGTTGGGTGACGCTGGCCTTGTTCACCGGGCTGTTCCAGAGACACAAGCTGGAATTGATCTTCATCTGGCTGGCGATCTCGGCCTTGAACGAATTCTTCCTCGGCAGCGGCGCGGCAAGGGTGCTGTTCATCACCGAGTTCGCGCCGTTCTTCGCCGCCGGCGTGCTGGTCCACCACCTCCACGCACATGGCCGTTCCCTGCCGGCCTTGCTGCTGCTCGCGGCATCGTTCCTGATCTCATGCGTCACACTGTCCGTGACCCAGCACTGGATGCAGGATCACTATGGCATCGCCGTTTCGTCGGCCAATCTCGTCGTCGCCAATGTCGTCATGCACGCGGCCTTGACGGCGCGGTCCTGTTGCGTCATCGCGTGCGGTCATCGGCGCTCACCCTGGCGCTGGGTGGGCTGACCTATCCGCTCTATCTCCTGCACCAGAACATCGGTTATCTCGTCATCAACGCCGCGGCTCCCCTGGTCGGCAAATGGTTTGCTGCCTTTGGCTGCACCGCACTGATGCTCTTTGTTTCGTGGGCGATCTGGAGCGCCTGCGAACGACCAGCGCAACGGCTGCTCAGGATTTGGCTGGGCCGCGCGGTCGATGTCGGCTTGGCAAGGTTTCGTCGCACCCAGGCCGCGACGCAACCCGCCGAATGAAAAAGGGCGCCCTGCGGCGCCCCTTTCCTTTTTGGAATCTCGCGCCGCTTACTGCGGCAGCTTGTCGTCAACGCCCTTCACATAGAAGTTCATGCCCAGCAGCGTGCCGTCGTCGGCGACCTCGCCATCCTTCAGCCACGGCGTGCCGTCCTGCTTGGCGATAGGTCCGGTGAAGGGGTTCCAGCCGCCGGCGATCTTCTTCTCGGTGGCTTCGGCCATCGCCTTCACGTCGTCGGGCATGTTGGTGAAGGGGGCGAGCTTGACCGCGCCGTCCTTGATGCCGAGCCAGACATTGTCAGGCTTCCAGGTGCCGTCGAGAGCCGCCTGGACCCGGCTGATGTAGTACGGACCCCATTCGTCGGTGAGCGAGGTCAGCTGCGCGTTCGGCGCGAACTTGATCATGTCGGAGGACTGGCCGAAGCCGTGCAGCTTGCGCTCCTCGGCCACCTGCAGGGCAGCGGTCGAATCGGTATGCTGGACGACGATGTCGGCGCCCTGGTCGAACAGCGCCTTGGCGGCGTCGGCTTCCTTGCCCGGATCGAACCACGAGTTCACCCAGACGATCTTGGCCTTGAAGTTCGGGTTGATCGACTGTGCGCCGAGCATGAAGGAATTGATGCCCATCACCACTTCGGGGATTGGGAAGGAAACGATGTAGCCGGCAACGCCGGCCTTCGATTCCTTGGCGGCGATCTGGCCGAGCACATAGCGGCCTTCATAGAAACGGGCATTGTAGATGCCGAGATTGTCACCGGTCTTGTAGCCGGTTGCGTGCTCGAACATCACCTTGGGGAATTTCTTGGCGACCTTCACTTCCGGGTCCATGAAGCCGAAGGAGGTGCCGAAGATGATCTTGCAGCCTTCGCGCGCCAGGCGCTCGAACGCACGGTCGGCATCAGGGCCTTCGGAGACGTTTTCGAGATAAGCGGTTTCGACCTTGTCGCCGAGCGCCTTCTCCACCTCGAGACGGCCCTGGTCGTGCTGGTAGGAGTAGCCGAAATCACCGATCGGGCCGGTGTAGACCCAGCAAGCCTTCAATTTGTCGGCTGCCTCTGCGGACGCCGCCAGCGAAACTGCCGCTGTCGTGGTCATCAGGGCAATAAGCAGTTTTTTCATTGTGTTACCTCTCTGTGTTAAGCCTTGGAGCTTCCCGTTTGTTATTATTGTCAACGATCCGGAACGAATGGCTGCCCCAAGGAAGCCGGCGTGTTCATCATCGTCAGACGCTTGTTGCGCGAGATTAGAACGAGAACCACGACGGTTGCCAGATAGGGTAGCGAAGAAAGAAACTGTGACGGCACTGGAATGCCAAAAGCCTGTGCATGAAGCTGGCCGATCCACACCGCGCCGAAGATGTAGGCGCCGGCCAGCACCCGCCATGGCCGCCAAGAGGCGAACACCACCAGCGCCAGCGCGATCCAGCCGCGGCCGGCTGTCATGTTCTCGACCCATTGCGGCGTATAGACCAACGACAGATGGCCGCCGGCCAGACCGGCACAGGCGCCGCCGAAGATCACCGCGAGATAACGATAGCGGATGACCTGGATCCCCAGGGCATGGGCTGACGTGTGGCTGTCGCCGATCGAGCGCAGCGTCAGTCCGGTACGGGTCTTGAACAGGAACCACATGACGGCCGCGGTCAGCGCGATCGAGATGTAGAAGATCGGATCCTGCCCGAACAGCAATCTGCCGACGACGGGGATCGAGGTCAGCCCGGGGATGTCGAGGTTGGGCAACCGTTCGCCGGGCTGGCCGACAAAGCTCGTCCCCATCATGCCGGACAGGCCGAGGCCGAGCAGCGTCAGCGACAGGCCCGTCGCCACCTGGTTGGTGGCCAGCGACAGCGTCATGACGGCAAACAGCAGCGAGAATACCGCGCCCATGGCGATCGCCGCCAGGAGGCCGATCCAGGGTGATCCGGTGAGATAGCTGGCGCCGAAGCCGCCGACGGCGCCCATGATCATCATGCCTTCGACGCCGAGATTGAGCACGCCGGAGCGCTCGACCACCAGTTCGCCGATCGCGGCGATCAGCAGCGGCGTTGCCGCCGTGGCGATGGTCAGAAGGATGTTTATGGTGATGTCCATCAACGGGCTTCCTTCAACTTTGGCGCGGCTTCGAGTTTCGCATCGCTTTCCGGTTTGGTCAGCGCCAGGCCGATCAGGCGAATGCGGTAGTGAATGAGCGTGTCGCAGCCGAGCACGAAGAACAGCAGCATGCCCTGGAACACCCTCGCCACCTTGTCGGAGATGCCGAGCGCGCTTTGCACCGCTTCACCGCCGAGATAGGTCAGCGCCAGCACCAGGCCGGCGGCGACGATGCCGAGTGGATTGAGGCGGCCAAGGAACGCCACGATGATGGCGGTGAAGCCGTAGCCGGGCGAAATGACAGGCTGCAGCTGGCCGATGGCGCCCGAGACTTCCGAGATGCCGGCAAGGCCCGCCAGGGCACCCGACAGCAGGAAGGCGAAGAACACCATGCGGTTGAGGCCGAAGCCGGCGAAGCGCCCTGCCCGCGGGCTTGAGCCCAGCACGCGGACTTCAAAACCCTTCAGCATGCGGCTCATCAGGATCCAGACCAGCACCGCGGCGACCAGGGCGAAGACAAATCCCCAGTTTGCCCGTCCGGCATCCGGCATCAGCTCCGGCAGTACGGCCGAGTCGTTGAACTGAATGGTCTGCGGGAACCCATGGCCTTGCGGGTCGCGCCATGGTCCGCGCACCAGCCAGTCAAGGAAGAGCTGCGCGACATAGACCAGCATCAGGCTGGTCAGGATCTCGTTGGTGCCGAAGCGCGTCTTGAGCAGAGCCGGGATGGCCGCATAGGCGGCACCGCCGACCATGCCGAGCAGGAGCATCAGCGGCAACACAAGCGGGCTTTCGAACTGCGGAAACAGCACCGGAATGATCGAGCCGACAATACCGCCCAGGATGAACTGGCCTTCGGCGCCGATGTTCCAGATGTTGGCCTTGTAGCAGACCGACAGGCCGACAGCGATCAGGATGAGCGGCGCCGCCTTGATCGCCAGTTCATGCAGCTGCCAGACCTGGCTGACCGGCTCGATGAAATAGATCCGGAAAGCGGTCAACGGGTTGACGCCAAGCAGCGCGAACATGATGGCGCCGGCGACGATCGTCAGCGCAAAGGCGATGAATGGCGACAGGGCCGAGAACAGCGCGGAGCGCTGTGGGCGTTTGACGAGTTCGAGGCGCATCATGCCGTCTCCAGCGTATGTTCGGCGTGGCCGGGCTCGGCACCGCCCATCAGCAGGCCAACCTTTTCGAAGGTCGCCTCGGCGATCGGCAACGGTTTGGACAGTTCGCCATTGTGCATGACCGCGATCGCATCCGATATCTCGAACAGCTCATCGAGATCCTGGCTGATCACCAGCACCGCCGACCCGCTGCGCGACAGTTCGATCAACGCCTGGCGGATGTGAGCGGCGGCACCCGCGTCGACACCCCAGGTCGGCTGGTTGACCACCATGACGCTCGGCCGGCGGTCGAGTTCACGGCCGACGATGAATTTCTGCAAATTGCCGCCCGAAAGTGCCGCGGCTTCCGGATCCGGCGCGCTCTTGCGCACGTCCATCGCCACGATGATGCGTTGGGCGGCGGTGTAGATGGCAGCGCTCTTGACCATTCCGCCGGCGCCGACAAACGCCTTGCCGTCGGTGGCGTGGCGCGACAGCAGCAGGTTCTCGGAAAGCTTCATGCGCGGCGCGRCACCGTGGCCGAGGCGCTCTTCCGGCACGAAGGCAGCGCCCAGCAACCGACGTCCGGTGATGGTGAGGCCGCCCGCGTCCTTGCCACGGATGCGCACGGAAGCGGCATCCTGCTGCAACACCTCGCCGGAGACGGATTCGAAGAATTCGCCCTGGCCGTTGCCGGCGACACCGGCAATGCCGATCACCTCGCCGGCGCGGACATTCAGGCTGATGCCCTTGAGCGGTATGGAGAACGGCGTTGCCGGCTTGCGGGTGAGGTTGCGGATCTCGAGCAACGGCTGCGCCTTGTCGATCCCCTCGACCGGCGCACGCACCACGGCCTGCACTTCGTTGCCGACCATCATGCGGGCCAGCGACGAGGCTGTTTCCTCACGCGGATTGCAGTGGCCGACCACCTTGCCATGCCGCAACACGGTGGCGCGGTCGCAGATGCGTTTGACCTCTTCAAGCCGGTGCGAGATGTAGAGGATGGATTTGCCTTCCGAGCGCAGACGCTCCAGCGTCTCGAACAGCTTGTCGGCCTCCTGCGGCGTCAACACCGAGGTCGGCTCGTCCAGGATGATGAGCTGCGGCGTCTGCAGAAGGCAGCGGATGATTTCGATGCGCTGGCGTTCGCCGACCGACAGGTCGCCGACCAGCGATTCCGGATCGAGCGGCAGGCCGTAGCTGTAGGAAAGCGCCCTCGCCTTCGCCGCGATGCTGCTGATCGGCGAACCGTCATCGAGCGACAGCGCGATGTTCTCGGCCGCGGTCAGCGCCTCGAACAGCGAGAAGTGCTGGAACACCATGCCGATGCCGAGCTTTTTTGCCGCGCCCGGGCTCGAAATCCTGACCGCCTGGCCGTTCCAGAAAATCTCGCCGGAATTGGGCTCCAGCGAACCGAAAAGCATCTTGACCAGCGTCGACTTTCCGGCGCCGTTTTCGCCGAGCAAGGCGTGGATTTCACCCTTGGCGATGTCGAGATCGATATGATCGCACGCCGTCAGGGTGCCGAATATCTTGGTAAGACCACGGACCTCGAGCAGGTTCGTGCCGTCCTGATTTGCACTCACAGTGCCTCCCATCTGGTTAGCCAGATATGTTCTGTGTTCCCGCAAGCATGGTAGGCGCGGCCGGCTCTCATCGGAAAGCGGCACGCGTCTTGAAAGAGCTTCAAGAATTTCAGCGGAAATTCAAGGGATAGCAAGGCAGAAGGGACTAAGGGATGAGAATGGTGGTCCCTGTTGTCCTGCGGCCCTCGAGGTCGGAATGCGCCTTGCCGGCGTCCTTGAGCGCGTAGCGCTGGTTGATCTTGATTTCGACGGCGCCGCTGAGCACGACCTCGAACAGGGCGGCGGCGGAGGCCTCGAGGTCCTCGCGTTTCGCATTGTAGACGAACAAGGTCGGCCTTGTGGCGAACAGCGAACCCTTCTGGGCCAGCAATGACATGCTGAACGGCGGGATCGATCCCGAGGACTGGCCGAAGCTGACGAACATGCCGAGCGGCTTGAGGCAATCGAGCGACGCCGGAAACGTGTCGTTGCCGACCGAATCGTAGACGACGTCGCATTTCCCGCCACCGGTTATGGCGGCGACGCCGGCAACGAAATCCTGCTCCCTGTAGTTGATGACGTGATCGAAGCCGTGCGCCTTGGCGAGCTCAATCTTGTCGGCTGAACTGGCGGTGCCGATGACGGTCGCGCCGAGATATCTAGCCCATTGCCCAAGGATCAGCCCAACGCCGCCGGCCGCGGCATGAAACAGGATCGTGTCGCCTGCCTTCACCTTGAAGGTGCGCCGCAGCAGATACTCGGCGGTCATGCCTTTGAGCATCATCGCCGCCGCCTGTTCGTCGCTGATGCCGTCCGGCACCTTGACCACTTGGCCGGCCGCGATGACGCGTTGCTCGGCGTAGGCGCCGCCGACATTCGTCGCATAGGCAATGCGGTCGCCCTGCTTCAGCCAGTCGACGTCCTGGCCGACTTCCAGCACCACGCCGGCAGCCTCGCTGCCCGGAACCAGTGGAAATCCGCCAGGCGGCGGATAAAGGCCGGTGCGATGATAGACATCGATGAAATTGAGGCCGATCGCTGTATGCCGGATCAGGATCTGCCCCGATCCCGGGCGGCCAGGATCGGTGTCCTCATAGGTCAGGACTTCCGGGCCACCATTGGCGTGGATGCGGATCGCTTTGGACATGGGCTGAACTTCCTTGGGCTGATCAGGCTTTTTTGGCACCGAGATTTGGAAAGAACTGCATGACGCCGCCGATGCAGGCAAGGTAGAGTCCGGTAATTGAGATGCCGATCTTGGTGAAGGTGCTGACCTGCTCGCCCAGCACGCCGATCTGATCGTAGAAGGCAGCGAGTGCCGCCTGCGCCAGCGCCAGTGCACCGAAAGCGCACCACAAAAGCGTCATCGCGAGGTTGATGCGCCGCAGCCGCACCACCCGCACCGGGTGGATGAAATTGATCGGCACGAAAGTCAGAATGCCGGCCACCACCACCACCGCGAACGAAACCCATTGTCCTGGCTCGATGACGAACAGCGTGAACACCACCATGTTCCAGACCACGGGGAATCCCTTGAAGAAATTCTCCTTCGTCTTCATGCCGGTGTCGGCATAGTAGATGGCGCTGGAGACGACGATGATCGCCGCCGACAGGAACGACAGTCCCTCGCCCATGAAGCCGCGCTGGTAAAGCGCGAAGGCCGGGATCAGGACATAGGTCACGTAGTCGATGATGTTGTCGAGCATTTCGCCCGACCAGGTCGGCAGGATCTCCTTGACCTCGAGCTTTCTGGCGATCGGCCCGTCGATGCCGTCGACAAACAAGGCCAGCCCCAGCCACCAGAACATCGCGGTCCAGCGCTGTTCGCTCGCGGCCACCAGCGACAGGAAGGCCAGGAACGAGCCCGAGGCGGTCAGCAGATGGACGGAGAACGCCCTCGCCTGCGGCCAGGTGACTTTCTTCTTCGGTCGCGGAATCCGGTCCCTGATCTTCTTGGCCGTTGTGTTCTTGCTCACGGGCCCCGCCAATCCAGCTTGCAGATTTCGGCCGACCGGCCGGCGAAATTCCAGTTTCGGCCGAAAGCCCGCATCTTGCTCTTGTCGGACCTGGCAACGATGATCTCAGGCGCGATCCAGTATTCCGAATTGCTGATCACCGTATCCTTGTCGCGGTCCTTGCCGGGGATCGGCGTGACCGCCCCGTCGATGATCTTCGGTATCTGGAAGATGCGTGTCCTGTCACGCGTCTCATAGGTGATCGGCACTTGTTCGACACCGAGGAATTTGCCGACAAGGATGGAGAGCAACGATGTGGTCCCGCCCGCCTTGCCGGTGAAAATCTTGGTCAGCGCCTTGACCGCATAGACCGAGGCGCGCTTGTCGATGAACAGCCCGGCGGTCCAGTTGCCGCGGCTCATATAGCCGGGGATTTCCATGATCAATCCGAGATTGAGCCCCGACAGGTCGACCTCGCCGAAATGGCCGGCGTCGATGCGGAAACCCGCCCAGGTCTGGCAATAGCCTTCGGTCGGCGGATGACTGCCTAGCGACAGCACGCAGGGGCAAAAAACCGTGCAATTGCAGGAGAGTACGAGCTCTCCCTTCATCGCCCAGCTCTGGTCTGACATCGACTTTCCCCCACTCATCGCGAGACTACTAGCAGCGCTGCTGCCCAGACAAGCAGTATCGCACCGGCCAGCCGGGTTGGAACCCTGCTCGTCGTCTGTTTTTCGATCAGGGTGAACAGCCCGATCAACGCCATCCAGAAGACGTTCATCACCCCGACAGCGAACATCACCAGCATCAAAGCCCAGCAGCAGCCGAGGCACCACAGGCCTTGCGCGACGCCAAGCCGGAAGACGCGGACGGGCCTCGCGCTCCAGTTCGCGAACAGGATCGAGAACGGGTTCCTGCATTTCTTCAGGCAGGCTTCCTTAAGGCCGCTGAATTGGTAGAGGCCAGCAATCAGCAGAGCGAGCGCGCCGGCAATACCGACGACGGGGTCGAGCAACCCGCTGGGCGAGGCGGATGCATGAATGGCCAAGGTCAGCGCCGCGAACATCGTCGAGGCAGCGAGCCAGACACCGAGGTAACCGGCAACCAGCACCAGCGGATGGACGACCGGCTCGCCCTTGATGCGAGCCGTGTCGGCAATCTCGCAATAGGTGCGGATCATCGGTGCGGCCGAAGGCAGCATGGTGGCGATCGCCATCAGGAACCACATCAAGACGAGCGCGCCGGCCTTGAGGCCGAGGCTTCCGTCGAGCGGCGTCGGCGACAGGCAGAGCGCAAAGAACCGTTCCAGGAAATCCGGTAGAGGCATTCGTGGCAGGTTGCGCAGAAGCGCGTCGCCAGGGGCGCTGACGCCCGCAATCCGCCCTTCGGCGCTGCGGATTGCCATCGCGGCAAGCAACAGCCAGGCAAGCAGGATGCAGGCGCCGACAACGACGTTTGCCGTCACGCGGGGACTGCGCGCGATGTTCGCCATGGCGCGGCCGGCGCGGTCGAGATGGCTGAAGTCGTCTTGCTGGCCGGTCATGACATCCGAATGAGCCGAATCGCCGCGTTGATCAAGCGGCATGAATTGACCTATATGCTGGATCGACTGGCAGGTCGGGTGGGCTGCCTCGCATTGCAAGCCGGAAGCCGATCTTGGAGCATCGAGACACTGCGCGGATACTGGTTGCTGGCACGGGGCCGGCAGGGTTGATCGCGGCGCTCGCTTTCGCCGAGGCCGGTTTCCCGGTGACGCTTGTCGGGCCCGAAGCTTCTGCCCCCGATGGCCGCACGACGGCCCTGATGAACCCCGCTCTACAGGTGCTTGCGCGGCTGGGTGTGCTCGAAGACATCAAGCCCAAAGCGGCGCCCTTGAAGGTGATGCGCATCGTCGACGCGACCCGCCGGCTGATCCGTAGCCCCGTCGTCACCTTCCGCGCCAGCGAGATCGGCGAGGACCAGTTCGGGTTGAACCTGCCCAACAGCGTTCTCAATCCCGCACTCGCCCGCACGGTTGCTACGCATACCGGCATCGACTGGCGAAGGTCGATGGTGGCGAGTTGGCATCTCGACGCCGAACATGCCCGTGCCGTGCTGATCGACGGCAGCACGGTGGATGCTTCCCTGGCGGTCGCCGCCGACGGACGGCTTTCGCCGGCACGCCAGGCGGCCGGCATCTCGACCTCGGCCCGCTCCTACCCGCAGGCCGCTTTTGTCCTCAATTTCCGTCACAGCGGCGATCATGCCTTCACCTCGACCGAATTCCACACCGAGACCGGTCCGTTCACGCAGGTTCCGCTGCCCGGCAATCGCTCGAGCCTAGTCTGGGTGGTGAAGCCCGAGACAGCAACGGAACTCGCCGCGTTGGACGATGCGACGCTTTCCGTGCGGGTCGAACAGCAGATGCAGTCAATGCTGGGCCGGGTGACGGTCGAGCCGGGCCGGCAGATTTATCCGCTTTCGGCGGTGACGCCGCTGCGTTTCGCGCGGGACCGTGTGGCGCTTGTCGGCGAAGCCGCCCACGTATTTCCGCCGATCGGCGCGCAAGGCCTCAATCTCGGTATCAGGGATATCGACGATCTCGTTGGTATCGCTGGAGAAAATCGCACCGACCCCGGCGCTGCGAAGGCCCTTGCAGCCTACGATTTCAAACGCCGCCCCGATATTCTGGCGCGCAGCAGTGCGGTCAATCTGCTCAACATGTCGCTGCTTTCCGACATGCTGCCGGCGCAGATGGCCCGTGTTGCCGGGCTCGGCGTGCTCGGTGGCTTCGCGCCGCTTCGCGCCTTCTTCATGCGCGAGGGGCTTCGTCCCGGCAGCGGCTTTGCGGCGCTGGCCGGCGGCCTGCGAAAGCCGGCGCGCTGATAGCGATCTTCCCAACATTCCGCCAATCCGCGTCCTCGGCGAATGTCGACATCGGCGGCCTGCGGCAAAACCTTTTCGCCGCGTCCTGCGTAGCTTCAAGGCGCGACCAAAACGCGTCGGGATTGAATTGATGCCCAGTCTGCGCCAAATAAGTTCAAGGAATTCAGTGGTGAGTACGATGAAAACAGCCAAATTCGCGATCGGACAGGTGGTTCGCCACCGGCTGTTTCCCTTCAGGGGCATCATTTTCGACGTTGATCCACAGTTCGCCAACACCGACGAATGGTACGAAGCCATCCCGGCCGACGTGCGGCCGCGCAAGGATCAACCCTTCTATCACCTGCTCGCCGAAAATTCGGAAACTGAATACATCGCCTATGTCTCCGAGCAGAACCTGCTCGAGGATCAGTCGGGCGAGCCGGTCCGGCATCCGCAGATCAAGGAGATGTTCGACAAGAGGCCGGACGGGCGCTACGAGCCGAAACGGCAGTCGAGGCATTAACCGACCAAACGACAGGCGCAAAAAAAGCGGGGCATGACCCCGCTTTTTTGTTAGGCCGGCAAAAACCGGCTGATCAGTTGGCGGTCTTCGCCTTGTCCTGCTCTTCCTTGAGCTTCTTGGCGAAATCCTGGTTGTTCTTGGCGACGAAGTCCTGGAGCTTCTTCTGCCGGTCTTCGATATCGGACTGCTGCAGCGGCGGGCCGTCATAGGCGCCGCTGAAACCCTGCAGGGCGATCTTGATCGGGTTCTGCTGGTTCTGGAAATTGACCGAGGTCAGCGTGATCGCCTGGCCCTTCTTGAAGGCACCGACGAGCTGGTCGGTGAGCGGAACTTCGGCCACGCAACGATCCGGGAAGCAAATGACGTAATCAAGCTTCACGGCCTTGCCGGTATCGATCTGCAGGCCAATGCCGGGAGGCACCAGACGGCCGGTCGGGACCGTCACCTGGAACACCTTGCGGTTCACCTTACCCTTCAGCTCGATCAGGCTGACGCCGGTGATCAGCTGGCCGTTACCGGCGGTGGTGATGTTCTGGACGTTGCAGATGTCGACGTCTTCTTGCTTGGTGCAAGCCTTGAACCAGCCTTGCGGAATTTGCTGTTGCTGCTGTGCGGAAGCAGCGGGAAGCCCTGCGCCCAGAAAGCCGACCACGCCAGCGGCCATGACCGACAGGCGGTACGCGTTGCTGTTCAGGCTCGTCATGTCGTGCACTTCCTCTCAAATGATCCCGGGACCGGCTTCTTCGTGCCGTGTGGTCCAGCTACCTGTTGCCAAAATGAGGCAACAGAATGACTTCGGGGGGCGTGTTACACTGCAAGCGATGTCGAATCCAGCCCGCCACTTGTAATTCTTGATGACGCCATTGGCCGGCACGCAGTTGCCTCATGCTAGGGTGCGCACCGAATCATCAAGCCGACCCAGTAAGGAGACGGTCATGGGCCGCGTTCTTGTTTGGCTGATCACCGCGATATCGTTTCTCGCCCTTTCGCATCAGCCGGCCGCATCGGAGCCGAAGCACGCCATCGCCATGCAGGGCGAACCGGCTTTGCCGTCCGACTACACGCATTTCGACTACGTCAATCCGGACGCGCCGAAGGGTGGCTCGATCACCTATTGCGTCGTCGGCAGCTTCGACAATCTCAATCCCTTCATCCTCAAGAGCCTGCGCACGACGGCGCGCGGCATGATGGATCAGACCTACGGCAATCTCGTCTTTGAGCCGCTGATGCAGCGCAACTACGACGAGCCCTTCAGCCTGTACGGCTTGCTCGCCGACACCGCCGACATGGATCCGGAGCGCAAAAGCATCGAGTTCCATCTCAACCCGAAGGCCAAATGGTCCGACGGCCAGCCCGTGACGCCGGAGGATGTGCTGTTCACCTACGATGTCTATACTGACAAGGGCCGTCCACCATACAGCGCCCGCATGAGCCTGATCGCCAAGCTCGAAAAGTCCGGTGATCACAGCGTGCGCTTCACCTTCAACGACAAGGCCAATCGCGAGACGCCCCTGATCATCGCGCTGACGCCGATCATCCCCAAGCATGCCTTCGACAAGGAGACGTTCGACAAGACGACGCTGAAGCCATTGATCGGCAGTGGCCCCTACACCGTTGCGCAGGTACAGCCTGGCCAACGCATCGTTTTCAAGCGCAACCCGGACTATTGGGGCAAGGACGTCTCGGCCAAGCGCGGTTTCGACAATTACGACCAGATCACCATCGAGTATTTCCTCAACGCCAACGCCAAGCTCGAAGCGTTCAAAAAGGGCCTTTGCGCCATCGACGACGACGGCGATCCGGTCAAGCGCGAGCGCGACCTCGATTTTCCGGCCTTCCACAAGGGCGATGTGGTCGCCGAAACCTTTGACACCGGCATTCCGCCCGTGGTGACCGGTTTCCTGTTCAACATGCGGCTGCAGAAGTTCGCCAACCCGGTGGTGCGACGTGCACTCGGCATGCTCTACGACTTCGAATGGGCCAACAAGAACCTGTTCGGCGGCAAATACGCGCGCGCGATGAGTTACTGGCAGAATTCCGAGCTTTCCGCGCTCGGTCATCCGGCTGACGACAGGGAAAAGGCGCTGCTGGCGCCCTACCCCGGCCGCGTACCGGCCGATGTCATGGATGGCACGTACCGGCCACCGGTCACCGATGGTTCAGGGCAGGATCGCAAGGTGCTGAAAGCGGCCTTCGCTCTCTTGAAAAGCATCGGTTATCACGTGCAGGACGGGACGATGCTCGATCCCGACGGCAAACCCTTTGGCTTCGAGATTCTGGTTGCTTCGCAGGACGAGGAGCGCCTTGCCGGCATCTATCAGCGCACGCTGGAGAAGATCGGCATCGACGTCACCATCCGCAGCCTCGACGGCGATCAGATCCAGTCGCGCAAGCAGCGCTTCGATTTCGAGGCGCTGATCGGATCGAGCGGCTTCAACAATTCATTGTCGCCCGGCATCGAACAGCTTGGCCGATGGGGATCCGAAGCGGCCAAGGCCGAAGGCTCGTTCAACCTGGCCGGTGTCGCCGATCCGGCGGTTGATGCGGCGATCGACACGATGCTGCGCGCGCGTTCAAAGGAAGACTATGTCGCGGCCGTCAGGGTGCTCGACCGGCTGCTGATCTCCGGCAACTACATGGTGCCGACGCAGTACAACACGCAGCAATGGATTGCGTACTGGAACTACCTGGAACATCCGCAAAAGACGCCCATATTTGGGTATCAACTGCCAAGCTGGTGGCGCAAGCCGAACTGAGGATTTCGGGAGATCGAGATGAGTGAGCTGAACGCCATCACCGTCGACGTGGTGTCCGACGTCGTCTGCCCATGGTGCTTCATCGGCCAGAAGCGGCTCGACAGGGCGATATCAGCTGTCGGCGACACCGAGGTGCATGTCCGCTGGCGGCCGTTCCAGCTCGATCCGACCATTCCGCCGCAAGGCAAGGATCGCCGCGACTATATGCTGGCCAAGTTCGGCAGCGACGATCGCATCCGCGAAATTCATGCCCGCATCGAGCCGCTGGGCGAAGCCGAAGGCATTTCGTTCGCGTTCGACGCCATCAAGGTGGCACCGAACACGCTCGATGCGCACCGCCTGATCCGCTGGGCCGGCGCCGCCGGCGAAGCCGTGCAGAACCGACTGGTGCGCCGCCTGTTCCAGCTGAATTTCGAAGAAGGCGCTGACATCGGCGACCATGCCGTGCTGGTCGAAGCGGCGCGCGAGGCCGGCATGGACGCATCCGTGGTTGCCACGCTTTTGCCGACCGAGGCCGACGTCGAGGCGGTTCGCACCGAGATCGCCACCGCCTCGCGCATGGGCATAACAGGCGTGCCGTGCTTCCTGATCGAGGGCAAATACGCGGTCATGGGCGCACAGGATGCCGATACCCTGGCCGATGCCATCCGTCAGGTGGCCGCCGCCAAGGCGCGCGGCGAATTGGAAAAGGCCGGCTGAGACCGGCTGCCCCTGCCCTTATGAGGCGGGAGCCGGCGTCACTTCACGGTCACCTTGGCCTTGCTGATGAAAAATCCGTGGCCATTCGTGGCCGTGCAGGTCAGTCCCTTGGTTGTGGATTCGCACGAGAATGGCCCTGCGCTCCAGCTTTTGCCGTAAGCGAGCTTGGTGACATCACTGCAGCATGGCTGCTCGCCGGGGTTCTTGATCAAAGTCGCCGGCCCCTTGGGTCCCAGGATGATGGTGACATAGCTCGGCGCGACGCGTGAGCAGCTGAGTTCCGGGCCACCGTCCTGCGGCTCATAGGTGCTGGTGCCGCCCTTCGGGGTGTAGATGCCGCCAATGTTGCCGGACGGCGTGTTGAACTCGATCTGGCCCTCGGCGCCCGCCGGAATGCTCTGCTCGGCGGCCTGTGCCAGGGGGTGCCAGGCAAGGAGGAACAGGGTTGCGGCTGCGCGTACAAGCATTGGAAGCTTCCTCATTGGAGAACCGGACATGCATGGGTGCCGACAGTGCCCGGCAAGGTTCAATCCCGAACGAAGCAATTGTCAAACGCGGTTCCTGACCTCACCCAACGGGCCCGGATGTGCCGCCCGGCGCGCCTGCCGCAACGACCGTTTCGGGTCACTTTTCTGCCTCTGGCGAGGTCACGAACGGAAGATTTTCGAAGATTCGGTCAGTCCGCAGTCAAGAAATTTACCAGTCAATTAGATTTTCGAGTTCACAAACCCGTGTGAAAACCTTCCCTAAAGGAAACTTCACCGATGGCCCTCCCGCGTCCCTCAACAAATTGAAATCAATAGCAATATTCCGCTTTTGCCGATCCGTTTGACGGCGCTTCGACCCGGCAATCTGTTGCCTCATGGCAACGGTCGTCCGGGGTAATCCCTTTGGCCAGCTTTAAAAATTAATAGAAAATGATCAATTGGTGTTACCATCCGTAACAAAACAAAAATGGTTTGGGCGGGATCGTGATTCGGGTCGATAGACCAACGCAAGAGTCAGTACCGGAAAAAACACCTCGCGATGCCGCACGGCCATCGCTTCTGACGCCGGTATCGTCGATGCGTACCTTCTGGGGCCTGATGCGGGCCTACTGGGTCTCGGATCGGTGGAAGGAAGCCTGGACGCTGACGCTGGTGATCGCGCTGCTCACGGCGCTCTCCAGCAAGGCCGGTGTCTGGTTCGCCGAAGCCTCCGGCGAGCTGGTCAACTCGATCGCCTTCTTCCATGACGCAGCCAACACCACGCCGCTTCGCACGCTGCTGGTCAATGCCGGCATCCTCGTGCTGCTGGTCCTGCTCAAGGACGCCGGCTTTACCGGCATCCGCAATCTTGTCTCGGCGACCTTGCACCGCAAATGGCGTGGTTGGCTGGACAGCCGCTTCAACGAAGCACTGCTGGACAACAATCATACGCATTTTCATGCCCAGCATGCGTCGACCGGCAGCGGCGCAACGGCACCTGACAACATCGACCAGCGCGTCCAGGAATCCATCAAGGACATGACCGGCGGCGCCATCGGGCTCGCCATGGGCGTGCTGGGCGTCGCCACCTCGCTCTATTTCGTCGGCCAGAAGCTGCTCGAAAACTCCGTCGAGGTGAAGGGGCTGGAGTTCCTCGGCAGCTATGGCAGCGCCGTCCTCGCTTTCCTCGCCGTCGCCACCTATGTGCCGCTGAACACCTGGATCGCGGTTAAGCTCGGCGGCCTGCTCGAGCGCCTCAACGTCAGGATGCAGCAGGCCGAAGGCAGCTATCGCGGCGAACTGACGACGTTCCTGCGCCGCAGCTTCCATGTCGCCGCGTCCCAGGGCGAAGGCGTGCAGAGGACGATGCATGGCCGGCTCTATGTCGATATCGACGGCACATGGACGCGGCTGAACATCGTCAACACCGTCTACATGTCGTTCGAACTGATCTACAATTTCATCGGCGCCCGCATCGTCGCCTACGGACCTGGCCTGGTGCCGTTCATTCACAACGGTCTCGATCTCAAGGGCTACATAACCGGCTCCGAGCTGGTCAATTCGCTGATCGGCCAATGTTCGTGGTTCATCCACGTCATGCCGGCCATCGCCACGCTGCGCGCCAACAGCCAGCGCGTGACCGAACTGGCCAATGCGATCGAGAACGTCCAGCATCCGCAGGAGTTCTACAGCCAGACCGGCCGTTCCGACTTCCACTACGCCAGCCAGAACCCGGTTTTCGGCCTGACGATCCAGAAGCTCGAACTGGCGCATCAGGGCGAGGACGCCACGCCGTTCCTCAGCGCCGCCAATTTGCGCTTCAGGCGCGGCGAATGGACGTTCCTGAAAGGCGAATCCGGTTGCGGCAAGACCTCGCTGATCAAGGCGATCAACGGCCTGTGGCCCTATGGCCATGGCACCATCGTCTTCCCGGAGGGCGTGAAGAGTTTCTATGCCGCCCAGGAGGTCAAGCTGCAGCAGGTGACGCTGAAACAGCTGGTCTGCCTGCCGGGCTCCGAGCACAATCATAGCGACGCGGATGTCGCGGCGGCGCTGTACAAGGCCGGCCTTGGCGACTTCATCTCGCATATAGGCGACGCAAGCCGCGAAGGCAAAAGCTGGGACCAGGTTCTGTCGGGTGGCCAGAAGCAGAAGCTGGTGGTGGCGCGCATCGTGCTGCAGCAGCCGGGGCTGCTGTTCCTCGACGAGGCGACCGGCGCGCTTGATCCGGAGGGCAAGATTGCCTTCCACCAGGCCATCAAGGACAACTGCCCCGATGTCACGGTCATCAGCGTCATGCACGAGGCGGTGGCGCCGAGATCGCTGACCGGCGCAGAATTCTACCACAGCATCGTCGCGATCGCCGACGGCGTCGCCACCAAGAAGCCCCTGGTTCCGACCCTGCCTGTCGAACTCACCACGATTCTTGTCCAGCCAAGGCCGGTCGAGGACAAGTGGCTGCGCTTCTCGCGCCGGCTGAAGCAGAAATAGCGGCAGTTGGATCTCGGCCGGCCGCGCCATGCGGCGGCCGCTGATCACAGTCTCGCGAGTGGTGCCATTCGGCACCGTTTTTCATCCTCACCACGATTGACTCGGCAAGGCGCGCACCTATGTTGCGCCGGCTTGCAGACAGTCAAACGCGAACCCGCAAGCGGAAAGGTCACAGCGCCATGCCTGGCGACAGTCACAGTCGAACGCAACAGCCGTCCGCCTAGACGTGACCTGAATGGTTCATGTCCTGCCGGACGGCAAGGAGTGAGCCATGAACGAATTTACCCCCGTAGCGAGCGACGAGGCCGTCGCGATCGCCCGTATCCTAGCCAACGATCACGTCGCCGACATTGTCGAGGCCCTGAACAGGGAGCCGCGAGAGAGCGCGACGGAACTGCTTTGCGAAGTCACGTTCGAGCGGCTGGTCGAGATCTTCGACCAGCCTGAACTCGACCGCGCGCCCGAACTCATGGAGGCGCTGCCGCGCGCCAAGGCGGGCAAGCTGCTCACCRCCATGTCGGAAGACCGCGCCGCCGACATCCTGCGCGAGCTGGACGAGCCGGCTCGTTCCGAGTTGCTCGGCGGGCTTGCGCCGCCGCTGCGCGCGACGCTGCTTGCCATCCTGGGCTACCCCGAAGGCAGCGCCGCATCGATCATGACGACGGAGTTCGTCAGCGTGCCTTCGGACTGGACCGTGGGCCGCACGCTCGACTACATCCGCAAGGTCGAGCGGACGCGCGAAACCGTCTACGCGATCTATATCGTCGATCCGCAAACGCACCTCCTGATGCGGTCGACCGGCCTGCGCCGGCTGATCACCGGGGAGCCGGAGGATTCGATCATGACGGTGGCGCCGGATCGCGCGCCGGTGACGGTCACCCCGCTGACCGATCGCGAAACCCTGGCGCAGACGATCTCGAAATACGACCTGCTCGCCGTCCCGGTCGTCGACCACGGCAAGATCCTCGGCATCGTCACCATCGACGACATCATCGACGCGATGATCGAGGAGACGACCGAGGACGTGCACCGTTTCGGCGGCATGGAGGCGCTCGACGAGCCGTACATGAAGATGAGCTTCCTCGCCATGATCAAGAAGCGGGGCGGCTGGCTGTGCGCCCTGTTCATCTCAGAGATGCTGACGGCCAACGCCATGCAGAGCTATGAGGGCGAGCTGGACAAGGCGATCGTGCTGACGCTGTTCATCCCGCTGATCATGAGCTCGGGTGGCAATTCCGGCTCGCAGGCGACCTCGCTGGTCATCCGGGCGCTGGCGCTGCGCGAGATCGGTCTTCGCGACTGGTGGCGGGTGGCGCTGCGCGAGCTGCCCACCGGCCTCGTGCTCGGCGCCATGCTCGGCGTGGTCGGCATCGGCCGCATCGCGCTCTGGCAATATATGGGCTTCTACGACTATGGGCCGCATTGGCCGCTGATCGCCACGACGGTCGGCGTGGCACTGGTCGGCATCGTCACCTTCGGCTCGCTGTCGGGGTCGATGCTGCCGTTCGCCCTGAAACGCATCGGCTTCGATCCGGCCAGCGCATCGGCC
This sequence comes from Mesorhizobium sp. P2_F8, assembly GCF_056403655.1. Lineage (NCBI taxonomy): Bacteria > Pseudomonadati > Pseudomonadota > Alphaproteobacteria > Hyphomicrobiales > Phyllobacteriaceae > Mesorhizobium > Mesorhizobium sp. P2_F8. The sequence continues at coordinate 382,748 of NZ_JBFUFB010000006.1, forward strand.
CCGTTCGTCGCCACGCTGGTCGATGTCACCGGGCTGGTGATCTATTTCTCGGTGGCGCTGGTGATCCTGCGCGGCACCCTCCTGTAGCAATTCCCAGATCTCCGCCGTGGCAAGACCCTTGCCGCGGTGGAGATCTGAACCCCGGCATTTGCCAGGTCAATCCACCCGCTTGCCGTCCTTCACGCGATAGGTCGGCTTGTACATGGTGACGAGTTCTTCCGCCGCTGTCGGATGCACCGCCATCGTGCGGTCGAAATCATTCTTGGTCAGCCCGGCCTTCAGCGGAATGCCGAGAAGCTGCGCCATTTCGCCCGCATCCGGTCCCAGGATGTGCGCCCCGAGCACCCGCTTCGATGCGCCGTCGACCACCAGCTTGATCAGCATCTTCTCGTCGCGGCCGGACAGCGTATGCCGCATCGGCCGGAATGTGGCGCGGTAGATCTCGATGTCGGGGAAGCGTTTGACGGCATCATCCTCCGACAGGCCGACCGTGCCGATTTCGGGTTGTGAAAAGACGGCGGTCGCAATCGTGTCGTGGTCGGGCGCCGTCGGATTTCCCTTGAAGGCGGTCTCGATGAAACACATCGCCTCGTGGATCGCCACCGGCGTCAGCTGCACGCGGTTGGTGACGTCGCCGATCGCCCAGATGTTGTCGATGTTGGTGCGCGAGTATTTGTCGACGGCGATCGCACCGGTCTTGGTCATCTCCAGGCCGATGCCTTCCAGGCCCATATTCTCGGTGTTGGGGATGCGGCCGATGGCCAGCATCACCTGGTCGACCGTCAGCACCTTGCCGCCGGTGACGATTGCGTCGAGCCGGCCGTCCGGACGCTTGCGGATCCATTCCGACACGGAATGGCAGAGGATCTCTATCCCCTTCTTTTCCATTGTCTCGTGCAGCATCCGCCGCAGGTCCATGTCGAAGCGGCTGAGGATCTCCTTGCCGCGATAGACCAGCGTGGTGTCGACGCCGAGGCCGTGGAAGATGTTGGCGAACTCGACCGCGATATAGCCGCCGCCCTCGATCATGATCGCCTTGGGCAGCTGCTTGAGATCGAAAGCCTCGTTGGAGAAGATGCAATGCTCATGCCCGGGCAGCGCCGGATGCGGCGCCGGGCGGCCGCCGGTGGCGATCAGGATCTGGTCGGCGGTGACCGTGCGATCCTCGCCCAGGAGATGCACGACATGCGGATCGACGATCATGGCGCGCGAGTGAAAGGCCTCGCCGCCGGCGCCCTCGACATTCCTCTGGTAGATCGCCTCAAGCCGGCTGATTTCGCGATCCTTGTTGGCGACCAGCGTCTGCCATTCGAAACTCGCCTCCGGCACCGTCCAGCCATAGCCGGCGGCGTCGGCGAAATGCTCGGGAAATTGCGATGCATAGACATAGAGCTTTTTCGGCACGCAGCCCCTGATGACGCAGGTGCCGCCATAGCGGTATTCCTCGGCGATGCCGACGCGCTTGCCGAGTGCGGCGGCGACGCGCGCCGCCCTCACCCCGCCCGAGCCGCCGCCGATGACGAAAAGATCGTAGTCGTAACCGGCCATCTGGCGGCTCCTCAAGCTTCAGAAATCCAGTGACAGGTAGGCCGCCAGGCAGCAAAAGAAAAGCCCGGACAAGCCGGGCTTCATCGATGGCCGCAAGGCCATTTGGAAACGCAAGATCAGTTCTGCGTGTCGTCTGCGGGAGCCGAACCGTCGGCGGGTGCGGCGCCATCCGCAGGCGCGGCTGCGTCCGCGGGTGCTGCGGCAGGGGCTGCCGGCGCCTTGGCCTTGGCGGCCGCGGCCAGCGTCTCGCCGACCTGCTGGGCGAGATCGCGCGCGAGGCCGTTCTGCCAGATGTCGGCTGCCTTGACCAGTTCGCGGGTCACGGTCGGGCCGCTATCCAGCAGCTTCTTGCCCGAATCGGAACTGTAGAAGGCGGCGATATCCGTCAGTTCCTTTTCGGAGAACACTTTTGCGTAGGCGAGTGCGGCTTCCTTCTCGAGGTCGGCGCGCCGCGAGGCCAGCGCCAGCGCCTTCTCGTTGATCGTCTTGCCGATCAACTCCTGCATGTCCGGGTTCTTCTGGATGAGCTGCGATTCGAGCGCGGCTGCCGCCTGCGGCAGGATGTTGTCGAATGGGTCGGTCGCGTGGATCGCCGCGACAGCCGCACGGGCGGCCTTCAGGTGCGAGTCCGTGACTTCTTGCGAAAACGCCGGCGAAGAGAAGGCGAAAACGGCCGTAGCCGCCAGAACGGCGCAAAGGCTGCGAACCCGGTTATGCAACATCATGATCGGTAGAACTCCCTGGTTTTCGGGCGGCATGGACAGTTTGGATACCGTCGCCGCCGGCGATGATGGCCGCTGACGCCAGCCCGATGAAAAGACCATGCTCGACCACGCCCGGAATGGCATGGAGAGCATTCGAAAGCGCTCTTGTATCCGGAATGCGGCCAAAAGATGCATCGAGGATAAAATGGCCGCCGTCTGTAACAAAAGCCTGGCCCCCCGTCATCCTCAATATAACCGGACCGGAAAGGCCGAGCTTTTCAGCTGCGGCGCCGATGGCGATTTCGGTTGCGCGCAGGCCGAACTGATTGACTTCGATAGGCAGTGGAAAACGGCCGAGCGTCTCGACCATCTTCGACTGGTCGGCAATGACGATCATGCGCTGGGAAGCCGCGGCAACGATCTTCTCGCGCAGCAGCGCGCCGCCGCCGCCCTTGATCAGGGTCAGCGCCGGATCGACCTCGTCGGCGCCATCGATGGTGAGGTCAAGCTGCGGCGTTTCCTCAAGCGTCGACAGCGGCACGCCAAGCTCGCGGCAGAGCGACGCTGTGCGCTCCGACGTCGGCACGCCGATGATCGTCATGCCCGTGGCGACCTTCTCGGCAAGCAGCCGAACGAACTCTTCGGCGGTGGTGCCGGTGCCGATGCCGAGCCGCATGCCGTCGCTCACATAAGCGAGCGCTGCCCGCGCGGCTTCGACCTTCAACTGTCTTGCATCCATGCCGCTTGCTGCCCCGGAAATTCGCTGCTGGGCTCCTAGCATTTTTGCCGGTCGGGTCAAAGCCTTTGGCAGCGGCGTACGCTCTGGTGACGAGCAGCATGGATGTTCTGGCAACGCACGGTCAGGGGCAATGCGCCTGGCATCTCTGATAGGAATTTTTTCTGGACTTGGTGAAGGCAGCTATGCTACATATCTATCCATGGTGCTGATTTGCGCCAACGACCCGCCGCCATGGCGGGTTTTTCATGTCTGGCGGCAGGCCGGGAAATACCCGGTCCGGCGGGGCTTGCTTGCCCGAACGACCCAGCCGGCTTACCCCATCCCGCTTGCCTTGACGCGCCGCAGCCGCTATCGCCTGCCACTTGCATGAACTTGGCCCAGGACTGACCATGACTCGCCCGATCATCGTGTTCGACCTCGACGGTACGCTGGTCGATACAGCGCCGGACCTGCTCGACAGCCTGAACCACAGCCTTGCTGCCAGCCACATCGCGGCGGTCGATGAGGCCGGCTTCAGGCGCTTTGTCGGTCACGGCGGCCGCGTGATGATCGAGCGGGCCCATGCCGCCCAGCAGCGGTCGCTTGATGTCGAGGAGCACGACCGGCTGCTGAAACTCTTCCTCGACCACTACACCCTCAACATCCCCGGCAAATCGCGCCCCTACCCCGGCGTCGTCGAGGCGATCGCGCGCTTCGAGAACGCCGGCTATCTCCTGGCCATCTGCACCAACAAATACGAAGCCAACTCGCTGGCGCTGATCGAGGCGCTTGGCCTGACGAAGCATTTCGCCGCAATCGCCGGACAGGACACGTTCGCGTTCCGCAAGCCCGACCCGCGCCATCTCATCGAAACCATCAAACTGGCTGGCGGCGACCCGGATCGCGCGCTGATGGTCGGCGATTCGCAAACCGACATCGACACCGCCAAGGCCGCCGGCATTCCAGTGGTGGCGGTCGATTTCGGCTACACCGATCGCCATGTGCGCGAATTCGAGCCCTCGGCGGTGATCTCGCATTTCGACGCCCTGACGCTCGATCTGGCGCAAAGGCTGATTGTCGCCGCGGGGAACTAACCGGAAAGGAGCCGGTGTCACATCGGAGACGGGTCCACAGGACAACAATCCGATCCTTGCCGGAACGCCTGACACCGCCTTGACTTCCCGCACCTGCCTCCCTTATATCGCGGCTCGCTTGGCCTTCGGGCAACGAGCGGGCGATTAGCTCAGCGGGAGAGCACACCCTTCACACGGGTGGGGTCGCAGGTTCAATCCCTGCATCGCCCACCAAAATCCCTAAAAAAGCCAGCAGCTTACTAATTTGTTGGCCAAAATCGTCGATGTAAGCCTTTTTCGTTTCGCCGCTATGTCGCCACCAATTCGACGATTGTTTTCGACACCGGCGTCGGGAACTGAGCAGCTGGCTACGCCTCTTTCGCGGCGGTAATCCGTCCCGAAGGCCCGAAATGCTCTGCTCGTTGGTAGGCTCCAACCTGTAATCGATTCCTTGATTGCCAGCCGTTTGCTTCTGTGCGCCAGGAGCGAGGCTCCGCAAGGCGTAGTCTTAGGTAGCGCCTCAACGTCCGCCCATCTCTGTGCTACATTGCAATTCAGCACGCTCAGGAAGTGTGTGCCGAACACGGGCTGGAGCCGGAACTACCGCCGCACTTTCGTCACTGGATTGAGCCGCGAGGAGGATCAAGCATGTCTGACCGCGCCGCCGTAGGCCCTCTGCAACTGGGCGAACGTGCGCCCAATTTCGTACTCGACGCAATTACTCGCGAGGGCAAGATAGCTATCGACGATTTCCGCGGCGAGAAGCCAGTCCTGGTTGGGCTGTATCGAGGTCTGCATTGTCCGTTTTGCAGGCGTCATRTCGCGACGGTTTCGCTGCTCACACCAGCCCTTAACGCAAAGGGCATCGAAAGCCTCACGGTGGTGAACACGCCCATCGAGCGGGCGCGCCTTTATCTCCGGTACCATCCGATGGTTGGTTTGCTTGCTGCATCCGATCCGGAGCGCGTTTCACACCGCGCCTTTGGATTGCCCAATATGCAAATAGTAACTGAGGGCGAGAGCGCATTGCCGCACAAGGTCTCGATGAACGACGTGACGGCGATGCGGCTCAACGTGCCGGGCGAAATGCCTGAGCCGATGGATCCGTTTGCCACGCTCGAATATCTGAACAAAAAAGACGATTACGATATCACTGAAGCGGACCAGCAAATGATGGCGACCGGCGTGGGCCAGCTCACCGGCCAGTTCCTGCTCGACCGCAACGGCGTCGTTCGCTGGACGTTCTCCGAAGTTTTCGATGGCGGCTTGGGCGCCCACCCGAACTCTGAGGCGATGATGTCGGTCGCGTCGCATATTGGTCAGTAGTGGCGCGGTTGCGGACATCGGCTGCACGTACAGCAGGTGTTATGCAAACCGTTAGTTCGAGCCGGCGTCGCCACGCTTGGGGCAGTCGCTTCGACGACGGGCTGAGTGCGGTGGGAATTCCAGTATGAGCGACCAACCACGCGCCAGCGCGGAAAGACAATGGCGTCGAGCCGCGATCAGCGCTTCATCGAGTGCAGGATGGCCTGCATGTGCTCTTCCAGGTCGAGTTCGCCCCGAGCCTCAGCGGTCAACAGGTACTCGGCCTTAGCCCGGCGGTCGCCTCGGCTGATCGCAGGATAGGAGCAGATGGCCAGCAATGCGTCCTGTTCAATCCGGTCTGCTCTCTTGCGTTCGTGGCTGCTACTGCCCGCTTGATGAACAACCTTGTAAAGCCCGGCATAGGTGGCTTCATGGGCTCCGATCAGCGCCCGCAATTCGGGTGAGGCGCCTTCCCCTTCAGCAAGTGTCGGTTCAACGACCGAGGCCACGGCGGCGAACGCGAGAAGTGTACGGCGGGTGACTTCGGGCATGCCTCATATCCCTGCTGTCTGATCATGCGGGCACACTATAGCACCGGCGCAACGGTTCGGAGAGATGCTCTGGGACGCGACCATACTGTCTGCTGACAAAATGTTTTCGCTCCCGCAGATCGCCCTCCCGGGGCTGGCCGGTTGAGGGCCCTGAAAAACCGAAAGCGCAGCGCGTTGAGCCCACAAGCCACCCCTCACCCCGCCTGCCGATTAACCCGGGGGCGACAACATCGCCCGCCGGGTGCCTTCGCGCTGTCAACCGCACCCTAGCGGCACGTGTGGCCTTAAGTCGCAATAACTGGCTTCCGAAAGCAGGGCCTTGGGCTTCATTGATGCTGTGACCAACACCATATGGTGATCCACAGCCCTCCAAAACGAGAGAAGCTCGCCCTGACGCGGTCGCACTGCGGCCGTCAGCCGGCAATGGCTATCAACTAGGAACCTGAAAATCATGCCTGAAAATACCAGACCAACTTCGAGAGACGTCCCCCTCATCCAGCTAGGCGTCTATCAGTGCCGCTTCCCGGTGAGCGAAGACGCGTCAGTACCCGGCGGTTACCGTTTTTGTGCTGGGCCAACTTCGCCGGATCGCGTCTATTGCGATCACCACCATAGCATCGTGACCGCCGTCGACCCTCGTCGAACCCGTTCTGGTCTCCAACCCGCCCAACGACGCGCCGCGTAAGTTAAGCGGGCGGCCTCCCCCGACCGCGAGCGCGACGAGGGGAGAGTTTCAGCAGAATTTCAGAAATCTTCCGGTACGCGACCGTTCCTTGGCGTCATTGTTCTAAAGAACGAACCGGATGAGGTCGAACATGTCGCTGAATGAGAACATGCGCCAAGCCGCCCGGCAGGAACTGCTGGAATTTGCGTCCAGCGTCATGGTTGGGTCCCCTTGTGCGCCCATGCCTGGAACAATGTTCGAAATGCTGGAGATCATCGCCGTGGAGAGGCGGATGACTTCCAGCCAAGGTGAAGACAGGTCAAATTCCTCTGATCCCTTGACGTCCGAGCCGATTGGGACCCCAATCAGGCTGCGTTTGGTCGAGCTGGTCAGATCGGCATTCAATGTCGCAAGGAAACGGTGGGCCCATACTGGCACTTGGCAGTTGCGAGCTTGATATTGCCCGCGGGCTGCTTGTGCGCGATGGAAAACCTGTTGCTCTGCGCTGCAAGGCGTTTGATCTGTTAACTTATCTCAGCCGGAATGTCGGGCGTGTCGCGACCAAGTCCGAACTGATGTCAGCGGTATGGCCCGATGTCTTCGTGACCGAGGACTCACTGACGCAGGCGGTCAGGGAGTTGCGAAAGGCGCTGCAGGACGAAAGCCAAACCATTATCCGCACGGTTGCCAAACGCGGCTACGTCCTCTCTCTTCCCGATACGCCAAGACAAGAGCGCTCTGGACAGCCGAGCGTTGCGGTACTGCGCTTCAGCAACGAAGGTGCGCCGGACGACTCCCCTTTGGTCGACGGTTTCGCCGAGGACATTGTCAATGCGTTGGCTCGCTTCGGAACGGTCGTTGTACTGGCGCGCAATTCCGGATTTGCATTTGTCTCGGATTCCGCTTCCGATTGGCGTGCCGTTGGCGACAGCCTCGGCGCAACCTATCTGGTCCGCGGCAGGGCGACGACCCGCGCTGACGGCATGCGGGTCACCGTCAGTCTCATGACTGCTTCGACGGGTGAAGTCCTCTGGAGCGATACGTTTTCTGCTTCTGGCGGCCAGATCTTCGACATGCAGGAAGAAATCGCCAGCCGTGTGGTGAACCGGCTGGTCGCTCGGCTTGACGACGCGGGTATCAAGCAGGCAACCCCGAAGCCTCCCGGTAGCCTGGCCGCATATGAGCTTGTCCTGCGTGGACTGGCCCGGCTGCGCGGTTATGGCGATGACGACAATCAGGCCGCGCGCGATCTCTTTCAGGCTGCGGTCGACAAGGACCCGACCTATGCTTTGGCGCATTCCTACACCGCGCTCGCCGATCTCATTATCGGTGGCTATGCCGAGGCATCCCCGGCGTTGCTTGGTTCATTGATCGACCGTGCGGAGTGTGCGGTGACGCTTGCGCCGGAAGAGCCACGTTGCCATCGCGTGCTTGCCCAGGCCTTGATCTCTGCCCGTCGGTTCGAAGCGGCCGAACATCACCTTCAACGCGCGTTCGACCTCAATCCATATGACGCCGATACGATTGCGCAAATGGGCTACTTGCTCACGATGAGAGGCAGGCCGCTTGAAGCACTCGCGGCGATTGACAGTGCGATACGGATCAACCCGATCCATCCTGATTGGTACCACTATGATCGCGCCATCGCCCAATACTCGGCAGGAGACTACAAGGCCGCGCTTGTCAGCATGTCCAAGATCCCCCCGAGGACCCCCTGGCGACTGGCAAGGCTGGCGGGGTGTCACGCTCAACTCGGCGAACTGAAGGAAGCTCAGCGCATTATGGCAGAGGTCAAGCGGATAGCGCCTGATTACTCGCCACTTGAGTTTGCGCAAACCGGAATCGCCTTTGAACACGCAAGTGATGCTGAACACCTCATTGCCGGCGTCGCCAAGGCACTCGCAGCCTATGAGGACCAAGGCTAGGCTGTGAACTCACAAATGCGGAGTGACCGAGAGGGGTGGAATTTGGACGGTGCTCGTCAACCCGTAGCGAATTCAAGGAATTCAGGTTCTAAGTAGATCGTGTGCATATACGGCAGTTCACCCAATATCTCTCCGACATCCAAGGCAGCCATGCCGTCTAACATTTCCCTGATTGGGAACGTCTTTCCGAGGCATAAGCGGAAGAGAGTTGCGGTTTGAAGATCGTCTGCATCGACAAGATTTGGCGGCGTTCCAACCAAACGAACAAGTGTTCCGACGCTGAAGGATCTTTGCATACATGGAGTTATATCGCTGCAGCCATCGTCCGCAATGGGGTCGTTGCCTATTGGCGGCTTTCAAATTGCAGTGGAATCTGATGGCGCATGGGTTTTTCCTCCGAAAGCTGCAATCGGTGAACTCAATCGCCACGCACTTCAGCTGCGGAACAAACCGGCATGGCAGCGAGTTTCTGTCCGACGAGAACTTGAGGGAAAGCCATGTCCAGATTTCTGCTGGCGACAAGCGTCGCCGTTCTTCTCGCCTGCGGGCCGGCCTTTGCCGCGGATGAGCCCCTGCTGCCCCCGCCCAACGCCAAGAAACTGTCGGAGATCCTCGCCAAGGTCGAGAAGCGCGACGGCTTTCGCTATGTCAAGGAAGTCGACTGGGACAGCGGCGCCTACGTCGTCACCTACTACACGTCCGACAAGGCCAAGGTCGAAATCACCTACGATCCTGTGACCGCCGAGCCAGAATAGGGTTCGTCGGCACGCGCCTTGAATTTAGTTCTATTGGTCTTTCCTGGCGCTGGCGCCGCCCCTCACCTGCCTGCCGGCGTTCGTCACTCGAAAAGCCAAGCAGTTGGCTTTTCGTCCGCTAGCGCGGACCATTCCTCAACTCCCCGTATAGTGACGGGGAGAGGGGCGCTCTCATCGCCGATTTCGCCAATCACCAGCGTCGCCAGAATGGCGCTGAGGTTGCGGCCAGCCCCTTCTCCCCGTCACTATACGGGGAGAAGTGCCCGGCAGGGCGATGAGGGGCGGCGGCGACTTCGGCGATGGTCTTCGCCATAAGTCGAACTGTCATTGGCCTGAAGCGATTGCCCTAGCCCCGCCCAAAAATGTCCATTCTTGAGGTATGACATGCATGCCAGGGCGTGGGCCGCGCCTTGGGCAATCGTGGCTTGGGGGCAATCATGCGATCTTCCGTTCGAACCCGTCTTTTGGCCGTGCTGGCCATCATCCTGGCCGGCGGCGTCTTCGGGACCGCTCCGGCGCGGGCCGATGGGCCATCCTTCGACTGCGCCAAGGCAAGCCTGCCGGCGGAAAAGGCGATCTGCGCCGAACCGCAGCTGTCGGCCATCGACCTGTTGGTCGCCAAGGCGTTCAAGGATTTCGAGCCGGCGTTCGGCGGCGACAAACGCAGGATCGCCCGCGGGTTGAATGCCGACCGCAATGCCTGCAAGAGCGACACCGCCTGCATCGTCAGCGCGCTGAACAACGCGCTGCAAACCTATGGCGCCGCGCCGCAATGGGTGCAGGACTACAACATCGCGCTGGTCGGCAAGAAGGCGCTGGAAGCCGCGGCGCGAAACCCGAATGAGACCGACCAGCCATTGCCCTCGGCAATCGGCCAATGCGCGTCCACCCATATCAAGACGCTGACCACGCGGCTTGGCGACGATCCGCTGGAAACGGCCAGCCCGGATGGCGGCAGTGCCGCGACATTCACCAATGACGGCGGCGCCGTCTCCTATGATCGCGACCCTGGCCTGGCCGCCTCGAAGGTCGGCGACGCGGCCGTCATGTGCCTGATCTCCATTCCCAGGGACTGCCCCAAGCACGATGAGCGCGGCCGCGTCTACTACGGCATCGATCTCGCCATCAAAGCATCATGGGCACTGCCGGACTCGGAGCATATGTGCGGCGGCGCCTGAACCGCAGCTTCGTTGTTCCGCGTGGCGCTGCCCCTCACCAGCCAGAGGGGCGCTCTCATCGCCGGTTTCGCCAATCACCGACGTTGCAAGACGAGCGCCGTCGTTGCGGTCAGCCCCTTCTCCCCATCACTATACGGGGAGTTGAGGAGTGGTCCGCGTAGCGGACGAAAAAGCCAATTGCTTGGCTTTTCGAACGACGAACGCGCGGCAGGGCGATGAGGGGCGGCGCCGACCTCAGCAATTGGTGGTCTCCACCGCAAGTCGAGCTTGTCATTGGTCTGGAGCGACCACCTGCACCATCCTTCCCCTCCCCTTGCGTCAGTCTCGCTTTGATGGCTGACTGCGGCCCATAGGCGCCGCATGGGGGATGGGCATGGCGACGGCGAAGCACGTGCTGAAGCGCATACTGATGATGTTGGCCGGCTACCTCGTATCGGTGCTGGTCGGCTTGATCGCTGTCGTGGCGATCTACGCCGCGCTCAGTTCCCTACCCAACGCGCCCGCCTATTTCGACGTCATGGGCGTCTCGCCGATCGCCGTCCTTGTGGTTCCGCCGCTCGGCATGTTCGTCTATTTCCTGACGATTGTCGTGACCGCACTGCAGACGCTCATCTTCGCGCTGATTGCCGAACTCTTCTCGTTGCGCAATTTCCTGCTGCACATGTTTTTCGGCGCCGCGGCCGCCGCCGGCGGGTTCTTCCTGATCTGGCCAAGTTCAGCGGAGGACATGGACCCCGAGCGCTGGGCCGACATCGGCATCATCGCCGCCGCCGGCCTTGTCGCCGGATTGGTCTATTGGCTGATCGCCGGACGCGACGCGGGTTTCCGGCGCCCCCTGTTTGAGCTCGGCTGAAACTGTTTCAGCCGACACGCTCTAGAAGTCGAAAACGGCCGTTGCTCAACTCGACGGCGAGCGCACCGCCTCGGTGGCGTCCAACGCCTGCTTCAGCCGCGTGTCGCGATCGTAGACGTCGCCGAAATATTCGACCTTGCCGGACATATCCGGCCAGGCGGTGAAATAGGCGACGTAGACCGGGATCTTGCGCGTCACGTCCTCTGTTGCATGTCCGTGCTTCAGCTTCTCGGCGATATCGTCGACCGAGGTGCCGAGCACTGCGGCCGCCATGCCGCGCGGATCCTGCAGGCGCACGCAGCCATGGCTGAGCGCGCGCATATCCTGGTTGAAGAACGATTTCTGCGGCGTGTCGTGCATGTAGATCGCGTGCTTGTTGGGGAACAGTATCTTCAGCTCGCCCAACGCATTGGCCTCGCTCGGCTGCTGGCGCACGCTGTAGGGAATGTTGGCGCCATACGCGCCCCAGTCGACCGCCGACGAAGGGATGCGCTTGCCGCGCGAATCGGTGACCTCGTAGCCGGCCCGGTCGAGATAGCCGGGATCGCTGCGGAGCCTGGGCAGCATCTCGTTGACGATGATCGACTGCGGCACGCCCCAATAGGGATGGAAGTCGACCTGCTTGATCTGGTTGTAGAAGAAGGCGGTCTGGTTGGTGGTCCGGCCGACAACGACACGCGTCTTCAGCTTTTCCTCGCCATTGTCGATGTAGCTCGCGGTGAAGGCCGGCTGGTTGATGAAGACACGCGGGCTGCCGAGATCGGAAGGCAGCCAGCGCAGTTCCTCCAGCGCCACCTCAACCTTCAGCAACCTGTCGGCCTTGGACGTTCCGGCCAGCGTCGCGACGGTGCGCGGTCCGATGACGCCGTCGCCCTTCATGCCGGCTTTCTTCTGCACGGCTTCGATCACCGGAACCAGTTCCGGGACATAGACTTCGCTGGTGGCCAGCCTCGCCAGGGTCTCGCCATAGGCGCCACCCATCTCGTCATCGAGATTGCGGGCGATCAGGGTCAGCAGCTTCGGCAGTTCGGGACTGGTTTCGCCCGGCTTCAGCAACAGCTTGGGGTCGACGACGATCTCGTTCTCGGCGCTGGCCTGCAGGGCTTCCAGTTCGACGCGCAACGCCTGGTATTCCGCATTCTGAGGATGCCGCGATTCGAGATAGGTGCGCACTTCCTGGGTATGCGCCAGTGTTTTCAGCACGCCTTGCAAGTCGAGCGGCTTGGCCGGGAAATCATAGTAGCCGGTCATGCGGTTGGGCTCGACGCGGCCGCTCTGGGCATCATGGGCATAGCGCAGCACGCGGGCCGAGAGCGCCATCTCGAAGCGGACGAGCTCTTTCAGCTGTGCATTGGCGTCGGCCGGCGAGGCGCTGGCGGCAGGCACGTTGACCATGTAGTCTGCCGGCTCGAGGCCGTAGCTCGATGCCTCGCCCAGCACCCGCACCGCATCCTGCGCGCGGCTGTTGAGGCCCGTGCCCGTCACCCAGATGAAATCCGGATTGGCCGAGTAGTAGGCGATCAGCGCCTTGGCGATATCGGGCTCGGCATAGAGTTCGTAGTCGCTCAAGCCAGCAATCGCGTCGTGGAACGCAGCCCCCGTGGCCGATGGCACGAAAGCGGCATCCTGCGGGGCCGCCGGCATTGGCGCCGCTGCCAACGCCGAAAAGTCGATGCGCACCAGCCGATCGGCCTTGTAGGTGTAGTAGGACGGGCTGCTGATTTTTACGCCGCCGCCACCCGGCACTTTCGGCTTGTGCTTGGGCGGCGCGGGTGGAAACTCACCTTGCGGCTCGTGCCTGACGCCACCTCCGAAAAGCATGTCGAAGAGCCCTTGCGCGCCTGCCTGTGGCACACCGAAGGCCAGCGTTGCCGAGATCGCCACCAGCGGCATCACGGTTGCTTTGTTTCGGAGGAATTTCATGAATCACCCGCCCGGTTGTACCCGGTTCCCGTTCCGCACCGTTAAGACGATCTCGCTCACCGCATGGCGGATGTAAGGCGCGACTATACTGATTCATACTGATTTCGTTAAGCTTCCATAAATTTTGGAACGCTTGTTGCAGAACGGTTTCACAACATCGTGACGGCCGGAGCGAGGTGTCTTCGCTCCGGCCCGGGGAAATCCTCCGGGGATCAGGCGTTGGCGCCACCGTCGATGGTCAGCGCCGCGCCGGTGACGAATCGGCCTTCCGGTCCCGCGAGCCAGGCGACCATGCCGGCAATGTCTTCGGCTTTGCCAAAGCGCGGCGTTGCCATCTTCTGGCGCTGGTGTTCGGCGTGCGGGCCATCGGCCGGATTCATGTCGGTGTCGGTCGAACCGGGGTGGACGACGTTGGCGGTGATACCGCGCGGGCCGAGGTCGCGCGCCAAGGCCTTGGTCAGGCCGACCAGCGCCGCCTTGCTGGCCGAATAGGCGCCAAGACTGGTGTCGGTCACCCGCTCGGCAAGATTGCTGCCGATAGAGATGATCCTGCCGCCCTCGCCCATATGCACTGCCGCCGCCTTCGAGGCGATGAACGGCGCCCTGAGATTGACCGACATGGTCTCGTCGAAATCGGCGAGGGACAGGGTATCGATGGGTGCGGCACGCCAGATGCCGGCGCTGTTGACCAGGATGTCGAGCCGGCCAAATGCAGTCGCGGTGTCATCGATGGCCTTGTCTATGGCCACCGCATCGCGGTTGTCGGCCTTGATGGCGATGGCGCGACCACCCTTGGCCTCTATCTCGGCAACGACCGAGCGGGCCTGCTCCTCGCCATGCACATAGGTCAGCGCGACGCTGGCGCCCTCGGCGGCAAGCCGTCGTGCGATCGCCGCACCGATGCCGCGACTGCCGCCGGTGACGAGCGCGGCCTTGCCGTTCAAGCTGTTGGATGACATCGACTTCTCCGTTTTGTAATGATCGATACACAAATATCTGTCAGCCTTGCCCGGTCGCGTCAACTGAATTATGTATCGATCAACACAGAAAAGAGCGTCATGTCGGAACGAGGCCGCCCCCGCACCTTCGATCGAACCGCAGCCCTGCACCGCGCGATGGAGGTTTTTTGGGCTCGCGGTTACGAAGGCGCATCGATGAGTGAGCTGACTGCCGCCATGGGCATCAACTCGCCCAGCCTCTACGCCGCCTTCGGCAGCAAGGAGGCGCTGTTCCTCGAGGCGACCGATTTCTATTCGCGCACCGAGGGTGCCGACATCTGGCTGACGCTCGAGGAAGCACCGACCGCGCGGCAGGCGATCGAACAATTTCTATGCCTGACGGCGAAAGCCTACGCGCAGACCGATCGCCCGCAGGGCTGCCTGATAACGCTCGGCGCTTTGCACCAGGACTCCAGCCGGGGCGCCATCTGCGACGATCTGCGCCGTCGGCGCGCCGAGAATCATGCCGCCCTGCGCACGCGTCTCGAACGCGGCGTTGCCGAAGGCGAACTGCCGGTCGGATTCGACTGCAGCGCTGCCGCCACCTTCTACGCTACAGTCCAGCACGGCATGTCGATCCAGGCTCGCGACGGCGCCTCGCATTCGGCGCTTCTGGCAACCGTGGCCGGCGCGATGGCGGCGTGGCAGACGATGGCCGGCACGGACAGAGCGTGACAAACGCCGGCCATTGTGCTGCAAATCCAGACAGCCAGCCGGTCGGGAGGACAAGCCTGTGAAAAAAGGGTATCGCGAACTGCTGGATGAGGCGAATGCCGAGATCGAGGTGGTGTCGCCGGAGGAAGCGGCCGGGCTGCTTGACGATGAAGACACCATCTTCGTCGACCTGCGCGATCCGCGCGAGGTCGAACGCGACGGCAGGATTCCCGGCGCCAAGCATGTCACCCGCGGCATGCTGGAATTCTGGATCGACCCCGATAGCCCCTATCACAAGCCGTTCTTCGCTTCGGGGAAGAGCTTCGTCTTCTTCTGCGCCGGCGGCTGGCGCTCGGCGCTGGCCACCAAGACGGCGCAGGACATGGGACTATCGCCGGTCAAGCACATCCTTGGCGGCTACACCGCCTGGAAGGCGGCCGGACTGCCGGTCGAGCCCGGCGGGAAGAAGAAATAACCTCGATGGCCGTTCAGTGCAGCAGCGACGGCTCGCGATGCTCGCCGACGAAGCCGACCGCGCGTCCGACCACGCCCTTGTCGACAAGGATGCGGCGGTGGCCGAGGCCGTCGGCCCAGTAGAGCCGCACATGGCCGCCGGCGCCGGCATAACGTGTTGCATGGTCGGCCGGAACTTCACGGTCGTCCGGTGCGTGGATGACCAGGGTCGGCACCGGCGCATCGGCGAGCTGGCGGTCGCCGGTGAATTCGTGCAGCGGCCGGCCGGAAAGATGTTCGACACGGTCCGCCATGGCGGCCTGCGAGCGAGGTCCGACATTAAGCATGCGGCTGAAGTCGGCGAAGATCGCCGGCAAGGAACTGGGCGCCGCGATCAGCACCAGGCGTCCGGCCACCAGCGGCGGGATGTTCTTGACCGAACCGGCGAGGGCATTGGCGGCGACGGCGCCACCGAAGGAATGGCCGACAACAGCCACGAATGGGCCGAACCATTGGCCGGCGACCCGAACCGCATCCACGGCATTGACCATGTTCAGCCGTCGGCCCTGCGACTGGCCGTGGCCAGGCAGGTCAAGCGAAACCACCCTGTAGCCGGCCGCGCGATAGCCTTCGATCAGCGCACGCATATATTCGGTGCGAGAACGCCAGCCATGCACGACGAGCACCGTGCCGGCGGCCGCCCTGCCCGGCTCCGGCCGGAATTCGTGCACCATGATGCATCCGGTCGCGGTCTTCAGCCGATGATGGCGTGCCTCGGTCATGAACGCAGCCGCTCGGTCGACGGCGCGGCGCTCGCCATCGCTGAGCGCCTTCACATTCGGCGTGCGGCAGAACAGTTCGAAAGCCGCGCGTCCGGTCAGGCGCGGCGCAATACGCTCAGCCGCACCAAACACCCGCCGGATGACCTTCAGCCCGATTGATGCCATAGTGAGAATCCATCCATACGTTCAAGCATGAACATAATAGTTCAAAGATGAACAATAAACAAGAGTTACCTTGGGACAACCCGCGTTTTCGCAACTGGGTCGCGGTGGCGCGCGCCTGCCATGTGCTTGAACGCACGCTGGCGACGAAACTGGCGCCGCTCGACCTGAAGCCGGCGCAGCTCGACGTGCTGATGAACCTCTATCGCCACCCCGGCATGTCGCAGCACGACCTTGCCCGCAAGCTGCTCGTCGGCCGCTCCAACATCACAATGCTCCTGCCGCAGCTGGAGGCGCGTGGCCTGCTGCGCCGCGAAGGCGACGAGAAGGACAAGCGCATCCTGCGGCTTGCACTGACCGAAGCCGGCGAGGCGCTGCTGATGCAGGCGCTGAAAGTGCACATGGCGCTGATCGAGAAGGCAATGAGCCAGTCGACACCGGAACAATGCGACATGATCGGCGAGCAGATGCGCAAGATCTATGATGTGCTGAAAGACGCCTAGAGCCGGATGATTTCAGGTCGGATCGACCTGAAATCTGAATCCGCCTCTAAATCAAAGAGATAGAGCATGATGTCGTCCGAAAACCGCTTCACACTTTTCGGCATCATGCTCTAGCCCTTTCAGCCCCGAAACCTACCACATCGTCTTCTTCGCCCGCTCCGGCCATTCCTTGTCGTAGGTCTCGCCGTCGATGTTCCTGCGGCTGGTGATTTCCAGGATCCGTCCGGGCGTCGGCAGCGACTTCGGGTCGACGTGCCTCGCCGGGTTCCACAGCTCGGAGCGGACAATGGCGCGGGCGCATTGGAAGTAGACCGTATCGATATCGACGACAGTGACCGAGCGCGCCGCCTTGCCGTCCACGGTGAACGACGCGCACAGCGCTGTATCCGTCGTGATATGGGCCCGACCGTTGATGCGCAGCGTCGTGCCAGAGCCCGGCACGAGAAACAAAAGACCGACGCGCGGGTCGCGGATGATGTTTTTCAGCGAATCGGCGCGGTTGTTGCCACGACGGTCCGGCATCATCAGCGTTTTCGGATCAACGATGCGCACGAAACCGGCGAGATCGCCGCGCGGCGAACAGTCCAGGCCCTCTGGTCCGCTGGTTGCCAGCGCGACGAACGGCGAGGCCTCGATGAAGGCTGCGTATTCCGGAATGACGTGATCGAGTTCCTTGACCAACGAAGCCTCGCCTGGAACGCCATAGAGCGCCTCGAGCTGCTCGACCGTGGTGATGACCGACATCTTCCTCGTCTCCAAACCTTTGCCGGCGCTACCCCACATCGATGACGTTTTGACGACAGCGACGGCCTAGCGGTCCCGGCTCAAACCCTTTTCCGCAAGCTCGGCGAGATAGGCATTCCAGCGCTCGTCCTTTTCGTGGCCGAGCGTGTGCAGGTAATTCCAGGTGAAGATGCCGGTGTCGTGGAAATCATCGAAGGTGATGCGCACCGCATAATTGCCGACCGGCTCGATCTTCAGGATCGCCACATTGCGCTTGCCGGGGACCGTCACCCGTTGGTCCGGCGAATGGCCCTGCACTTCGGCCGATGGCGAAGCGACACGCAACAGCTCCGCCGGCAGTTCGAACGGCCGATGATCGGGAAAGGTGACCGACAGCAGTTTGCGGTCTTTCGAGACCCGGAGTTCCCTGGGTGCGGTCATGATGTTCGATCCCGTGGCAATCCACCCTTCCCTACGCTGCTTCGCCGGAAGGGAAAAGGCCGTTGAGGTGAGCCGACATGCGATGTCGGCCAGGGAATGTTACCAAAGATCGAGAAGCGGTATCTTGAATGGCAGGCCGGATCGTATCACATAGCGGTATATAACGATGCCGCTCACGGCCACGGGAATTGCTTGAAGCATGGACATGATCGATCCTTTTGGGCGCACCATCAGCTATCTCAGGGTATCGGTCACCGACCGCTGCGACTTCCGCTGCACCTATTGCATGGCCGAGGACATGGCCTTCCTGCCGAAGAAGGACCTGCTGTCGCTGGAAGAACTCGACCGGCTGTGCACGGTGTTCATCGAAAAAGGCGTCAGGAAATTGCGCCTCACCGGCGGCGAGCCGCTGGTTCGCAAGAACATCATGCACCTCGTGCGCCAGCTGTCGCGGCATCTCGAAAGCGGCGCGCTGGAAGAATTGACGCTGACCACCAACGGCTCGCAGCTGTCTCGCTTCGCCGCCGAACTCGCCGATTGCGGCGTCAAGCGCATCAACGTCTCGCTCGACACGCTCGATGCCGACAAGTTCCACAAGATCACCCGCTGGGGCCATCTCGACAAGGTCATGCAAGGCATCGATGCAGCACTTGCGGCCGGGCTGACTGTCAAGCTCAACGCGGTGGCGCTGCGCGATTTCAACGACGCCGAACTGCCCGACATGATGCGTTGGGCGCATGGCCGCGGCATGGACCTGACGGTCATCGAAACCATGCCGATGGGCGAGATCGACGCCGACCGCACCGACCAGTACCTGCCGCTGTCGCTGCTGCGCGCGTCGCTGGAACGCCAGTTCACGCTGGCCGACATTCCCTTCAAGACCGGCGGCCCGGCCCGCTACGTGCATGTCGCCGAGACCGGCGGACGGCTCGGCTTCATCACGCCGATGACGCATAACTTCTGCGAAAGCTGCAACCGCGTCCGGCTGACCTGCACCGGCACGCTCTATATGTGCCTCGGCCAGGAGGATGCCGCCGACCTGCGCGCGCCTTTGCGTGCGTCCGAAGGCAATGAGATGGTTGCCGAGGCCATCGACGAGGCGATCGGCCGCAAGCCGAAGGGCCATGACTTCATCATCGACCGCCGGACCAGCCGCCCCTCCGTTTCGCGGCACATGAGCGTCACCGGCGGCTGATCTTTGCGCGAAATTCAGGCAGGATCGCCTCCGGGTCATTGGCTTCGAGGCGGGAAATGCTGAGTCGTTCCTCATTTTTGGCGGTTATCGCAACAATTGCAGCGACAAACGCCATTGCCGCGCCATTCACTTACACCAATGAGCGCTTCGGCACCGTCTGCACCTTTCCCGACGACATCTTCACCGACCGCCAGCCCGAGCCGGACAATGGCGACGGACAGGCATGGCTGAGTGCCGACGGCGCCAGCCTGATCTGCTCGGGGATCCTCAACATCGACGACGACACGCCCAAAGGGTTCGTCGCGGCTGAGAAAGCCAGCGATGAACCCGGCTACAAGGTCACCTACAGCAATGCCGGCAAGGACTGGGCGGTGCTGTCGGGCTTGAAGGATGGAAAGATCTTTTACGAGCGACGTCTGTTCGGCCGGGATGGCGTCATCCGCACGATCTGGGTCGATTACCCGCCGGCCCTGAAGTCGAAGTACGATCCGCTGGTCGGCGCTATCGCCGGCAGTCTCAAGGGACCTTGAGCATTTTCGGCCACACCGCGGACAAATCTCCGTACGCGAATGTTCGCCTGATTTACCGGTGGCGTTTTCCCGCTTAGCCTCCGTCTTGTAGCGGTCTTTCGCTCCGGGGGAATACACCATGCGCAAACTTCTTCTTTCGTTCGCATTGCTTGGCTTCGCCACCTTGCCCGCTGCGGCCCAGTCGATCGGCGGCACGTATACGGTCGCCGGCACCAATTTCGACGGCTCTGCCTATGGTGGTGAAGCCACCATCACGCTGACCAGTGGGACAACCTGCGCGATCCATTGGGAGACGGGCGGCTCGTCCTCGGACGGTATCTGCATGCGCAACGACGACGCCTTCTCGGCCGGCTATGTGATGGGTAAGGACATCGGCCTTGTCGTCTACAAGGTCGAGGATGACGGGTCGCTGCACGGCCTGTGGACGATCGCCGGCAAGGAAGGCAACGGCACCGAAATTCTGACGCCGAAGAAATAAGGTCCGCCGCCATGGCAGGCGATATTCTGGGCACCGGACAATCCTGTGGCCCAGCCCTTTGCTGTTGCTGTTTCATGCCCGACTGCTACAGGCTTTAAGCAAAGCAGAGCCGGTAGTCATCTTGCCCCTTTCTCCAAACCTTCGCGGCGCGTTGTTCATGGTGGTGGCGATGGCCGGCTTCACCCTCAACGACGCCATCACCAAATATTCGTCGCAATCGATGAACATGGCGCAAGTCATGCTGATCAGGGGAGCGTTTGCCACCCTGTTCGTCGGCTCGCTTGCCTGGCAGCGCGGTGCCCTCGTTCGGCTACGCTCGATGCTCGACCCAATGGTGGCGCTGCGCGTCCTCGGCGAAGCCGGCGGCACGGTGACGTTCCTGATCGCGCTCGCCCATTTGCCTATCGCCAGTGTCTCGGCGGTCCTCCAGGCGTTGCCGCTGGCGGTGACGATGGGCGCGGCACTGGTCTTCAACGAGGGCGTCGGTTGGCGGCGCTGGCTGGCCATCGCCATCGGATTTGCCGGCGTGCTGGTCATCGTGCGGCCAGGTTTCGAGGGGTTCAGCGTCTACTCGCTGGTGGCGCTGGCCTGTGTTGCCTGTTGTGCGGTACGCGATCTTGCCACCAAGCGGATTCCCAAGGCCATTCCGACGCTGCTGGTGTCGACCGCCACCGCGTTTGCCATGACAATCCTGGGAGCCGCGTTGCTTTCACCGATGGGGGGGTGGACGCCGATGACGGGAAACAGCACAGCCTTGTTGGCGCTCGCCGCGGTGCTGGTGCTCATCGGCTACCAGTTCATCATCATGGCGATGCGGGCGGGCGACATCTCCTTCATCGCGCCGTTCCGCTACACGGCCCTGATCTGGTCGATCCTGCTTGGCCTGTTCGTCTTCGCCGACATTCCTGACCTGCCGATGATCGTCGGCGCCACGATCATCATCGGCTCCGGCCTCTATGCGCTCTACCGCGAGCGGGTCGTCGGCCGGCGCAAGATCGTCGCCGAAAGCACCGGGCCAAGCATGGTCCCGGATGGAATCTAGCCGGCTCTTGTGATTTCCGACGGCTGGCGTACAGGCTCGGTGGCATGAAGCGAGATGTTGCAGGGATCATTCTGGCCGGCGGCCAATCAAGACGAATGGGCGGTGGCGACAAGAGCCTGTTGCCGCTTGGTAGCGGTCGCGTGCTTGACCAGGTCGTGTCGCGCCTTGGCCCGCAGGTCGCCCCCCTGGCGCTCAGCGCCAACGGCGACGCCACACGCTTCTCACGCTACGAGCTGCCAGTGCTTGCCGACACTGTGACTGGTTTTGCCGGACCGCTTGCCGGAATCCTGACCGGCCTCGAATGGGCCGCCGCCAACACGGCTTGCAAGACTGTCGTCACCGCTGCTGGCGACACGCCCTTCCTGCCCCTGGATCTTGTCGAACGACTGGCGACAGCAACCGATCGACGTGCCGGTTCGATTGCCGTTGCTTGCTCGGCCGGCAAGCGGCATCCGACCTTCGCGCTGTGGCCGACGGACTGCCGCGACGCCTTGCGGCACTTTCTGGTCGTTGAGGATATCAGGCGTGTTTCGGCCTTCATCGACCGGCATGGAGTTGTCGAGGTGGAATTCCTGGTTCCGCAATCCGCAGGCCAACCGGTCGACCCTTTCTTCAACATCAATGTGCCCGATGATCTTGTTCAGGCCGAACGTTTGTTGCGGAGCATGAAATCATGAACAGACGCGTCTTCGGCATCACCGGCTGGAAGAATTCCGGTAAGACGACATTGACCGAAAGGCTGGTCACCGAACTTGTCCGGCGCGGCTGGAAGGTGTCGACGGTGAAACACGCCCATCATGACTTCGACATCGACAAGCCGGGCGCCGACAGCTTCCGCCACCGGCAGGCTGGCGCCACCGAAGTCGCGATCGTGTCAGGAAACCGTTGGGCGCTGATGCACGAACTGCGCGGTGAGAATGAGCCGACGCTGGAGGCGATCCTGTCTCGGCTCGCGCCGTGCGATCTGGTGCTGGTCGAAGGCTACAAGCGCGAAGCCCACCGCAAGATCGAAACCCGACGGCTGGAAGCGAAGGACCGCACACCGCTATCGGCAACGGATCCCAACATCGTCGCTGTCGCCGCCGATTTTGCGACCGAAGGCGAGCTCTTGCCGGTGTTCGATCTCGACGATGTGAAATCAATAGCCGACTTCATCGAGCGGGACATTGGGCTCGTTGCTTGAGAGCTAACGCAGCGGCAGAATAGCCTTGCCCATTTTTGCGGTTTTGCAGTTGCTTTTTTCTTGGAAAGAGTGGGAGTATCGCGCCAGCGGGCGGTCAAAAGCACCGCCCCACAGAGCCGTTTGGAACGACGGCCGGGACCATAAAGAGAGGACTATCATGCGTATTGCACTGCGTATCGCGCTTGCCGCATCGGCTGCGCTGCTGACGCTCGGCGTAGCCCAGGCCCAGGAAAAGACCCTGAGGATCGGCACCGAAGGCGCCTACCCACCCTTCAACAACCTCACCGCCGATGGCCAGCTCGTCGGTTTCGACATCGATATCGCCAAGGCGCTTTGTGACCAGATGAAGGTCAAGTGCACCTTCGTCGCCCAGGATTGGGACGGCATCATCCCCGCTCTCCAGGCCGGCAAGTTCGACGCCATCGTCGCCTCGATGTCGATCACGCCGGAGCGCAAGGAGAAGGTCGACTTCACCAACAAATATTACAACACGCCGTCGGCCCTGGCCGTGCCTAAAGACAGCACGCTGAAAGGCGTGACCAAGGCAGATCTCGCTGGCAAGACCATTGGTGTCGCCACCACGACCACGCATTTCAACTATGCTTCGAAGACTTACACTGACAGCACCGTCAAGGGCTATCCGAGCAGCCCCGAGGAGCAGGCAGATCTTGCCAATGGTCGCCTCGACGCCATCGAGGACGATATTGTTGTGCTTCAGCAGTGGCTGGATTCGCCTGATGGCGCATGCTGCAAGATTCTCGGCCAGCCGTCGCCGCAACCGGTCGACATCTTCGGACCGGGCGCCGGCATTGCCGTACGCAAGGGCGAGACCGATCTCGTCAACAAGTTCAATGCGGCCATCGAAGCGATTCGCGCCAACGGAAAGTACAAGGAAATCAACGACAAGTACTTCAAGTTCGACGTCTTCGGCGCCGAATCCTGATAATATGACAAAGGCGGCGGGGGTCTCCCGCCGCCTTTAGGTCTTCTGTGATCGCCGTGGAGACAAGACCAGTCAATGCCAGCCCAGAGCTTATGGACACTTCTCAGTTGGGGACCCGATGGCTGGCTTGATGATATCGCTTATGGCGCCCTGGTTACCGTCGCGCTCGCACTCGCCACGTTGCCGATCGGGCTGACAATCGGCTTTTTCATTGCATACGCCAAACAGTCCGAAGAACCCTCGCTGCGCCTCGCCGCCAACATCTACACCACGGTCTTCCGCGGCCTGCCGGAACTGGTAACGCTTTTCCTGTTTTTCTTCGGCGTGCCAATTCTGCTGCAGCATCTCATCCGGTATTTCCGGCCCGACGCGACCATCGACGTCAACGGCTTCGTCGCCGGCATGATCGTGCTTTCCCTGATCTTCTCGTCCTATGCCAGCGAAGTTTTCCTGTCGGCATTCCGCGCCATACCGAAGGGCCAGTATGAGGGCGGCTATGCCATTGGCCTTTCCAACTGGTTGACCATGCGCAAGGTTATCTTGCCGCAGCTGCTTCGTATCGCGTTTCCCGGCCTGGAAAACTGCTGGCTTAGTCTGCTCAAGGATACATCGCTGGTGTCGGTCGTCGGTCTCGCCGAGACGCTGCGCAATGCCGGTGTGGCGGCTCGCGTCACCAAGCACTCGTTCCTGTTTTACAGCGTGGCGGCCCTGGTCTTTCTCGGCCTGGCCATTGTGTCGTCCTTCGCCACCAGCGCCATCCTGCGCTCGCTCGGCCGGCGGGAGGCACAACGATGAGCGCTACAGCCACGATGGTCGAACGGCCACCGCCACGGGCGCGGGGCTGGCCGCGTCCCCGCATCGCCGGCTATGCGCTCGTCGGCCTGTGGATGGCCTTCGGCCTGGGCATTGTTGCCTATCTCGTCCTTGCCTGGAATCCGGCCTTCTTTGCCAAGTATGCGCCGGCCTATCTGAGCGGGCTTGGGGTCACCCTGTCGCTGGTCGCCATAGCGATGGTGCTTGGCGCCATACTGTCGCTCCCTGTCGCCTACGGCCGCATGTCTAAGAACCGAATCCTATCCGGCCTCGCCTATTGCTATGTCTACTTTTTCCGTGGCACGCCGCTGCTGGTCCAGACGTTTCTGGTCTATTACGGCGTCGGCTCTTTCCGGCCGCAACTCAGCGAATTCGGCATCTACCTTCCCGTCTTTAGCGATGGGCTGTCCGTCGCCCGATTCACGCTTTGGGATTTTTTCAAGGATGCATTCAACTGCGGCGTCTTTGCCTTTGCGCTCAACACCGCCGCGTACCAGGCCGAAATCCTGCGTGGCGCCATCGAGAGCGTGCCCAGGGGCCAGTGGGAAGGCGCTGCTTCCCTGGGCCTGCACAAACTGCAGACCTTGCGCAAGATCATCCTGCCGCAGGCGTTGATCGTTGCCTTGCGGCCTTATGGCAATGAGCTGATCCTGATGATCAAGGCTTCGGCCATCGTTGCCATCATCACCGTCTACGACCTGATGGGCAACGCAAAGCTCGCCTTCGCCAACTCCTTCGACATTCAGGCCTATATCTGGGTCGCCGTCGTCTACCTCGTCATGGTCGAGATATTGCGTCATGGCATTGAATGGATCGAACGCCGGATCACCATCCACCTGAAGCGTTGACCAATTCCCTGCACCAGTCAATCAGCCCACAGGCGTCTTGACGAATTGAGCGCAGAGCCTAGAGCTTTCGCAGCAAATTTCGTTTCCGTCTGAAGGGTAAAATCATGGCATCTGTGGCATTTCTCGGTCTTGGCGTGATGGGCTATCCGATGGCCGGGCACCTCAGGAACAAGGGTGGCCATGACGTCACCGTCTACAACCGCACCAAGGCCAAGGCCGAGCAATGGGTTGGCCAGCATGGCGGCAGCCTCGCGCCGACGCCGGCGGAGGCGGCCGAGGGCAAGGATTTCGTCTTCTCCTGCGTCGGCAATGATGACGATCTGCGTTCGGTGACGACAGGTCCCGAAGGTGCCTTCAAATCGATGAAGAAAGGCTCGGTCTTCATCGACAACACAACGGCCTCGGCCGAGGTCGCGCGCGAACTGGCGGCGGCCGCGCAGGCCGGTGGTTTTTCGTTTCTCGATGCGCCGGTCTCCGGCGGCCAGGCAGGCGCCGAGAATGGCGTACTGACGGTCATGGTCGGCGGCGAACAGGACGCTTTCGACAGGGCCAGGCCCGTCATCGATGCCTATGCGCGCATGATCGGCTTGATGGGATCGGCCGGTGCTGGCCAGCTCACCAAGATGATCAACCAGATCACCATCGCCGGCCTCGTGCAGGGCCTGGCAGAAGGCATCCATTTCGGCAAGAAAGCCGGGCTCGACATCGAGAAGGTGATCGAGGTGATTTCCAAGGGTGCGGCCGGTTCCTGGCAGATGGAGAACCGGCACAAGACGATGAATGCCGGCAAATATGATTTCGGCTTCGCCGTCGATTGGATGCGCAAGGATCTTGGCATCTGCCTGACCGAGGCCGACCGCAACGGAGCCAAACTGCCGGTGACAGCACTTGTCGACCAGTTCTACAAGGATGTGCAGGCGATGGGCGGCAAGCGTTGGGATACGTCCTCGCTGCTGGCGCGCCTGGAAAAATAAGGTTCGCGATGACCGAGCTTTCGCCCCAATCCAGTGCCGACGAAATCGTCGCGCATCTGCGCTCGATCGGCTCGGAGGAAAATCGCCTTGGCATGCTGCGCTACGGCATCAAGATCGAACGTGCGCTCGGCATCTCGCACGGCGTGCAGCGGCAGATTGCCAGGAAAATCAAACGCAACCATGAGCGCGCTTTCGCGCTGTGGCAGACAGGGATCATGGAGGCGCAGTTCATTGCGTCCGTCACGGCCGACCCGAAGCGGTTTTCGGCCGACGATGCAAGGCAATGGGCGTCGAGTTTCGACTCCTGGGATATCGTCGATGGCGTCTCGGACCTTTTCGTCGACACTGACGCCTGGAAAGAACTGATCGGCGAGTTCGCGGCCGACGAACGGGAGTTCGTTCGACGCACGGCTTTTGCCATGATGGCCTGGTCCGTCGCCCACCGGAAGAAAGAGCCCGAAGCGACCTTTCTCGCCTTCCTGCCCATCATCGAAGCGCATGCCACCGACGGCCGCAACTTCGTGAAGAAGGGCATCAACTGGGCCCTTCGTTCGATAGGCAAGCGATCGATGGATATGCACGGTGCTGCACTCGCTGTCGCCGAAAGGCTCGCGCAATCGACCGACAAGACGGCGCGCTGGATCGGCAAGGATGCTGTGAAGGAACTATCGGATGCCAGGACGATCGAGCGCCTCGCCGCCAGGAAAGGCTGACGGACCTGAAATCCGCTTTACGGAAGTGACGCGCTCGACACGCGCGGATTTCGAAACCCTGTTCGAACAGCCGGGCGCACCGAAATATTGCTGGTGCATGGCGTGGCGCCATCTGCCCAGCCGCGAGCATGTCGAGAGCGACGAGAAAAGGCGGGCCATGATGGCGCTTGTCGATGCCGGCACGCCGGTCGGAATCCTCGCCCATCTTGATGGCAAGACCGTTGGTTGGTGCTCGGTCGCACCACGCCAGACCTATCGCAAGCTTTCACGCGAACAGGACGACAGCGAGACCGATATTTGGTCGATCGTTTGTTTCTACGTGCCAAGGGCTTTGCGCGGAAGTGGCCTGGCATCCGCGCTGCTCGACGGCGCCATCGATCACGCCTCGCCAAGGGGGCCGGAACGATCGAGGCTTATCCGGTCGATCAGGCATCGCCGAGCTACAGCTTCATGGGCTTTCGCGACATGTTTGCGGCGCGCGGGTTCCACGAGATCGGCATGGCCGGTTCTCGCAGACATGTGATGCGGCTCGAGCGTTGACGCCATTGGCAACGGCGTCTCTACTCGGGTCCAAAGGAAGCGGCCAATGAGCAACGATATCAGATCATCCATAGCGCTCGCAGCCGCGCTGTTTGTGGCCCTTACCGCCGATGCCTCGGCCGAGACCGCACACATACTCTGGAAGGATCTGCGCCCGGCGACGCAGACCGCAGCCGAAAACGTCGGGCTGCCGATGATCGCGGCAAAATTGCCTGACCATGGCGAGACGCTGTCGCTTAATCTGCAGGACAAGACTATCCAGTTGGCAGGCTATGCATTGCCCGTCGATCGCGACGGCGACCTTGTCTATCAGTTCCTGCTGGTGCCTTGGACGGGCGCCTGCAGCCACATGCCGACGCCGCCGCCCAACCAGATCGTGCTGGTCACGCCATCCCACCCCTATAAGATGTCGGAGGCCTATCAGCCGGTTGCCGTCACCGGCGCGCTGAAGCCGGATATGGAGAAAAGCCAGCTGTTCATTCTCGATGGTGTCAGCGTCATCCAGTCCGGTTACACCGTGCGCAAAGCCGATGTGGTGAGCGTCGACAGCGTGCCGGACACGATCACTCTGCCGGTGAACTCACCCTGGAGCTTCCTCAATAAGAAAAAGAACTGAGAAGTCCGGTCAGCTCAAGCGGCGTTGGCGCCCGATTCCTTGTCCAGCACCATGTAATCCAGTGGGATCTCGGTCGTGTATTTGATCTGCTCCATGGCGAAGGACGACGACACGTCGCGGATCTCGATCTTGGCGATCAGCCGTTTGTAGAAGGCATCGTAGGCGGCGATGTCGGGCACCACGACGCGCAAGAGATAGTCGACATCGCCGCTCATGCGGTAGAACTCGACCACTTCGGGAAATTCTTGGATGACCTCGGAAAACCGCCGCAGCCATTCATGGCTGTGCGAATTGGTGCGGATCGACACGAAGACGGTGACCCGCACATTGACCTTTTCATGGTCGAGGATGGCGACGCGCCGCTTGATGACGCCCTCTTCCTCAAGCTTCTGGATGCGCCGCCAGCAAGGTGTCGTCGACAGCCCGACTTTCTTGGCAACGTCGGCGACCGCGAGTGTCGCGTCCTCCTGCAAGAGGCGGAGAATTTTTCTATCGAGGCGGTCCATCTTTTTCTCTCCGGGGGAATAGATTGGCTATATTCCGCCTTATTGGAGCCTTTCACAAGAAAGAAATTCTGCCGATCGGCCAAAAAGCGAGTGATTTCTTGCTGAAAGTTCAATCGAGACGATAGCGGATTTCCGATCTCAGGAATGGCAGCAAATCCATTTCAAACCATGGATTCTTCTTCAGCCAACCGGTGTTGCGCCACGACGGATGCGGCAGCGGCAGCACTTTCCGGCTGCCGGGCTGATCCCAGATGGCACGCCAGTCCATCACCGTTTCGGTCAGCGAGGGTCGGCGCACGGCACCCATGTGCCAGGCCTGCGCATAGATGCCGATCGTCAGCACCAGATCGATCCGCGGCATCAACGCCATCAACGGCGCGCGCCATGCCGGCGCGCATTCGCGCCTCGGCGGCAAGTCGCCACCCTTGGCATCCTGGCCGGGAAAGCAAAAGCCCATCGGCACGATGGCGAACTTTTCGATGTCGTAAAATTCCTCGCTCGTCACCCCGAGCCAGTTGCGCAGGCGGTCGCCGGAGGCGTCGGTGAACGGCATGCCTGTGATATGCACCTTGGTTCCCGGCGCCTGGCTGGCGATCAGGATGCGGGCGCTGGACGATGGTCGCAACACCGGTCGCGGTTCGTGCGGCAGTGGCTTGCCGATCGGATTTTCGACGCAGATGCGGCAAGCGCGAACCGTCTCGGCGAAGCTTTCGAGCGCATCCTCGTCGTTCATGATCTCGTCCGAAAACTGGCTTCCACTTTTCAAGATCATGGTCAGGCGGCGGCGCTCGGCCGGCTGGAAACGGCTTGGTGCCAGCGCAACACATTGGCGCATTCGTCCGGCACCCTGATGCGTGCCGGTTTCATGAAGTCGACGGCGATCAGGCCGGTGATGTCGGCAATCGAATAGCTGTCGCCGGCGATGAACTCCCGCCTGCCCAACTCATCGTCCAGCAGCCTCAGGAATTCCACGGCCTTGGGCTTGTTGGCCTCCCCCCATTCGGCAATCTGCGGAATTTCCCATTCCTTCATCGCCGGATGGATGTGACGGAAGGCCTGGGCGACGCAACTGAGCAGGTTGAATTCCATCCGTCTCTGCCACATCTCGACTTGCGCCTTGCCGAGCGCGCCGTGCCCGAACAGGGCCGGTTCGGGCTGCAACTCCTCGAAATAACGGCAGATGGCGACGGATTCGGTGAGGATGGTGCCGTCGTCGAGTTCAAGCACCGGCAGACGCTGCAAAGGGTTACGCGAACTGACCGACGGCTTCCTGTGCTCCAGCGCGCCCATGTCGATGGGCACCAGCGGAACAGTAATGCCCTTCTCGGCCAGGAAAACGCGGACCCGCCTCGGATTGGGTGCGCGGCCACCGTCGAACAACTTCATTCCCATCCTCCCGGTTTCCCGACAACCATAGAGTTCAGCCCCTTACGGGCTTTACCAGAACCGAAAAATCTCACGCACGGCATCGCCGATCGACGCCAGCGTGCCATGCTTTCTCTCGACGACTTCGCCGTGATGGCTGTCGCGCCAGTCCTGCGGCCGGTCGAATGTACCCGCCCACATGCCGACCCTTGCCGCACGGGCCGTGGCCTCCTCGCTCTCGAAGCCGCCAAACGCAACCGCCCAGCCCGCCTCCACCTGCGCGCGGTTGAGATCCTTGCCGCCGGCGGTGCAGTTGCCAAGCAACCGGCCGTAGCGGTCCCGCTGCCAGCCGGTACAGGAGACGGGCTTGCCGGCGATCAGTCGCACCAGCGCCTGGCGCGCAAGCGTGCCGCAGGGATAGTCGGCGCCATTCCTGCGGCAGGTCTGCGTATATTCTGGAGCGTCTATACCGCGCATACGGACACGCTCGGCGCCAAGCGTGATGGAATCGCCATCGTTGACGATTGCCACACCCTCCGTCTTGCGTGTTTCCACCCGGTCGAGACGAGCCGCCAACAGGATCAGCAATCCGAGAATGATGACGGTAAGCCCGTAATCCATCAGCCGGCGCCCCAAGCTTCGGGGTGGCGCAGCGTATCTGCGGCGCGGCCTCGTGCCCCATGAACGGCTCATATGGCAAACGGTTGGTTAATCATTCGAACGTAGCTTAACACTTGGAAACCGCTGCTCGCATAAATTGAAGTTTCATGCCCTTGCAACGCTCGAACACAGCGGACAAGTTCATTGTGGACCGCAGGAAACCTCATCGCAACAGCGATGTCGCGCGCGCGGTGCGCAAGACGCGCGACCGTCTTTCGCAGCAGGCCGGCAATCCCGACTTTGATCGCGAACTCCTGAAGCTCCACGCCCGCGCGATGACAAGCGGCGCCATCGCCATCCCGCTGCTCGTCCTGGCGATCGCGGCAGCCGGCCGGTTTACCGGCGTCGGCAATGAGATCGGCCTTTGGGCCCTGTTCACGCTCGCCTGCTACATCATCGTCACCTTCCTGGCGCGGCGCATTGAGCGCACTGAAGCTTCCGAGCTCAACCCCCTGCAAACACAAAGAGAATTGCTGATCGGCCACTTTCTTTGCGGTCTCGGCTGGGGGTGGTTCGTCTGGCTTGGCTGCAGCACTTGCCTGCCCGACCAGTTCCAGGTTGTCAAAGCAGTGGTGCTGCTGGTCGCCATGGCGGCGACCGCTGTCATGACCTCCTCCCTGGGTGGCGCCCTGTTGGCGACCTTTGCCGTTCCGGTGGCGCTCTACGCCTATGCGGGCGCCAAGCTGTGGATGCCGGTCGGGGCGATCATGGCGGGGCTGCTGGTCGTGTCGCTGCCCTTCTTCGCCTTTGTGGCCCGCCACCTCAACCGCTCGTCCCTGATGCTGTTGTCGTTCCGCTCCGAAAAGGATGCGCTGGTCGCCGAACTGGAGACGGCGAAATCGATGTCGGACGAAGCGCGGCGGCGGGCGGAAGACGCGAACCTTGCGAAGTCGCGGTTTCTCGCTTCGATGAGCCACGAACTGCGCACGCCGCTCAATGCCATTCTTGGCTTTTCCGAGGTGATGTCGAACGAGGTGCTCGGACCGATGAGCAACCCGACCTATCGCGACTACGCCCATGACGTGCACGAGTCCGGACAGCACCTGCTCGACCTGATCAACGAAATCCTCGACCTGTCGCGCATCGAGGCCGGCCGCTACCAGCTCAACGAGGAGCCGGTGATGCTGCTCAACATCGTCGAGGATTGCTGTCACATGATGGAATTGAGGGCGCGCAACAAGGATATCCGCGTCATCCAGGATTTCGAGCATGAGTTGCTGCGCCTGTTCGCCGACGAACGGGCGGTGCGGCAGATCACGCTCAACCTACTGTCGAATGCCATCAAGTTCACCGCCAGCGGCGGCGAAATCCGCGTTCGCGTCGGCTGGACAGCGGGTGGCGGACAGTACATTTCAGTCAAGGACAATGGTCCCGGCATCCCCGAGGACGAAATCCCGGTGGTGCTCTCGGCCTTCGGTCAGGGGTCGATTGCCATCAAGAGCGCCGAGCAAGGCACCGGGCTCGGCCTGCCGATCGTGCAAGGCCTGCTCGCCATGCATGGCGGCGAGTTCGAACTTCATTCCAAGCTGCGCGAAGGCACCGAAGCGATCGCCATCTTCCCGCTGAGCCGGGTGATGGAAGAACTGCCGGCGCTGCCGACCGCGGCGGTGGCGGCGCGGCGGCGATAGCAGACTTCACTCGTGTGTCTGGCGTCTAACCCCGAACGGCCGCCGCCATGCCTGAACTGGTCAGCGCCGCTGCCTTGACCAGGCCTGCGGCAAGAGCGGCCCCTGCCCCCTCACCATGGCCGATGCCCAGGTCGAGCAACGGGCGAAGACCGAGGCGTTCGGCGGCCCGAGCATGCGCGGGCTCCGGCGACACGCTGGCAAGAAGGCAGTGGTCGAGTGCCGTGGGGTTGGCGGCATGCAGCACTGCTGCAGCCGCCGTTGCCGCAAATCCGTCGAGCAGAACCGGTATCTTCTGCATCCGTGCGGCGAGGATGGCGCCGGCGATCGCCGCGAACTCCCGACCACCGACCCGGCGCAGCGCCTCCAACGGGTCGCCGAGATGGCCGCCGTGAAAGGCAAGTGCCGCATCGACCACTTCAGCCTTGCGCACCTGCATCGCCGCACCGGCTCCGGATCCCGGGCCGACCCAGTCGGCGCCCTTGCCTCCGAACAGCGCCGCAAACAGGGCCGCAGCAACAGTGGAGTTGCCGACGCCGAGGTCGCCGAGGCAAAGCAGGTCGGTGCCGCCGGCGATCGCTTCCATGCCGAAGGCCATGGTGGCGGCGCAACCGCGCTCGTCCAATGCGGCATCCTCGGTGAAGTCGGCGGTCGGGATGTGCAGGGCGAGATCGAAAACCTTCAGCCCGAGATCATTGGCAATGCAGATCTGGTTGATGGCAGCCCCTCCGGCGGCACAAAGCTCGACTGCGTTGGCGGTCGCCGCCACCGGCCGTGGCGAAATGCCATGCCGGGTGGCGCCATGGTTGCCGGCGAAGACCGCCATCAAAGGCCTTGTCACGGCGGGTGGAGCCCGCCCGCTCCAGGCCGCGAGCCAGGCGGCAATGTCCTCGATGCGACCAAGCGAATTGACGGGCTTGTCGGCCTTGGCAAACAGCGTTCGAACACGGACCTCGGCTGTCGTGTCGGCCGCCGGCAAATTGGCCAGCAGGTTGCGAAAATCATCGAAAGGCAGCGCGCTGGTCATGTCGTCGGCATTCATTCCCTGAGTTGGTGAGCGGCATAGCCGCCTTGCGTGGTTGGCACAACCTTCCTGGATCATGCTCATGCATTTGCCGCAAAGGTCGCCGCGAAGGGCGCAATTGCGAGGGCTTGCATTGGCTTTGCGGTTGCACCATGTGGAGATGGAACAAGGGATTCCGGACGGAACCCTCAAGAGAAAGACATGACGGTCATCGAATCCCCGTGCATCCTCGTCTGTTCGATCGACATGAAAACCGGCTTCTGTTTCGGTTGCGGACGCACGCGCGAGGAAATCGGCGCCTGGATCGGCATGACGCCCGAAACGCGTCGCTCCGTCATGGCTGAATTGCCTGCCCGTCTGGAAACGGTCGAGCGTCGGCCGCGACGGGAAACGCGCCGCGCTCGCATGACGCGCGAACGCGACGCGCTTTCGTGAGGCGACCACACAGATGAACCGCCTGTTCTGGATACTGATTGCCGCAATCGGGGTGGGAGCAGTCCTGCTCATGCTCAACGATTCCGCCGGCAGCACGCTCGGCGTCGAGAATTACGATTTTGGTCGGCTGATCTGGCTTGGCGCCTTTGGCGCGCTGGTCGGCGCCGGCCTGCTTCGCTCAGGCAGGCCCCTGGGCGCCATGGCCCGCAACCTCGGCGCCTGGGCGGCCATCGCGCTCGCGCTGATCGCCGGCTACCAGTATCGATACGAACTGCAGGACGTTGCCAGCCGCGTCACCGCAGGCCTTGTTCCCGGCAGCCCGCTGGCTCTGGGCGTCGAGGACGGCCACGCCACGGTGACACTCGACAAGGCGGACAACGGCCATTTCGAAGCCCGCATCCTGGTCAACGGCAATCCAGTGCGGGCCGTGGTCGATACCGGCGCGACCAGCACCGTGTTGACGTCCGAGGACGCCCAGGCATCCGGATTCAATCCAGCGGCGCTCAACTACACCATACCGGTCTCAACCGCCAACGGCATGGCGCGCGCCGCGGCCGTCAAGACCGATCAACTGGCGATCGGCGGCATCGTGCGCAAGGACATGCCGGTGATGATTGCAGCACCCGGCATGCTCAGCCAGAGCCTGCTTGGCATGAACTTCATCGGTTCGTTGTCGGGGTTCGATGTGCGCGGCGACCGCATGATCCTCAGGGATTGACCCCAACCTAACGCGTCAGGCCGCTTCGGCCGCCGCTCCACCGAACTCGACGGCTGCGAAGGCCGTTTTCAGCACGTCCGGTCCGGCACCGGGCCGGGTCGCATCGGTGGACAGGATCTGGCGGTAGCGGCGCGCGCCGGGCAAGCCATGGAACAGTCCGACCATATGGCGGGTGACATGGCCAAGCCGCCCGCCCTGTTCGATATGGTGGGCCGCGTACTCTGCCATGGCATCGATCAGCGCGGCGAAATCGAACGCATCGGACTTGACGCCGTAGAAGGCGGCGTCGACGTCGGCCAGGATGCCGGGCGTATGGTAGGCGGCGCGGCCAAGCATGGCGCCGTCGACATGGTCGAGATGCGCCCGCGCCTCTTCGATCGACTGGATGCCTCCGTTGATGCCAATGAATTCGTTTCGTTTTCTGGCCTTCAGCCGATAGACGCGGCCATAGTCCAGCGGCGGGATGTCGCGGTTTTCCTTGGGGCTAAGCCCTTCCAGCCACGCCTTGCGGGCATGCACCCACAGCGCGTCGGCGCCGGCTTCGAAAACACCGTCCGCCAGCGTATCGAGCGCCGGCTCGGGGTCCTGCTCGTCGACGCCGATGCGGCATTTGACGGTGACGGGAATCGCCACCGCCGCTTTCATCGCGGCGACGCAGTCGGCGACGAGGTCAGGCACTTTCATCAGGCAGGCGCCGAAAGCGCCCGACTGGACGCGGTCGGACGGGCAGCCGACATTGAGGTTTATCTCGTCATAGCCAAAGGCTTCGCCGATGCGCGCCGCCTCGGCGAGTTTTCCGGGATCTGAGCCACCGACCTGCAAGGCGACGGGATGCTCCGCCGCATCGAAGCCAAGCAGCCGCTCGCGCGCGCCATGGATAACCGCGTCGGCCACCACCATCTCGGTGTAAAGCAGCGCACGGCTGGTCAGCTGGCGATGGAAGAACCGGCAATGCCGATCCGTCCAATCCATCATGGGCGCAATGGCTATTCTAAATTCCTGATTTTTCAGCATTTTTCCTTTAACATTAAATCGCTAGACCCTGCCAAGTGCACACGAAATTATCGAATTTTCCCATTCAATCATAGGCAGTCGGCACCGCCTTCCGTCGAGGGGGGCCACCAATACACGAGGATTTCAGCTCCAGGTAATCATCGATGCCATATTTAGAACCTCCCCGGCCGGATCCTGACTGCTTGATGCCTCCGCGCGACGGCTATTTAGTGCATCGCAGCGTGTTTACCAGCGCAGTTAGTGCAGCAGGCTGATGCTGGCGACTGGGGTAGTACATGAAGAAGCCAGGAATGGGGGGCGTCCAGTTCTCAAGCACTCGAATGAGGCGGTGCTCAGCAACATGCCCCGCAACCTGCTCTTCATAAGCGAGCCCAAGGCCGGCTCCGGTGAGCGCCGCCTGAATCACCAGGTTGGTATCGTCGATTACGAGCGGGCCGTTCACACCGATTGTGATCGCCTTGCGTCCCTGCTCGAACTGCCACCGATACGGACCGTTCGGAAGACGCAGGTTTAGACATCGATGATCATTTAGATCCTTGGGCTTCCGAGGAATGCTTCGTGACGCAAAATAGCCGGGCGATCCCACTACCGCCAAACGCAACTCCTGCGAGACGCGCACCGCGATCATGTCCTTTTGAATATACTCGCCGAGTTGAATACCGGCATCGAACTCGCCCGCGACGATGTCGACGGGACCAGTGACAGTGACAACGTCAAGAACGACGTCAGGGTAAGCCTCGGCGAATGCTGTGAGCCTCGGCAACAACACCATCGTCGCAGCCGACCGTGACATCACAATTCTAAGACGTCCCGCAGGTCGGTGGCGAACGCTTCGGGCTTTGTCTAGCGCACGAGTAATTTGCTCAAGCGCCGGAGACAGCTCCTTCAAAAGAGCTGCGCCCGCAGCGGTTGGCGCTACACTCTTGGTGGTCCGAGCAAGAAGCTGGAGCTCCAGCCGCTGCTCAAGTCTCCGGATGGTGTGGCTCAGGGCGGACTGGGAGACGCCCAGCTTCGCGGCAGCATGTGTAAAGCTTCGCTCGCTGGCGACGATTGCAAACGCGGCGAGTTCATTCAGTTCATTTCCCATGATTTATGAATCTCACTCATGACACCATCCTGTGCAGCATATCTAGTCTCATAAGTGCCCTTGTCCTAGGTTTGACCGACAGAAAGTCGACTCCGGCTTGCCTGGTGCTCGTCACGCGATTGCCGCGTGTATGGAATGGTTGGACGTAACAACGAGGTGACCCATGGATACCGATGTTCGCGCTTTGCGCACCCTGGCACAGACCTATTTTGACGCCGCCTATGAAATGGATGCTGGGAAATTTGCATCCGTATTTCATCCCTCGAGCTCCGTGACGAAGGTCGCCGACGACGGCGACGTGGGCGTGACGCCGGTTGCGATATGGCTTGCAGTTGTCCGCAACACAAAAGCTCCAAAACAACAAGGCGTGGAGCGTGACGACGAGATCCTATCAATTGACGTCGAGAGAGACCTCGCGCTTCTGAAGGTAAGATTGCGGGTACCGCCACACCACTTCACGGACCTCCTGTCATGCTTGAAGGTCAACGGAACCTGGAAGATCGTTCAGAAGGTGGTGACCTCGAAAACGTAACGGCTTCAAGTCCCGTACTAGAAGATTAAATTCCCCCCGCATGACAGGTTGCCCCGCGAAATTGCTGTCTCAAAGCGCCAACACCATGGCCTGTGCTTCGGGATCATCGAAGGTTTGGTCGCTCTCCGACGGATATGTCGACCTGCCGGCCCAATTGCTCAGAGATCCGAACGACAAGATATATACGCAGACAGCATCGCCTCAACGGGAAGAGGGGCTCGTTCGACTTTCGGTCAACTGCTTCTTGCTCGATCGCTCCGGCATCGACCGCATCTTGATAGATTGTGGGGCGGGGGGAAGTTGGGAGCCGTCCATGGGCCACCTCGAGGAGGCCATGTTCGAGGCAGGCATCGACACATCATCCATCACGATGGTCGCCCTCACCCATGCCCATGGCGACCACATCAACGGTCTTCTTGCGCCTGACGGGCGGCGAGCATTCAGAAACTTGAGCAAGATCGTGATTGGGGAGGACGCCGTTGAGGATTTCCTCGCCGAGCCACGACTAGCGGATTTTCGGCCACTCCTGGCCCCAATCAGTGGAGGAGACCGGCTGGACGAACATTTGCTGGCGGTGGCGATACCCGGGCATGCTCCGGGCCATATGGGCTATCTCCTCAGCACTGGCGAGGACGATATTTTATTCTGCGGCGACCTGATCCACGTTCCTGCTGCACAGTTTGCTCGTCCCGAGCTTACTTGGGCCTATGACGCTGACGAGTCCATGGCGAGGGCTAGCCGGATCGAGCTGCTCCAAGACGCAGCGGGGGCAAATACTTGGCTAGCCGGCGCCCACCTAGGACGACCAGGCATCGGCAGAATAGTCAAAGAGGGGCACGGATATGCATTTGTTTCGGCCGTGTAGCCGCCAGTTGCAGAACGAAGATGGAAAGTACTGGCGAGACCATTTGCATGCGCTCGCGCAACGCGTCGAGGTTCCCAGTTTTATACCGAAGTGGCGCACCCGACACGATTCGAACGTTTGGCCTCCACCTTGCAAGGGCAGCGCTTTGTCCAACTGAGCTACGGGTGCATCCTGCTTACTCTAGTCCCTGGTCCGACACGCCTAGAGCTTTTGCGATAAGGTTCCGACTGGATGACGTGCGGAGGCCAGCGTGGACGACACAGCCGACAGAAAACCTGTCTACGATCCCCAGCAACTGGAGCCCCTGTTGGTTTCGCGGCAGCATGCGGGCGATGTCGACGGCATGACGGCCTTATTCGAACCCGATGCGGTGATCGACTGCGGCGGCGGAAATTTGCTGCGCGGCAAGGAGGCCATTCGCAGCTACTATGCGGAGATCGTCGCGTCCGGACGGAAGTTTGCCGTGGGCGAGCAGCGGCCGGCGCTCGTTTGCGGCGACCTTGCCCTCACATCGACCCGACTTCCCGATGGCGACGTGACCAGCGAGGTTGCCCGTCGGCAACGCGACGGCACCTGGTTATGGGTGATCGACCGTTATTCCGTCACCTGAGCCACCAGAGGCAAGCATCTGATCCGGAGGAGCTTTCGACAGTGATTGACGGAGCACACCTCAAACCAGGACCCGCGCCGTCACGGCGCGAGACCCTCGCATGACCGTCAAGACAACAGGCCCTTACCGCCGCAGCGCGTACACCTTTGCCATGCTTTCGCTGGCTGCCGGCAACGCCATGTCATCGTCGAGAAGGCGCGTGATGCGGGCAAAGCCTGTGAACGCTTTCCTTGCTTCCTCTGGCGACATCTGACCCGACATTGCGGCCGAGCAGCAATTGAGCGCGCACTGATAGACTGGACCGCGCCGTCCTGTCGGCCATTTCCTCAAGAACACCATGGCCTCGGCAACACTATCGATTTCTTCAGCAGGATACCCCTGCCCGCGCGAAATCCGCACAGGCGAAAAGAAGTGCAGATAATCCATTATTTCCTCCCGGTTGACCGCGATGCACGCGATCGAACCTTACGAAACGTACCATCCACGGTTTGGTTCCGTGTAAAGAAGCGGAATCATAAAAACTCGCCATATGCCGAATTTCGAATCATTCGACCGGCAAACGCAAAACGGCCCACCATTGCGCCCCGTCGATAATCGCAGTTCTCATTGAATATCTTTAAGGCCAAAGCCGGCAAATAGGTTGCTTGTCCGTTCCCCGACGTCAGGCTTACCCTGCGTGCGGCCAACGCGTGAGGGCGCGTGCTGCAAAAGGGGAACATTGCAATGACAATACAGGGTGCTTCACCTGATCTGTACAACGAGGATCTGGCTCCGGCCAAAATTCGAAACTGGGGACCATTCTCGATCTTCAACGTCTGGACGTCGGACGTTCACAGCCTCTGGGGCTACTACCTGGCTGCCAGCCTGTTCCTGTTCTGTGGCGGCTTCGTCAACTTCATAATCGCCATCGGCATCGGCTCGCTGATCATCTACGCGCTGATGAACATGGTCGGTTATGCCGGCGTGAAGACTGGCGTGCCCTATCCCGTGCTCGCCCGCGCCTCATTCGGCATCTGGGGCGCCAACATACCGGCGCTGGTGCGCGCCATCGTCGCCTGCTTCTGGTACGGCGCGCAGACGTCGGCAGCCTCCGGCGCCATCGTGGCACTCTTGATCCGCTCGCAATGGTTCGCCGATCTCAACGCCAACTCGCATTTCCTCGGTCATTCCGGCCTCGAAGTGATCTGCTTCGTCGTCATCTGGGCGCTGCAGCTTCTGATCATCCAGCGCGGCATGGAGACGGTTCGCCGCTTCCAGGATTGGGCGGGTCCGGCGGTCTGGGTGATGATGCTGATGCTGGCGATTTACCTGTGCCTCAAATCCGGAACCTTCGCCTTCACCAGCGACATCCCGATGGACGTGCTGTTGGAGAAGACCAAGGATGCGGGCGTGCCGGGCACGCCGGGCTCGTGGACCGCGCTGTTTGCGGTGGCCGCGATCTGGGTGACCTATTTTTCGGCGCTCTATCTCAACTTCTGCGATTTCGCCCGCTATGCGCCTGATCAGGCGTCGCTACGCAAGGGCAACATCTGGGGCCTGCCGGTCAACCTCATCCTGTTCTCACTGGTCGCCGGCGTCACCACCATTGCCGCCTACGACGTCTATCACGAGGTGCTGCTGCACCCCGACCAGATTTCGGCGAAATTCGACAGCTGGTTCCTGGCAGCCCTTGCGGCTCTGACCTTCGCCGTGGCGACGCTTGGCATCAACGTCGTCGCCAACTTCGTGTCGCCGGCCTTCGACTTCTCGAACGTCTTTCCCAGGCAAATCGACTTCAAGAAGGGCGGCTATATCGCGGCGCTGATCGCGCTGGTGCTCTACCCCTTCGCGCCGTGGGAAGGCAGTGCCGCCTCCTTCGTCAACATCATCGGCGCGACGATGGGACCGATCTTCGGGGTGATGATGGTCGACTACTATCTGATCCGCAAAAGTGAGGTCGACGTCGAAGCACTTTACCGCGAGGACGGCGAGTTCCGCTTCCAGGGCGGCTGGCACGTCAATGCCTTCATTGCCGCCGGCATAGGCGCCATCTTCTCGTCGATCCTGCCCAACTTCACCAACTGGCTGCCGTCCTGGTGGGGTGTCTATGGCTGGTTCTTCGGCGTTGGCATCGCCGGCACCATCTACTACGTACTGCGCACTGCGGCTTTGGGCGCTGGCGCCAAGACCGCGAAGGCCTGACAGGCATCGTCCGGGGCGGCGCAAAGCCGCCCCGGATCCTATGCGCCGACCATTTCGGCCAGTTTGCGCACCGTGTTCCAATTGCGCGACGTGCCGACGCCCAGACGTTTGTGGCTCGTTGCCGCCAGAAGCCGCGAACTGGGCCTCTCACGCGAAAAAACAACCCAGATGTCGCCACCGACCGACATCACCTTCTCGTCCGCGGCGGCATAGGCCTGGAGCGCCGCTACAGCATCCACGGGCGCGGGTTTGCGCATCACGCGCACCGCCACCTGGTCGCCGGCTTCGGCCGACTCGCCCGGGAACGGATTGCCGGCGGCAAGCGTCCGCCAGTCCTCGGCACCGCGCACGATGATATCGACATGCCGGCCGAAGGTTTTTTCGAAGGCTGCTTCCAGCCGTTGCTCCAGATCAGCGACGGCCGTTGCCGACGTCTCGAAGACCAGGTTGCCGGTCGCAACCAAGGTGCGAACTTTCTTCAGGCCGAGCTCTTCCGCCATCGCCTTCAGGTCGGTCATGACGAGCCGCCGTCCCTCGCCCAGGATGATGCTGTAGAGGAGCGCGACATAGGTCTGCATCGCTAGACCCGGATGATTTCAGGTCGAATCGACCTGAAATTTGAATCCGCATCCAAATCAAAGAGATCGGGCATGATTTCGTCCGAAAACCGCTT
This sequence comes from Mesorhizobium sp. P2_F8, assembly GCF_056403655.1. Lineage (NCBI taxonomy): Bacteria > Pseudomonadati > Pseudomonadota > Alphaproteobacteria > Hyphomicrobiales > Phyllobacteriaceae > Mesorhizobium > Mesorhizobium sp. P2_F8. Next base: position 423,831 of record NZ_JBFUFB010000006.1, read on the forward strand.
CACACTTTTCGGCATCATGCTCTAGCCAGCCAGAAGTCGTTACACCAGCCGGCTCTGTTCCACTGCCGCCTCGATGAAGCTGGCGAACAGCGGATGCGGGTCGAGCGGCCGGCTTTTCAGTTCCGGATGATACTGAACGCCGATGAACCAGGGATGGTCGGGGTATTCGACCGTCTCTGGCAACACGCCATCGGGCGACATGCCGGCAAACACCAGGCCGCAATCCTCGAGCCGCTCCTTGTAATCGATATTGACCTCGTAGCGGTGGCGATGGCGCTCGGAAATCTGCGTATCGCCATAGATCTCGGCGATCTTGGAACCCTTGGCGAGATCGGCCTGATAGGCGCCGAGCCGCATCGTGCCGCCGAGATCACCGGTTTCCCGGCGCTTCTCCAGCATGTTGCCTTTCAGCCATTCGGTCATCAGGCCGACCACCGGTTCCTCGGTTGGGCCGAATTCGGTCGATGAGGCATGCTCGACGCCGGCCAGCGACCGCGCGGCCTCGATGCAGGCCATCTGCATGCCGAAGCAGATGCCGAAATACGGCACCTTGCGTTCACGCGCGAACTTCGCCGCCAGGATCTTGCCTTCGGAGCCGCGCTCGCCAAAGCCGCCGGGAACCAGGATGCCATGCACCTTTTCCAGCCAGGGCGTCGGATCTTCCTTTTCGAAGATCTCCGATTCGATCCAGTCGAGCTTGACCTTGACGTGGTTGGCCAGGCCGCCATGCGAAAGCGCCTCGATCAACGATTTGTAGGCATCCTTGAGGCCAGTGTATTTGCCGACCACGGCGATGGTGACCTCGCCTTCCGGATTGTGGATGCGGTTGGACACCGCCTGCCAGGGTTCCATGCGCGGCTTCGGTGCCGGATCGATGCCGAACGCGGCCAGCACTTCCGAATCAAGCCCTTCCTTGTGATAGGCCATCGGCACGTCGTAGATATGCGGCACGTCGAGCGCCTGGATAACAGCACTTTCGCGCACATTGCAGAACAGCGACAGTTTTCTGCGCTCTTCCTTCGGAATGGCGCGGTCGGCGCGAACCAGCAGAATGTCGGGCGCGATACCGATGCCGCGCAGTTCCTTGACCGAATGCTGGGTCGGTTTGGTTTTCAGCTCACCCGCCGTCGGGATGTAGGGCATCAGCGTCAGATGCACGTAGACGGCGTTGTTGCGCGGCAGGTCGTTGCCAAGCTGACGGATCGCCTCGAGGAACGGCATCGCCTCGATGTCGCCGACCGTGCCACCGATCTCGCACAGCACGAAATCATAGTCGTCATTGCCGTTGAGGACGAAATTCTTGATCTCGTCGGTAACGTGCGGAATGACCTGCACGGTGGCACCGAGATAGTCGCCGCGCCGTTCGCGCTCGATGATGTTCTTGTAGATGCGGCCGGTTGTTATGTTGTCCTGCTGGTTGGCCGAGCGGCCGGTGAAGCGCTCATAGTGGCCAAGATCGAGATCGGTCTCCGCACCGTCATCGGTGACGAAAACCTCGCCATGCTGGTACGGCGACATCGTGCCTGGATCGACATTGAGGTAGGGGTCGAGTTTTTTGATGCGTGCGCGATAGCCTCGCGCCTGCAAGAGAGCCCCAAGGGCCGCTGCGGCAATGCCTTTTCCAAGTGAGGAAACCACGCCGCCTGTGATGAATACATATCGCGCCATGGGAGTCATCGCTTAACGCGGCCGGATTGATTCCGCCAGAGAAAAAACCGCCGCAAAGGTTTTTTCCCAAGAAGGCGCGATACCCCTATGCATGGTCGCCCAAAGCGCGAAGCAGTTTTTGGGACAACGACATGCACAAAACAAAGAACTAAAGCGCGTCGATTGAATCCGTTTCAACGCAACGCGCTTAGGGGCAAGTCAAAACAAAAGGGCCGGCAAATGCCGGCCCTTCGGCATGATGGATGCGGGCGTCAGATGATGACGACCTTGGTGCCTACCCTGACGCGGCTGTAAAGGTCCATGACGTGCTCGTTGATCATGCGGAAGCAGCCGTTGGAGGCGCTGGTTCCGATCGACTGCGGCGCGATGGTGCCATGGATGCGCAGATGCGTGTCCTTCTTGCCGTCATACAGATAGATGGCGCGGGCGCCGAGCGGGTTTTGGCCGCCGCCGGGCATGCCGTCCTTGTACTGACCGTAGTGCTTCGGCTCGCGCTTCTGCATGTCCAGCGTCGGGATCCAACGCGGCCATTCCTGCTTGTCGCCGACCGCGACCGTGCCCTTGAACTGCAAGCCTTCGCGGCCGACCGCAATGGCGTAGCGGCGAGCGGTGGAAGACGATTCGACGAGGTAAAGGCGGCGGGCGCTGGTGTCGATGACGATGGTGCCTGCATCGTAGCCGGTGAATTCCACGTCCTGCGGCACGAACTCCGGCTTCACCTTGAACTGCTTCTTGGCGTCCTTCTTGGCGAGAGCCTGGTCCAGCGCACGTGTCTCGGGGAGATATGAGATCGAAGACGAGGAGCTGCCGCCGAAGAGGCCGGCGAACAGGCCACCGCTCGACTGCTTCTTGCCGATGACTTCGCTGCGCAGCTCGCCATTGTTTCCGGTCAAAGCGACATTCATCGCTTCGGCGGGGAGTGGCTCAGCCGACTGGATCGGTTCGATCGGCGCAATCGCCTCGATGATGTTGACGGTCTTCTTGGCAGGCTTGGCGTCGGCCACTTCGGTTGTCGAAGCGGTCTTGCCCCTTTTGGCGAGGAACGCCTGCCGTTCCGCCTCGGCCTTGGCCTTTGCCGCTTCGCGCATCGCCAGCTTCCTGGCTTCGAGTGCTTTGGCCTTGGCTGCTTCCTTGTCGGCAACGATCTTGGCCTCGATCTTCTTGATCTGGGCGAGATCGTCCGGTGTCGGGCTTTTCTTCTTCTTGAGAAGCTTCAATTGCGCCGCATCACTCTTGACGGCGACGTTGATGGCACTGGTTGTGTCAGCCGATTGATTTGCGGCCATATTGGCCGGCATGCCGGCGAAAGCCGGTGAACTCATGCCGAGTACGGCGCAGAGTCCCATGAAAATGAAGCTGCGAAGCTGCATGGCGAAGATCCGATCGTTCTATGCTTGTTGCCCACGGCGTCGCTCAGCGCCCCCCAAGGGCGCCGGAAATGCCGCGCGCAATCTATAGTCGAATAAGCGCGGACGCCTCAAGGGTAACGCCACATTGCAGGCACTCGATTCTTCGTGATCGTGCTGCATTTGCCGCGACTGTGTTCAAACGACAACAGATCGCGGCTTCAGGCGCTGGAGACTACTGGTTCGGGACCTGCGGGGTCGCCGGTGCAGCGGGCGTGGTGCCGTTGGTCGCCGGCTGAGTCGAGCCGGCGGCAGGCGCCGTGGCCGGGGCAGTTGCAGGAGGCGTTACCGCGGCATCGTTGCCGGACGGCGGCTTCGGCGCGGTGTTGCCGGCGGGCGCCGGAGTGGTCGTGCCGGGCAATTGGTTGAGCACACCCTTGCCGGCGCCGTCAGATGTCGCGGGCACGCGGTCGAGGATGTCGATCGGCTTCTCGCCGTAGCGGGCGACGATCGACAGTGTCAGCGACGTGGCGAAGAAGGCGGCCGCCAGGATCGCCGTCGCACGCGTCAGCGCGTTGGCCGCACCGCGCGCGGTCATGAAGCCGGATCCGCCGCCAATGCCGAGGCCGCCGCCTTCGGAGCGCTGCAGCAGCACCACGCCGACAAGGGCGAGCACGACCATGAGATGGATGACGATCAGTACGGTTTCCATAGTTTATCCYGGCAAGGCCTTGCCCGGTCGCGGACCGACCGGTGAATTGGAGGCGGCTCAATACAATGCTTTGATGGCATTTCCAAGCCCGTGGCCGGAATATGGGAAGCAACGCTCCCTTTGCAACGATTTCCGGCGCCGTCCACCCCTAGGCGATGCTGCGATAAGCCTCGGCGATGGCAAGGAAGTCCGCCGCTTTCAGGCTGGCGCCACCGACCAGCGCGCCGTCGACATTCCTGACGCCGAGCAGTTCGACCGCGTTGGAGGGCTTGACCGAGCCGCCATAGAGAATGCGCATCTTGGCTGCAACGCCGTCGAGTTTTTCCGACAGCTTTTCGCGGATATGTGCATGTGCTTCGGCCACATCGGTCGCGGTCGGCGTCAGGCCGGTGCCGATCGCCCACACCGGCTCATAGGCAATGATCGTGTTGGACGGGGTGGCGCTTGGCGGCACCGAGCCGGCGACCTGCCGCGACAGCACGTCGAGCGTGGCGCCCGCTTCACGCTGCTGCTGCGTCTCGCCAATGCAAATGATGGCCACGAGCCCGGCGCGCCAGGCGGCTGAAGCCTTGGCCTGGACCGTCGCGTCATCCTCACCGCGTTGCTCGCGGCACTCGGAATGGCCGACGATGACATGGCTCGCGCCGGCATCCTTCAGCATTTCCGCCGAGATGCAGCCGGTGTAGGCGCCGCTTTCCTTGGTGTGGCAATCCTCGCCGCCGGCGTGGACCGGCGTGCGTGACAGAATCTCGGCTGCATGGGCAAGCAGGGTTGCGGGAACGCAAACCAGCGCTTCGGTCTCCGCATCGAGCCCACTCATGAAACCGTTGCCGATCATCCTGAGCTCGTTGAGCGAGGCACTGGTGCCGTTCATTTTCCAGTTGCCGGCGACGAGCGGGCGAATTCCTGGCGTCATGGGTTGCTTCTCCGGGCGATATCAGGCTCTGGCCCTCACTACCAAAATCAGGCCACAAAGCAATCGACAGTGGACCGGAAGGGCGCTATTGCGCTTGTTTCAGACTCGGCGCATGCGAAAATGCGCATAAATCGGAAGTAACGATGCTTGGTGTATTGAGAAGCGCGGCGGGTACCTGGGTCGCGAAGGGTCTACTAGTGTTGCTGGTGCTCAGCTTTTTAGTCTGGGGCATTTCCGGACGGCTGATGGGCGGTTTCGCCGGCCACGATTCGGTTATTTTCGCCGGCGGCACCAAGGTGTCGATCAACGAATACCGTCTCGCCTATGACCGCCAGCTCGCCGTCATGTCGCAGCAATTCGGCCAGCGCCTCACCCACGAACAGGCAAAGGCGCTCGGCATCGACAACCAGGTGCTGGCGCAGCTCGTCTCGGGAGCCGTTCTCGACGAACAGGCCCGCAAGCTGGGCCTCGGCCTCTCCAAGGACCGGCTGGCCGAGCTGACGCGCGAAGATCCGGCCTTCAAGGGTCCTGGCGGCCAGTTCGACAGGCGAACCTTCGAATACATGTTGCAGCAGATTGGCATGCGGCCTGCCGATTATCTGAAGAACCGTGCCCAGGTGGCGGTGCGCCAGCAGATCGTCGAGGCGGTCTCGGATGGCCTCAAGGCGCCGGATACTTTCTTCAAGGCGGTCGCGCTCTATCGCGGCGAAGACCGCACTATCGATTATTTGACGCTGCCCAAGGCACTGGTCGAGCCGATCGGGGCGCCGTCCGACAGCGTGCTCTCGGCCTATTTCGACGCCAACAAGAAGACATACGCGGCACCCGAATACCGCAAATTCTCCTATGTCCGCCTCGAGCCGGTCGACATCATGGATACGACCGCCGTCACCGACCAACAGGTCAGCGACGACTACAACAAGAACAAGGCGCGCTACACGACGCCGGAGCTGCGCACCATCGAGCAGCTCGTGTTCAAGACGCCTGACGCGGCCAAGGCCGCGCTCGATTCGCTCAAGGCCGGCGCCACCTTCGACAAGCTCGTCACGGCGGAAGGCAAGACCCCGGCCGATACGTTGCTCGGCACGCTGGCCAAGGACAAGATCGCCGACAAGGCGGTCGCCGACGCGGCCTTCGCACTCAATGCGAATGAAGTCAGTCCGGTCGTGCAGGGCACCTTCGGTCCGGTGCTGCTGCGCGTCACCGAAATCAAGCCCCAGGTGGTGAAGCCGCTGGCCGAAGTGTCCGACCAGATCCGCAAGGATCTGGCGCTGGGCGAGGCAAGTCGCATCCTTCTGGACGTGCGTGACAATTACGAAGACACCCGCGCCGCTGGCGGCTCGCTGGCCGACGCCGCCACCAAGTTGAAGCTGAAGATCGTCACCATCGACGCCATCGATCGCAGTGGCCTGAGACCTGACGCAAGCATCGTCAAGGACCTGCCGCAGTCGCCGGAATTGATCAAGGCTGTCTTCGACGCTGAACCCAACACGGAAAACGACGCCTTGACCACGGCGGACAACGGTTTCGTTTTCTACGAAGTGGCTTCCATCACACCGGCTCGCGACCGCACACTGGACGAGGCTCGCCAGAAAGTCGTCGCCGACTGGACCGCCGCCGAAACAACCAAGCGGCTCACCGCCAAGGCAGACGAGCTCGAAAAACGGCTCAAAGCCGGCGCCACGCTCGACGTCATCGCCGGCGAACTGAAGCTGGAAAAGCAGACCAAACGCGGTGTCAAGCGGGAAGCCGATGATGTCGACTTCGGCAAGGAGGGCGCGGCAGCGATGTTCGGCGTTGGCGAAGGCGGCACCGGGCTGATCCCCTCGCCCACCGGCGACGGACAGATCCTGTACAAGGTCGCCGAAGTGTTCGAGCCCGCCGGAGCTGACGCCAGCTCCGTGCCGGAAGACGCACAGAAATCCTTCACCTCCGGCATGTCTGACGATCTGCTCGACCAGTTGGTGGCGCAGTTGCAGACGCAATTCGACGTTCGCATCGACCAGGCCGCCGTCGCCCAAGCCTCGACAAGATGAGCGCGCTGAAAACCCATATCGCCAAGGTCGCGACCGGAAGCGCGCTTTCCTTCGAGGAAGCGCGCGAGGCCTTCGAGATCATCATGTCGGGCGACGCAACGCCCGGCCAGATCGGTGGCTTCCTGATGGCGCTGCGCGTGCGCGGCGAGACAGTGAGCGAGATTTCCGGCGCCGTCGCCACCATGCGCGCCAAGATGCTGCGCGTCGAGGCGCCCGCCGGCGCCATCGATATCGTCGGCACCGGCGGTGACAATTCCCACAGCGTGAACATCTCGACGGGATCGGCGTTTGTTATCGCCGGCAGCGGCGTGCCGGTTGCCAAGCACGGCAATCGCGGGCTGTCGTCGCTGACAGGGGCCGCCGACGTGCTGGTCGCGCTCGGGGTCAAGATCGATATCTCGCCCGAATTCATCGGCCGCTGCATCCACGAGGCGGGCGTCGGCTTCATGTTTGCGCCCGCACACCATCCGGCGATGAAGCATGTCGGCCCGACCCGCGTCGAACTCGGCACCCGCACCATCTTCAACCTGCTTGGGCCCCTCTCCAACCCGGCTGGCGTCAAGCGGCAGATGGTCGGTGTGTTCCTGCCGGAATGGATCCTGCCGGTGGCCGAGACGCTGAAAGCGCTGGGTGCCGAGCATGCCTGGGTTGCCCATGGCGATGGCTATGACGAGATCACCACCACCGGCGAGACCCATGTTGCCGAGCTGATCGGCGGCGAGATCCGCAGCTTTACGCTGACCCCGGAAGCGGTTGGACTGGCGCGCCACAGCAAGGACGAATTGCGTGGCGGCGACGCAGCCTACAACGCCGACGCACTGCGCGATATGCTGAGCGGCGCTGCCGGCGCCTATCGCGACACCGTGCTGATGAATGCCGGCGCCGGGCTTGTGGTTGCCGGCAAGGCGACGACACTTGGCGACGGCATCGCGCTCGCCGCGCAAGCCATCGACAGTGGCCGCGCGCTGCAAGTGCTTGACCGGCTGATCGAGATTTCGAACGGGTAGAGCGTGTCTGACATTCTTCGCAAGATCGAGGCCTACAAGCGCGACGAGATCGCGGCGGCAAAGGCACGCATACCGCTGGCCGAGATCAAGGCGCGGGCTAAAGATGCCGAGGCGCCGCGCGGCTTTCTTGCCGCGCTCGAGACCAAGCGCAAATCCGGCGCCTTCGCGCTGATCGCCGAGATCAAGAAGGCAAGCCCCTCCAAGGGCCTGATCCGCGCCGATTTTGACCCGCCGGCATTGGCGCAGGCCTATGCGAAAGGCGACGCCGCCTGTCTTTCGGTGCTGACCGACGCGCCGTCATTCCAGGGCGCGCCTGAATTTCTCACCAGGGCGCGAGCCGCCGTCGCCCTGCCCGCTTTGCGCAAGGATTTTCTGTTCGACCCATACCAGGTCTACGAAGCCCGCGCCTGGGGCGCGGACGCCATCCTGATCATCATGGCCAGCGTCGACGATGCTTTGGCCCGCGACCTCGAATCGACGGCGTTAGAACTCGGCATGGATGCGCTGATCGAAGTGCACGACGAAGCCGAGACGCAGCGCGCGCTAAAACTGTCGTCGCGGCTGATCGGCATCAACAACCGCAATCTCAGGACATTCGAGACCAGTCTCGAAACCTCCGAGCGGCTGGCGTCGATGGTACCGGCCGACCGCCTGCTGGTCAGCGAAAGCGGCATTTTCTCGCATGACGATTGCCTCAGAATGCAAAAGAGCGGCATCGGCACCTTCCTTGTCGGCGAAAGCCTGATGCGGCAACAGGACGTCACCACGGCGACGCGCCTGCTTCTGACGGGCAAGGCGCCGGCCGAGGCCGTCTGACGATGGCGGCCGCCCTCACCCATCTCGGCGCGCAGGGCGAGGCCAACATGGTCGATGTCGGCGACAAGGCAGAGACGACGCGCACCGCAATCGCCGAGGGTTTTGTCGCGATGCAGCCCGAGACGCTGACCATGATTCTCGAAGGCAACGCCAAGAAGGGCGATGTGCTTGGCACTGCGCGCATCGCCGGCATCATGGCGGCGAAGAAAGCGCATGAGCTGATCCCGCTCTGCCATCCGCTGCTCCTGACGAAGGTTTCCGTCGACATCGAGCCCGACCATGCTTTGCCCGGCCTGAAGGTCACCGCACTCGCGCGTGTCACCGGCAAGACGGGCGTCGAGATGGAAGCGTTGACCGCCGCTTCGGTAGCCTGCCTCACAATCTACGACATGGCCAAGGCGGTGGATCGCGCCATGGTCATCTCCGGCATCCGATTGGTCGAAAAGACCGGCGGCAAGTCGGGCGACTACAAAGTGGACGCCTGATGGCGCTGGTTCCGGTCGACGAGGCGCTCGAACGCCTGCTTCAGGGTGCAGCACCTTTGGCGGGCGAAAGCGTTCCGTTGTTCGAGGCTGTTGATCGCGTGCTGGCCGAACCGGTCGCAGCGCTGCGCACCCAGCCGCCATTCAACGCTTCCGCCATGGACGGCTACGCGGCGCGTGCCGTCGACGTGGCATCGGTGCCGTCGAGACTTTCCGTGATCGGCATGGCACCTGCCGGGCGCGGATTTGACGGCACGGTCGGCAAGGCACAGGCTGTGCGTATCTTCACCGGTGCGCCGCTGCCCGAAGGCGCCGACACCATCGTTATCCAGGAGAATGTCCGCGACCTCGGTGGTGGTGACGTCGAAGTCATCGAACGGACGGCGGAGTGGCGCAACATCCGCCGCGTCGGCCTCGACTTCTCGAAAGGCGACGTCCTGCTGGAAAAAGGCCGCGTGCTCGATCCGGCGGCATTGTCGCTGGCGGCGTCGGCCAACCATCCACGGGTCAACGTGGTGAAACGGCCGCTGGTCGCCATCATCGCCACCGGCGACGAATTGTTGCCGCCCGGCAGCGAACTCGGGCAGGACCAGATCATCTCGTCCAATGCCTATGGTGTCGCCGCGGCGGCGCAGTCGGTCGGCGCTCGTGCGCTCGATCTCGGCATTGCCGCCGACCGTAAGGAGGCCATCGCCGCGCTGGTGCGGAAAGCGGTCGCGGCCGGCGCGGACGTCATCGTCACGCTGGGTGGCGCCTCGGTCGGCGACCATGATCTGATCCACGACGTGCTGACCGGCGAAGGCATGACGCTCGGCTTCTGGAAGATCGCCATGCGCCCCGGCAAGCCGCTGATGTTCGGCCGCCTCGGCGACATCAGATGCATCGGCCTGCCCGGCAATCCGGTGGCAAGCCTGGTCTGCTCGCAGCTGTTCCTGAAGCCACTGCTGGCGCGACTTGGCGGCCGCGAACACCGCCAGGACATTCGTCCGGCGCGACTGGGCGCTGCAATGCCGGCCAATGATTTGCGTCAGGACTATGTGCGGGCGGTGGTCCGGGACGATGACGGCGGGCCGGTGGCGACGCCGTTCGGCATACAGGATTCTTCGATGCTAAGAATGCTGGCTGATGCCAACGGGCTGATCGTGCGGGCACCGTTTGCCCCCGCAGCGGACGCTGGCGAAGCCTGCAGCGTGCTGATGTTGCGCTGAAGATTCGCCAAACAAGCCATTGACGACAGGCCGAAAATGGACTCGTCTCTATTCCGAGATCAAGGTCCGGGTCAGTGGATGCGCCGGATCGGCGAGGCCGTCGACGATACTGTAATGGTGCCGGTCGGGCTCGACCACGGTAGAGGTCGTGGCATCAAGGCCGGTCCAGATATTGGCAAGCAAGGCGTTCTGGCGCAGGAACTCCGCGCGTTCACCACCGCCGGCCCAACAGGTGATGCGGGCACCATCCATGGGACGCAACAGCGCCGGGCTTTCGGCCAGCGCCTCCTGCTCGTCGATTGCCAGTGTCGCGTTCATCCCGGTGCGCATGATCGGGCGCAGGTCGTGGAGGCCTGAAATCGAAACGACATGGCGTATGCGCCGCGCCACATCGGCCGCCAGCGGCGTTGTCGCCGTGACCATGCGGCTGGCGAGATGTCCGCCGGCCGAATGGCCGGTCAACATCAGCGGCCCGTCGACCAGTCCTGCCGCCTTGCCGATCGCCTCGCCGATCTCCTGGACGATGCCGGCGATGCGGATTTCGGGGCAGAGCGTGTAGGAGGGCATCGCCACGGCAAAGCCGCTGCTGACGGCACCGTTGGCGAGATGCGACCAGAAACTCTTGTCGAACGCCATCCAGTAACCGCCATGGATGAACACCACCAATCCCTTGGGCGTGGCACTGGGTAGGAAAAGATCAAGCCGATTGCGCCGTCCGCCGCCATAGGTGATGTCGAGCCGTGCCCGGCCCTCTGACGAAAGCGCGTCACGAAACGCTTGCGCCGGCTCCACCCACGCGGTCGGCCAGCGGTCGCTGCCGGCGATGTTCGCGCTGTTGGCATAAGCATTGTCCCAATCGGCAATGCGATGTCTAGGCATCGGCATCCTCCCCCAAAACGGCATCGTTTCTGCGCTAGCAATGGCCACCGCCACGCCATGCGTCAATGCTCCAGGGTAAAAACATTTTAGGCTTGAAACAAATTTCGACTGGTGCGATCCTGCCATCAAGAACAGCCGACAATGGGAGGTCCGCTGTGCTGCCCAAACCTGCAATGCCCGCCCTTTCGGGTCGTGTCGAGCAAGGTGCGACTGTCAGCACGAAAACCTCCTCAAAAGCAGGACCTTCAGATCCACCCCATCAGGCCAGGCGCCTCGCGCGCTGGCCAGGCAGCAGACAGGATAGCGGCGACATGCTTGGGCCTTCAGCGCATATCGACACGTTCACGCGCGATCACCTGCCGCCGCCGGAGCAATGGCCGGACTTCCTGCTCGACGGTTTCGATTATCCCGAACATCTCAACGCCGGCGTCGAACTCACCGACAGGCTGGTCGAGAAGGGCCTGGGTGATCACACCGCACTGATCGGCAATGGCCGCCGCCGCACCTACAAGGAACTATCCGACTGGACGAACAGGCTGGCCCACGCGCTGGTCGAAAACTACGGCGTCAAGCCGGGCAACCGGGTGCTGATCCGCTCGGCCAACAACCCCGCCATGGTTGCCTGCTGGCTGGCCGCCACCAAGGTCGGCGCCGTGGTCGTCAACACCATGCCGATGCTGCGCGCCGGCGAGCTCGCCAAGATCGTCGAAAAGGCAGAAATCACGATTGCGCTTTGCGACACCAGGCTGATGGACGAGATGACCGCTTGCGCCAAGGACAGCGCGTTCCTCAAGCAGGTCATCGGCTTCGACGGCACCGCCAACCATGATGCCGAACTTGATCGCGCCGCCCTCGACAAGTCGGTCGTTTTCAGCGCCGTCAACACTGGCCGCGACGACGTCGCGCTGCTTGGCTTCACCTCGGGCACGACAGGCGTGCCGAAGGCAACGATGCATTTCCACCGCGACCTCCTGATCATCGCCGACGCCTATGCCCGCGAAATCCTCCAGGTGACGCCGGACGATATTTTTGTCGGCTCGCCGCCATTGGCTTTCACCTTTGGCCTTGGCGGCCTCGCCATCTTTCCCCTGCGCTTCGGTGCGGCGGCGACGCTGCTCGAACAGGCGACGCCACCCAACATGATCCACATCATCGAGACCTACAAAGCGACCATCTCCTTCACCGCGCCGACCGCCTATCGTGCCATGCTGAAGGCCATGGATGAGGGTGCCGACCTGTCATCGCTGCGCGTCGCCGTTTCGGCCGGCGAGACCTTGCCCGCTCCGGTCTTCGAGGAGTGGACGCAAAAGACCGGCAAGCCGATCCTCGACGGCATCGGCGCCACCGAAATGCTGCACATCTTCATCTCCAACCGCTTCGACGATATGAAGCCTGCGTCTACCGGCAAGCCGGTGGGAGGCTACGAGGCTCGCATTGTCGATGACGAGATGCACGAGGTGCCGCGCGGCGCAACCGGCAGGCTGGCGGTGCGCGGCCCGACCGGCTGCCGCTACATGGCTGACGACAGGCAGAAGGAATACGTCCGCGACGGCTGGAACCTCACCGGTGACACCTTCACCCAGGACGAAAACGGTTTCTTCCATTTCGCCGCGCGCTCCGACGACATGATCGTCAGCGCCGGCTATAATATCGCCGGCCCCGAGGTCGAGGCAGCGCTGCTGGCGCACCCGGACGTCGCCGAATGCGCTGTCATCGGCGCTGAGGATGCCGAACGCGGCCAGATCGTCGAGGCGCATGTTGTGTTGGTGCAGGGAGTGGCACCTGACGCGTTAACCACCAAGCGCCTGCAGGACCATGTCAAAGCGACGATCGCGCCCTACAAATATCCGCGATCTGTGAAGTTCATTGCTGCGTTGCCCAAGACGCAGACCGGCAAAATCCAGCGCTTCCGGCTGCGCACGGAGAAAATCAGTTGAGCGAGCCATACGATCCGGCCTCCGAAGGCGCACAGATGTCGTTCAAGGAGCGCATGTCCTACAGCGACTATCTGCACCTGGAGAAAGTCCTTGAGGCGCAGACGCCGCTGTCGTCGGCGCATGACGAGATGCTGTTCATCATCCAGCATCAGACCTCCGAGCTCTGGATGAAGCTTGCCCTGCACGAGATCGGTGCCGCGATCCGCTCGATCCGCGCCGACCGCCTCGAGCCGAGCTTCAAGATGCTGTCGCGCGTCGCCCGCATCTTCGAGCAGTTGAACAACGCCTGGGACGTGCTGCGGACGATGACACCCAGCGAATACACCGAGTTCCGCGACGCGCTCGGCCAGTCCTCGGGTTTCCAGTCCTGGCAGTATCGCGCCATCGAGTTCATGGCCGGCAACCGCAACCTCGCCATGCTCGGCCCGCACAAGCACCGGCCGGACCTCAGCGGGAAGCTTGAGGCGATCCTGGCTGAACCGTCGCTCTACGACGAAGCGCTGCTGCTGCTCGCCCGCAACGGATTCGATATCGGTGCTGACGCCAACCGTACCGACTGGCGTGAGACGCGCACCGAGAATGAAGCGGTCCTGGTCGCCTGGCAGACGGTCTACCGCGACCCGCAGCGCTACTGGATGTTCTACGAGCTGGCTGAAAAACTGGTCGACTTCGAGGATTATTTCCGCCGCTGGCGCTTCAACCACGTGACCACGGTCGAACGCATCATCGGCCTGAAGCGAGGCACCGGTGGCACGTCGGGTGCGTCCTACCTGAAGAAGATGCTCGAGGTCGTCCTGTTTCCGGAACTCTGGACAGTTCGCACCYGGCTCTGATCTGTCTCTGCTTTGCGTATGTCGTTGTCCCAGAACCGCTGCATACTTTTTGGGCGACGTACTCTCACGTGACCGCAGTCTTGACCGCAAAGCGCGCATCCTGCCAGGCACCCGTGCGCAGAATGTCCTCCAGCACCTCGACCGCCTGCCAGACATCCTTGTAGCCGACATAGAGCGGCGTGAAGCCGAAGCGGATGGTCGAAGGCGCGCGGAAATCGCCGATCACGCCGCGCTCAATCAAGGCCCGCATCACCTGGTAGCCGCTGGGGTGGATGAATGACACCTGACTGCCGCGCTCCTTGCCGTTGCGCGGACTTTCAAGCTCGAGCCCGTAGGCGCCGCACCTTGCTTCGACCAGCTGGATGAACAGATCGGTCAGCGCGATGCTCTTTTGGCGCACCGCGGTCATATCGACGTCGTTCCACAGGTCAAGCGCGCCCTTGAGCGCCCGCATCGACAACACCGGCTGCGTGCCGCACAAGAACCGGCGGATGCCGATTCCGGCGGCATAGCCCTGTTCGAAGGCGAACGGTCGCGCATGCCCCCACCAGCCGCTGAGCGGCTGATAGACATCACCATGGTGCCGCTGTGCGGCATAGATGAAGGCTGGCGAACCCGGGCCGCCATTAAGGTACTTGTAGGTGCAGCCGATGGCGAAATCGGCATTGGCGCCGTCGAGTTCGACCGGCAGCGCTCCGGCGGTGTGACAGAGATCCCAGACGATCAGCGCACCGGCCTGATGGGCCCTGCGCGTCAGCGCCGCCATGTCGCGCAACTGGCCGGATTTATAGTTGACGTGGTTGACCAGGATAACGGCGACGCGCTCGTCGATCAGGTCCTCGATATCAGGCGCGTCGACGCCCTCGAGCCGCAGGACCGTACCCGGCCGGGTCGAAGCAACGCCCTCGGCCATATAGAGATCGGTCGGGAAGCTGTCACCCTCTGCGACGATGACCGACCGGTCCGGACGCATCGCGAGCGCCGCATGCAGCACCTTGTAGATATTGATCGACGTCGTATCGCAGACCACAGTCTGGCCGGCCGCGGCGCCGATCAGGCGTCCGAGCTGGTCGCCGAGTTCGACCGGCATGTCGAACCAGCCGGCGGTGTTCCAGGCACGGATGAGATCCTGCGCCCATTCCTGTGTGGCGGCCTTGTTCAGTTCGTCGAAGACGGCGGGAGAAGCCGCGCCAAGCGAATTGCCGTCGAGGTAGATCACCCCTTGCGGCAAGACGAAACGATCGCGCATGGAACGCAGCGGATCCGCGGCGTCCATCGCCTCGATTGCAGCGAGATCGAGAGTTGCATTCATGGTCGACTATCCCCGCGCATGGGCTCAGATGAACATATCAGGTGAAACCGTTGGCGATCATGGGCAGTCCCTTGGGTGTTGTCAAACATTATATATAATTTACGCAATGGAAGGATTTCATATATAATCACTCGACCAATTGGTACGGATGGTCGGCAATGCTGGACGACGAGCAATTCTCGAAGACAGAAGCAGCCTACAGGCTGCTGCGCCGCGATATCCTCACCACCCGTCTGAAGCCCGGCGCGCCGCTCAAGCTCAGCGCGTTGCGCAACAGCTACGGCATCGGCTGGACACCGCTGCGCGAGGCGCTCTCGCGGTTGGAGGCAGAACGCCTGGTGACCGCCATCAGCAATCGCGGCTTTGCCGTCGCCGCGGTCTCGCGCAACGAGTTGGAAGATCTGTCACGCGCCAGATTGGTGGTTGAACTGCCTCTGCTCCAGGAATCGATCGAGAAAGGCGGCCGTGAATGGGAGGACGCCGTCGTTGCCGCCCATTACAGGCTGTCGCGTAGCAGGACCGCGGTCGACGACCCGTCCGACGAAGTGGTCGACGAATGGGATGAAAAGCACGAGGCTTTCCACGCGGCATTGCTCAGCGCGGCAACATCCCCCTGGCTGCTGACCTTCCACTCCACGATCGCGGATCAGTTGCGTCGCCATCACCGCTTTCTTGGCCTGGCGCCAACCTTGCGGGCGGCCGCCGGTCTCCAGCATGGCTACGAAGAGGCCATGGAGGCGTTGCGCCAGGCCATCGCGATCGAACATCACACCGCGCTCATGGAAGCGGCGCTGGATCGTGACATCGAGCGCGCGAAAACCCTGATGGTTGCCCACATCGGCTACACGCTGCATGTCTATGTCCATGCGGGCGACGGCAACACAAAAAAGCGGTAATGCGACGAGGAACGATATGGGCAATTCCTCCGCCAAAGTTGGCATTTTGGCTCCCTTTCGTTCACGGGAGCCACGACCGGTGAAGTGAACCGAGCCCCCTTGTCGAGCTCCAGCGTTAGCCGAGGCCAAGCCCGACACAGGGTGGGCCGCAGGCCATTAACCATAGCAATTTCAATCCAACCAAGCGCTCGGCGGTGGCAGGCATGCGTCGATCGCGACGACTGCCGGGGCGCCAAATAATTTCAGCCGCCTTAACAAGTTCATTAAACTTTAAACGGTTGCGGAACACAACTGGAACAGATAGTGTTTGTTCTGGGTTTGTTTTTCCGATTCTGGTTTTGGGTAACCTGGGGGCTGCCATGCTGACGCGCAAACAACATGAACTGCTGATGTTCATCCATGAACGGCTCAAGGAAAGCGGCATTCCGCCATCCTTCGACGAGATGAAGGAAGCGCTCGACCTTGCCTCCAAATCCGGCATACACCGGCTGATCACGGCGCTGGAGGAGCGCGGCTTCATTCGCCGCCTGCCCAATCGGGCGCGCGCGTTGGAAGTGCTGCGGCTGCCGGATTCGATCGCGCCAGGCCTCAACGCGGCAAAGAAGTTCTCGCCAAGCGTCATCCAGGGCAGCCTCGGTCAAGGCGGCCTTGGCCGGCAACTCAAGCCTGCGTCTTCGCGGATGCCTTCGGCCGGCAATGACGACGACGTGGTCTCCGCCGTGTCGATCCCGGTCATGGGACGCATCGCGGCCGGTGTGCCGATCGACGCCATCCAGCACCAGACGCATTCGATCTCGGTGCCGCCGGACATGATCATGGGCGGCGAACACTATGCCCTGGAGGTCAAGGGCGACTCGATGATCGAGGCCGGCATCTTCGACGGCGATACTGTCATCATCCGCAATGCCGATACAGCCAGCCCGGGTGAGATCATCGTGGCGCTGGTGGATGAAGAGGAAGCGACGCTGAAGCGGTTCCGCCGCAAGGGTGCCTCGATTGCTCTCGAAGCCGCCAACCCGGCCTATGAAACCCGCATTTTCGGACCGGACAGGGTCAAGGTGCAAGGCAAGCTCGTCGGGCTGATCAGGCGCTACTGAGCAGGGCTTGCGACCGGCTTTTCGGGTTTGCGGTAGGGTGGCAGGCCCCTCGCCTCGCGCGAAAACTTGCGCTGCGTGTGCCAGGGCCGGTATGACCCGTCCACCGCGAAGCTGATCGTCGCAGGCGTGGTCGCCGATTGGCGATCGAAGAAGACGGCCGCACTACCCTTGCGGGCCAGTTGTCGCTTGGTGATGACGAGCACAAGTGGATTGTGACAGGGGTCATAGGCCGTGGCGTCATTGATGACGATCAGGTCGGCGAAGCCGCAGGCCATCCAGGCGTCCTTTCGGTCTTCGACATGCGCGATGATCGCACCGGACGGATGCTTGGCGAGGCAAACGCCCGATGTGCAATAGAAAGGCGCGCCCGACGGCAGCTCGGCGGCATCGGCTATCTCGAATTGCCCGTCTTCTTTGCTGAACACCTCCGGCATGACGATGGTCTCGGATGTCAGCGCGCGTTTCCAGTTGTCGACCGTGAATTCGTTCGGGCGTGCCCGGCTGACGGCGAGTTCGCCAGCCCCGATCGGCAGCGCAACCAGCCTGGCGTCCTCAGAGATCAGCACGTCCGGTGCGGGCGTGTCCGAGACGGTCAACAGGCCCGCAAGCGCGAACGGAAGGGCTGCGAGCCGCAGCCATGTCGTCGCCACCGTCGCAATGACCAAGGCAATCGCCACCAGCAGGACGGACTGCTGCGAAATCAACCCGACCGCGTCGACCGGCGAGCGCTCGGAAATCCATCCGGACATGGCGATCATCACCGTCAGGCCTTTGCCCATCACGTAAAGAAAGGGGCCATCGGCGCCAAAGGGCATCGCCAGCGCACTGAGGACGGCGAAAGGCATCACAACCAGCGAGACGATTGGCATGATGGCGAGATTGGCGAACAGGCTGAGCGGCGACACCCGCTGAAAATGCCAGATGGCAAACAGCGCCGTAGCGCTGCCGGCGATGATGGAGGTCATGGCAAGGCCCCCCATCGCCAACAAGAATTTTCGCGTGAGAAAGCCAGGCAGAGATCGCCGTGGCGGCGGCGGTTTCGTTTTCGCCGAACGATGATCAGACCAGCCGGCATAGGCACCGACCAGCGCCGCGGTCGCCGCGAACGACATCTGGAAACTTGGGCCGACCACTTCATGCGGCGACACCGCAATGACCGCGATCGCCGAGATCGCCAGGTTGCGCATGGTCAGCGCCGCCCGATCGAACAGCACGGCAATCAGCATCACCGCCAGCATGATGAAGCTGCGCTCTGCGGCAACGACGACGCCTGAGATGACAAGATAGGCGGCGATCGAGAAAAGCGCGGCGGCCGCGGCRTATTTCTTGACTGGCCGGCGCGCGGAAAAGTCCGGAAACAGGGCGAAGGCGCTGCGCATCAGCATCATGATTGTGCCGGCCACCAGCGCCATGTGCAGCCCTGAAATGGAGATGACGTGGTAGATGCCGGTGCGCCGCATCGCTTCGTTGATCTCATCGGGAATGMCGGCGCGCACGCCGACGATCAGCGCCGCGGCGATCTCGCCTTCGGCGCCACCGATACTGCCCCTGATATGGTCGGCGATGGCTTCACGGGCATTTTCTATCCCCGAGGCAAGGCGGGCTGACAGCGGAATGTCGTCGTCATTGCCGGCGACAAGCTTTGGATTGCCGAGGAAAAACCCGCTGCCGCCAATGCCGGCGAAATAGCTGTCGAAGGAGAAGTCGTAGCTGTCCGGCCGCACCGGGCCGGTGGGCGGCAACAGCTTGGCGTAGCCGGTGACCAGCGAGCCTGGGGTTATCTCTGCCGGGATCTTTCGTGCCGAAAGCCGAACCCGCTCCGGCGCATAGCGCAATTTCGGCCTGGCTGTCGACGTCACGTCGATGGTCAGCCGGATGCGGCCGGACTCCATTCGGTCAAGCGAGACGACGCGGCCGGTCACTTGAGTCGAGATTTCCGAACCGAGCAACTGCGTTCCCGCCCGCCATGTCTCGACCTTGCCGGCGAGCAGGCCGAGCGTGCACAGCACCGCAGCCATGAAACAAAGATGGGCTTTCGGCCTGGAACGCGAGACGAACGCGCAGAGCCCCGTCAGAACGACGACCGCGACAGGCTTCGCAAAATCAGGTTCCACCGTCAGCGAAAAATAGCCGATCGCTCCGATCGCCAGACAGACCGGCACCAGCAGGAAGGCTACGCCTCGATCAAGCTCCAGGCCCGCTGCCGTGGCCACGCTGTGGCGCAGCCGAGGCAGCGATATCCGGCCGATTTGCCGGCGCACGCGCACGATCCTGCCAACTTCGGCAACAGGAGCGGGGGCGGAGACATCCGCTTGCAACGGCGGGTTGCCGGGGGCCGGCACGAGAGGTGATGGCAGCGGTAACGCAGCCGGCAGCGGCGTCGCAAACAGGGACCGTTCGCTGACGCCAATAGCGGCGTCCTCGCCCTGATCCGAGCCCCGGCCCCGTCCAGCCATCGGGTCTGCCCCTTGCGCCCTCGACACCCTATGCTACATGAACGCGCAACGCGCGAAAGTCCGCGCAACCACACCCCGCTTCAGATGGTTTCCGAGAGTTTCATGTCCGACAAGGTCGTCACCCGTTTTGCCCCCTCGCCCACCGGTTACCTGCACATAGGCGGCGCGCGCACGGCGCTGTTCAACTGGCTGTACGCAAAGCACACTGACGGCACGATGCTGCTGCGCATCGAAGACACCGATCGCGAGCGCTCCAACGATGCCGCGACCGCAGCCATTCTCGACGGGCTTTCCTGGCTCGGCCTCTCCTGGGATGGCGAGGCCGTCTCGCAGTTCGAGCGCGCGCCGCGTCATCGCGAGGTGGCCGAGGAGCTCGTGCGCATGGGCAAGGCCTATTACAGCTACGAGACGCCTGCTGAGCTCGAGGCGATGCGCGAGGCAGCACGCGCCAAGGGCCTGCCGCCCCGCTATGACGGCCACTGGCGTGACCGGGACCCCTCCGAGGCGCCCGCAGGCGCCAAGGGCGCCATCCGCATCAAGGCGCCGACCGCGGGCGAGACGGTGGTGCACGACCGTGTCCAGGGCGAGGTGCGCTTCCCCAACAAGGATCTCGACGACTTCATTATCCTGCGTTCGGACGGCAACCCGACCTATATGCATGCCGTCGTCGTCGACGACCACGACATGGGCGTCACCCACATCATCCGTGGCGACGACCATTTGACCAATGCCGCCCGCCAGACGGTGATCTACGACGCAATGGGCTGGGACGTGCCGTCCATGTCGCATATCCCGCTGATCCACGGCGCCGATGGCGCCAAGCTGTCGAAGCGGCACGGCGCGCTCGGCGTCGAGGCCTATCGCGCCATGGGCTACCTGCCGGTGGCGTTGCTGAACTACCTGGCGCGCCTCGGCTGGAGCCACGGTGACGACGAGATCATGTCGATCAAGGACATGATCTCCTGGTTCGACATCGGCGATGTCAACAAGGGCGCCGCCCGCTTCGACTTCGCCAAGCTGGAGGCGCTGAACGGCGTCCATATGCGCCGCATGAGCGATGCTGAGTTGTTCGACATCTTCATCGCCACCCTGCCCTATCTCGAGGGGGGGCCGGCGATGGCCGCGCGCCTCGACGACAGGAACAAGGCGCAGCTGCTGGCCGCGCTGCCCGGCCTGAAGGAGCGCGCCAAGACACTGGTCGAACTTGTCGACGGCGCCGCCTTCCTGTTTGCCACCCGGCCGCTCCCGGTCGACGACAAGGCGGCACTGCTGCTCAATGAAGACGCGCGCAAGATCCTGCGCGGCGCTCACGAAGCTTTGACGACCCTGTCAGGTGACTGGACGGCCACTGCGGCTGAAGCCGCGGTGCGCGCCTATGCTCAGGCCGGCGGCCACAAGCTTGGCGCCGTGGCCCAGCCTTTGCGCGCCGCCCTGACTGGCAAAAGCACCTCGCCGGGTGTGTTCGACGTGCTTGCCGTGCTCGGCCGCGAGGAAAGCCTGGCGCGCATAGCGGATCAAATCGATTAGGAGCGAACTGGCCCAAGAAGATTGGCATTGAAAGGCGCGTTTCGCAGTGCAACATTAGGCCCTGGCCCAATCTGGCACGCACCTCCTAGAATGCGGTGGCGAATACGCGCATTGCGGTGATTTCGACGTGTCGCTCTGCGGAATTTTGCCTTTGCCGGCATGAGGAAACAAGAAGGAGTTTGCAATGACCGAAGCTGCGAAAAAACTGGATTTGGGCGGCAACACCCACGAGGCCACGGCAACGCTTGAATTCGCCGGCAAGACGCACGAGTTCAAGGTGCGAAGCGGCTCGGTCGGGCCTGATGTCATCGACATCGCCTCGCTCTACAGCACCACCGGCGCCTTCACCTACGATCCCGGCTTCACTTCGACGGCAAGCTGCGAGTCGGAGATCACCTTCATCGATGGCGACGCCGGCATCCTCTTGCACCGCGGCTATCCGATCGACCAGTTGGCCGAACACGGCGACTTCCTCGAGGTCTGCTATCTCCTGCTCTATGGCGAATTGCCGACCAAGGCACAGAAGGACGATTTCGATTACCGCGTGACGCGCCACACCATGGTGCATGAGCAGATGTCGCGCTTCTTCACCGGCTTCCGCCGCGACGCGCACCCGATGGCGGTGATGTGTGGCGTGGTTGGCGCGCTGTCGGCCTTCTACCACGACTCCACCGACATCTCCGACCCCTACCAACGCATGGTTGCCTCCATGCGGCTGATCGCCAAGATGCCGACGATCGCGGCGATGGCCTACAAATACCATATCGGCCAGCCCTTCATTTACCCGAAGAACGAGCTGAACTTCGCCGCCAACTTCCTGCATATGTGCTTCGCCGTGCCGTGCGAGGAGTACAAGATCAATCCGGTGCTGGCGCGCGCCATGGAGCGCATCTTCATCCTGCATGCCGATCACGAGCAGAACGCCTCGACCTCGACCGTGCGTCTTGCCGGCTCATCGGGTGCCAACCCGTTCGCCTGCATCGCCGCCGGCATCGCTTGCCTGTGGGGCCCGGCCCATGGCGGCGCCAATGAAGCGGCGCTCAACATGCTGGGCGAAATCGGCCATGTCGACCACATCCCGGAATTCATCGCTCGCGCCAAGGACAAGAACGACCCGTTCCGGCTGATGGGCTTTGGCCACCGCGTCTACAAGAACTACGATCCGCGCGCCAAGATCATGCAGAAGACGGCGCATGAGGTGCTGGGCGAGCTCGGCATCAAGGACGATCCGCTGCTCGATATCGCCATGGAGCTGGAAAAGATCGCGCTGACCGATCCCTATTTCATTGAGAAGAAACTCTACCCGAATGTCGACTTCTATTCCGGCATCACGCTTAAGGCGCTGGGCTTCCCCACCACGATGTTCACCGTCTTGTTCGCGGTCGCCCGCACCGTCGGCTGGATCGCGCAGTGGAAGGAGATGATCGAGGACCCGCGCCAGAAGATCGGCCGCCCGCGCCAGCTCTATACCGGTGCGCCGGAGCGTGACTACGTGCCGATCGCCAAGCGGTGATCGAGGCTTTCCGGATTGAGAAAGGCGCCCGTCAGGGCGCTTTTTTTATGTGACGAAGCACGACGCCCGCCGCGATCTCGCCGGACGGCTTGTCGGTCGCCATGCGCCGGGTAATCTCGGCAAAACCTTGCTTCTGCCAGGCGCGCATCCCGCTGTCGGCGAACAGCGCTTCCAGTTGCCGGGTCAGATTGTTCGGCTTGACGTACTCATTATAGAATTCCGGGACCAGCGCCCGATCCGCGATCAGGTTGGGCAACAGCGCCGACCAGACGGACAACAGGTAAGGCGCCACGACGCGCGCGACGGGATCGAGTCTGTAGCAGGAGACCATCGGCACACCGGCCAGCGCCAGCTCCAGCGATACCGTCCCCGACGCGATCAGCGCCGCATCGGCCTTGCCGAAGGCCTGCCATTTGCGTTGGGTATCAAGGATAATCTCGGGTTTCTCATCCCACCGTGTGACCGAGGCCCTGACGAGGTCGGCGACATGCGGGACGGTCGGCAGCAGCAGCCGCAGGCGATGCCCGCGCGCATGCAGCATCGACACCGTCTCGCCGAACGGCTCGAGCAGCCGTCGCACCTCGCCGCGCCTCGAACCAGGCAGGACGAGCAGTGTCTTGACGCGATCCGGAGACGCAAGATCGCGCGGCAGATCCTGCGCCTTGGCAGCACCGAGCACGCCTGCATCATGGGTGAGGCGATGCCCGACATAGGTTCCGGGCGGGCCGCCCAGTCGTTCGAGTTCCTTCACCTCGAACGGCAGGATGCAGAGTACATGGTCGACATAGGGCTTCATGGCCACCGCCCTGCCCGGCCGCCATGCCCACACGCTTGGGCAGACATAGTGGATGATCGGGATCGACGGATTGGCCCCACGCACCTTCCTGGCGACGCGCAACGAGAAGTCAGGACTGTCGATGGTGACGAGGCAATCGGGCTTCTCGTCCGCAACGGTTTTGGCCAGCTGGTTGATCCGCCGCATCAGGCGTGGCAGGTCGCGTAGGATGGCGCTGAAACCCATCAGGGCGATCTCGCCGGCATCGAATGGCGACGTCAGTCCCAGCGCCTGCAAATGGCGGCCGCCGAGGCCGACGAGCTCCACCTCGCGCCTGGTAGCCTGCTTGAGCGAACGCACGATGTCGGCGCCAAGCAGATCGCCCGACTCTTCGCCGGCAACAATCGCAATCTTCAATGCCCTGTCAGGCATGATGCGGCTCCGTAGCGGCAGGCAGACCGATGACGAACAGGCCGAGGGCGTTGGCGCGCGCGACGGTTTCAGGGCCTTCGAGAACCAGCGAACGTCCCGCCTCGACGGCAATGCCGGCAAGCCCGGCCGCATGTACCGCCTCGATCGTCTGCGGACCGATGGAAGGAAGATCCGCACGCAGTTCCTGGCCAGGCTTGGCGCATTTGACCAGCACGCCGCGGGTCTTGCCCGCGATACGGCCGTGGCCACGCAACAGCTTCGCGCGATCAAGCAGTCCGGCTGTTCCCTCGATGCCTTCGAGCGCAATGGTGCGGCCACCGACTGCGATCGCCGCCTGGCCAATATCCAGCGCCCCAATCGCCTTTGCCGCTGCAAGGCCTGCCTCGATGTCGAGCCAGTCCGATTTGCGTGGCGAGGCCTTGGTCAGGACACCCTCGGCGGCGACGAGGTCTGGCACGATCTCGTGGGCGCCGACGATCTTTATGCCTCGTGCTTCGAGACCTCGTGCCACCACCTTCAGCAAGCCATCGTCGCCACGCGCCAGTGCCATGACCACCAGGGGAATCACCGCGAGCAGGCTGAGACTGGGCCGCAGCGCAAGCAATCGTGGCCTGCGCTTGATCTCGCCCGCAAGCACCAGGTGGGTAATCCGGTGCCGCCTCAACAAGGGTATCAGCGAGCCGATACCTTCCAGAGCGAGGCTTTCATGCTCATACCGGGAGAGCTCCGCCATGCGGTCCACCTCGCCTTCCATCAGGATGACAAAGGGAGGATGGCCTCGTAGCGCCGCACCGGCCGCGACTTCGACCGGCAGGCTGCCGCCGCCGGCGATGATGCCGACCCTGGCGCCCGATGGGAGATCACGACCGGCTGCCGCGGTCTCAGCCTTCGTCATCGACATCGTCGCCATCGCCGCCCTTGAGCGACGGCACCGCATAATGCCGCTTGCCGCGACTGGTGATGAAATCGACGATCTTCATGGCGGTCGGCGACGACGCGAATTCGGCCTTGGCGAATTCGATGTTCTCGCCAACAGTGCGAGAGCGATCGAAGATCATCTTGTAAGCCTTGCGCAGCACATGGATTTCGGACCTCGGCAGGCCAGAACGCTTCAGGCCAATGATGTTGAGGCCGCGCAGACTGGCGCGATTGCCAACCGCGATGGCATAGGGAATGACATCGCCCACGATCGCTGAGCAGCCGCCCAGAAAGGCATTGTCGCCGACACGGACAAACTGATGAACCGCCGTCAGTCCGCCAATATAGACGTTGTTGCCGACCTCGCAGTGGCCGCCCAGCGTCGCTCCGTTGGCGAACGTCGCATTGTCGCCGACGACGCAATCATGGGCGATGTGGGCGTAGGCAAGGAAATTTCCATTGTCGCCGATCGTCGTCTCCCCGCGGCTGGAATCGGTGCCGAGATGCATGGTCACGCCTTCGCGGATCGTGCAGTTCGTGCCGATGACCAAAGTGGTGCGGCCGCCCTTGTGCTTGGTGTTCTGCGGCGGCCCGCCCAGTATCGCCATCGGGTAGACCTTGGTCGAGGCACCGATGGTGGTCGCGCCCATCACCGAGACATGGCTGACCAGTTCGACGCCGTCGCCGATCACCGCATCGGCGCCGACATGACAAAACGGCCCAATGCGCACGCCTTGACCGATTTGGGCGCCCTCCTCCACGACAGCGGAAGCATGAATGGATGTCTTGATTTTCATAAGCATTCGATCGTCAGTCGCTGGTGACCATCATGGCTGAAATCTCGGCCTCGGCCGCCTTGGCGCCGTCGACCATGGCTTCACAAGCGAATTTCAGCAGGTTGCCGCGTTTCTTGATTTTCTTGACATGGATCCTCAACTGGTCGCCGGGAACGACCGGTTTGCGGAATTTGGCATTGTCGATGGTCAGGAAATAGACCAATGACGGCTTTTCAGTGCGCAGGCTGCGGATGCAGATGGCGCCGGCCGTCTGCGCCATCGCCTCGACGATGAGCACTCCCGGCATCACCGGCTGCTCAGGGAAATGGCCCTGAAAATGCGGCTCGTTTATGGTCACGTTCTTGATGCCGACGGCGGACTCGTCGCCATCGATGTCGACGATGCGATCGATCATCAGGAACGGATAGCGGTGCGGCAGGAGCTTCATGAGCCCCATAATGTCGACCGCTTCCAGCGTCGTCGAAGCGATCATGTCAGCCATTGCCTCCCTCGCCCTGTTTGCGGGTCCTGGCGAGCTTGCGCAGCATGGCTATCTCCCGCATGGCTTCCGCCATCGGCTGTGCCGGATAACCACCCCAGATCTCGCCTGCAGGGACATTGCTCATAAACCCACTTCTGGCGGCGAGCTTGGCCCCAGACCCGATAGTCAGGTGATCCGCAAGCCCGACGCCGCCGCCCATGGTGACATTGTCACCCACGATCACGGAACCCGAGATACCCGAAAGCCCGGCTATTATGCAATTGCGG
Source organism: Mesorhizobium sp. P2_F8 (assembly GCF_056403655.1). Taxonomy (NCBI): domain Bacteria; kingdom Pseudomonadati; phylum Pseudomonadota; class Alphaproteobacteria; order Hyphomicrobiales; family Phyllobacteriaceae; genus Mesorhizobium; species Mesorhizobium sp. P2_F8. The sequence continues at coordinate 450,141 of NZ_JBFUFB010000006.1, forward strand.
CCGATGCGGACGTTATGGGCGATCTGTACGAGATTGTCGATCTTGGTGCCCTGGCCTATGATCGTATCGGACATGGCGCCGCGATCGACGGTGGTGTTGGAGCCGATCTCGACATCGTCCTGGATAACGACACGGCCGACCTGCGGCACGCGTTCGGGTCCCTTGGCGCCGCCGACGAAGCCAAAACCATCTTGGCCGATCCTGGCGCCTCCATGGATGATGACGCGGTTGCCGATCAAGGCATACTGGATGYTGGCGCCTGGACCGACATAGCCGTCGCGGCCGATCTGGCAGGATTGTCCGATGACAGCGTTGGGCGCGATGACCGTACCGCCGCCGATCGAAGCACCCGGCCCGATGACGGCACCTGCCTCGATGACAGCACCTGCCTCGACATGCGCGGTCGGATCGATATGAGCATGCGGCGAGACACCGGTTTCACTGGTCATTGGTCCCGGTGTCGCGGCCGTCGGGAACAGCAGACGGCCGACCAGCGCGAAGGCCTGTTGCGGACGCGGATGAATGAGTACCGCGATGCCGGCCGGCGCCTTGCTGGCGAATTCCGCCGGACACAGGACCGCGGCCGCCCGCAGCGACAGCATCAGCGCGGAATTGCGTTTGCCATCGACGAAAACGAGCGCATTCTCGCCGCCCTCATTGGCCGGCGCGAGCGCTTCGATCGAGATATGGGATTGGCCGGAATCGACAAGCACCGAGCCGGTCAGATTCGCGACTTCGCCCGCCGTATACCGGCGTGATGGCGCGAAGAACACCGGATCGGTCATTCCAGAAGCTATATCCAGCTAGGTCGGAACATCTCTCCCGGACCTGAAAAATCCGGGAGCATCGTTGGCCGTCGATCAGAAGCGGGTCGATATGCCGAAATTGAACTCCTGCACGTTGTCGGTCGCTTCCTTCTTGACCGGGATCGCATAGTCGATACGGATCGGACCGAACGGCGATGCCCACATCAAGCCGAGGCCGACCGAGGCGCGCAGCTTCAGGTCAGTCGACGTCTGGGTGACAGCCGCATTCTCGATCTTGGTGCCATAGAGCGTTGCTGCGTCCGCGAACACCGCGCCGCGCAGCCCAAAGCTCTCCGGAATGACTGGCAGCGGGAACTGGGCTTCGGCCGAGGCATTGAAATAAGTCGTGCCGCCGAGATGGTCACCCGTAACACTGTCCACAGGGCCAATGCCGCCATATTCGAAACCACGGATCATGCGGTCGGTGCTCTGGAACTGATCGAAGATACGCAAACCGCCGTCGCCGCCGTAACCCTCGACATGACCTGCGCCAGCCGAGAGGAGGCCAACCAGATCGAACTGCTCTGAAAGCGTCTGATAGATGCTGCCGCGCCCAGTCAGCTTCACATACTTGGCATCGCCACCGAGGCCGGCAAATTCGGCCGTCGTTGTGGCATAGATGCCTTCGTGCGGGTTCTTCATGTCGTCGATGGTGTTGTAGACCAGCCCCAGGCTGACCGACGACTTGATCCAGGGGCTTTCCTCGATACCTTGAACGATCGCCTGCGAAACATCGCAGTCGCCCAGCACGCCGTCTCCATTGTCATCGCAACCAGAGTCGTACTCGTACTTTTCCCGTGCGATGTTGTACGCCAACTGCGTCGAGATGCTGTTGGTGATCGGCAGGCCGAAGCGTACCGTCGCACCCGTGGTCTCGCTATCGTAGTGATCGTAGTTCCGGGTCTGCTGGTAGATATCAAAGCCGGCTGCGATGCGCCGTCCGAGGAAATAGGGTTCGGTGAAGGACAGGCTGTAGTCGCGCGAATTCTTGCCGCCGCCCGCCGACAGCTTGATGAACTGGCCGCGGCCGAGGAAGTTGCGCTCGGTGATCGATCCTTCGATGGACGGACCCGCCGTGTCTCCACCGGTCGAGTAGCCGGCGCCGACCGAGAATTCGCCGGTCGATTTTTCGACAACGTCGACCACCAGCACGACTTGGTCAGGCTGCGAACCTGGAACGGTCGAGATATCGACTTTTTCAAAGTAATTCAGGTTTTCCAGGCGCTTCTTCGCGCGCTGGATGAGAACTTGATTGAAGGCGTCACCTTCGCTGACGTCGAACTCGCGGCGAATGACATAATCACGCGTGCGGTCGTTGCCGCGGATCTCGATGCGTTCGATATAGGCTTTGGTGCCCTGGTCGATGGTGTAGACCACCGAAATGGTGTGGTTCTCGAAATTGCGGTCGCCGCGCGGCGTCACCTGCGCGAATGCATAGCCGGAACCGGCTACCTTCTCGGTCAGCGCGATGATGGTGTCCTCGACGTCCTTGGCATTGTAGACGTCGCCCTTGCGGGTCTCGACCACCGATTCCAGCGACTTCGAGTCGACTTCCGGGATCGTGCTTTCGACGCTGACATCGCCGAACGTGTAGCGGTCGCCTTCTTGGACGGTGATGGTGACCGTGTACTTGTTCGTCGCACTGTCGAGTTCGCCGACGGCGGACACGACCTGGAAATCGGCATAGCCGTGATTGTAGTAGAAGCGGCGCAGCAGCTCCTGGTCGGCGCGCAGCTTGTCGTCGTCATAGACGTCGTCGCGCAGAATGAACGAAACCCAGGACGAACGCTTGGTGTTGATCACATCCGACAGGCGGCGGCTGGAATAGGCGCTGTTGCCGACGAAATTGATCGCCGCGATCTGAGTGCGATCGCCTTCACTGATGTTGAAGACGACGTTCACGCGGTTATCGCCAAGCTGCATGACCTGCGTGGTCACGGTCACATCGTCGCGACCGATGCGCCTGTAGGCAGCCTTGACCGCTTCGACGTCGGAGTCGAGCGTCGCCTGCGAAAACGTTCCACGCGGCTTCAACTGCACCGCCATCTCAAGCGCGTTGTCCTTGAGCTTCTTGTTGTTCTGGAACAGCACCTGGTTCACGACCTGGTATTCGGCAACCTTGACCACCAGCGTCGAGCCGACCTGATTGATCTGCACATCCGAGAACAGGCCGGTGCCGAACAGCGCCTTGACAGCGCTGTCGATATCGGAGCTGGAGAAAGCTTTGCCCGGCTTGATGGTAATGTAATTGCGGATGGTTTCAGCGTCGATACGCTGGTTGCCGCTCACTTCTACTCTGCTGACGACAGCGGCTTCGGCCGCCGATGTGGCAACGAACTGCACTGCGAGCGCGCCTGGCACCACAAGGGCCGCAGACAGGGTCACCGCGGACGCGGCGCTCAGAAACTTGGATGCTGCCTTCATCGGGCTTAATAACCTTTTCTCGTAGTCCCCACGGCGAGAAAACCGGACGTGCGGTAATTTCTCCTACCGTATTAACCGGATTTTCCCTACACGCAAGGCTTCTGGTTAATTTGAATTTACTTAACCTTGCGGCGTGGCTTTCGCGTCACTCATATTCCCGGGCATGGTAAACGGCGTCTCAACATCGTCCATGCCAAAGCCAAATTTCTTCATGATTTCAGCATCCAAACAGATCGTTCCAGAAAACGAAACCCATGAAGCACAGCACCAGAAGCAACCCGGCCCGATAGGCCATTTCCATCATCCGATCCGACACCGGACGGCGAATGACGGCCTCCACCCCGTAGAACAAGAGATGGCCGCCGTCGAGGGGGGGAATCGGCAAAAGGTTCAGAAACCCGATGCCGACAGACAGCAGTGCAATCAGTTGCACGAGCCATTCGAACCCAAGTTTCGCTGCCTTGCCGGCCATGTCGGCGATCTTCACCGGGCCGCCCAGCTGACATTTATCCTCACGCCCGACAACGAAACGCTGCAGGAACTGACCAGTGCGCTGAATGACGTGCCCAGTCTCCTCGACTGCCGCTGCAACCGCCCCGACGGGCGTGTAGGTGACGAGGCGGGGCTGGCCGAGTTCCTTGTTGTTGACGACGCCGATCACGGCAACCTTGACCTTGTTGCCTATCGCGTCTTCCTGTTCCATCAGCCGCGGCGCCGCGGTCACCGTGACCTCCTTGCCGTCGCGCAGCATGACGAAGGTGATGGTGTCGCCGGCCCGGCCGGAAACCAGGCGCTGGACGTCACCGAAGGTTTCAACCTTGCTGCCGTCGACGCTGACGAATCGGTCACCGGGCAGGATGCCGGCTTTCGCCGCCGGGCTGTCAGCCGTCACCTCTGCGACCATCGGCTCGGCGACATAGCGGCCATAGGCGGAAAACAACACGGTAAAGACGACGATCGTCAGCAGGAAATTGAACATCGGCCCGGCGACCACCGTCGCCGCGCGCTTCCAGATCGGCTGCGTGTGAAAAGCGACCTTGCGCTCCTCCTCGGTCAGCGTCTCGATCTCTTCCGAAGTCGGCTGACTCGATGTGGCGTTCATGTCGCCGACGAATTTGACATAGCCGCCAAGCGGTATCGCGCACAGTTTCCAGCGCGTGCCGTGGCTGTCGCTGAAGCCGAAAAGCTCCGGGCCAAAGCCGATCGAGAAGGCCTTGACCCCGATGCCACACCAGCGCCCGATAAGGTAATGGCCCATTTCATGGACGAACACGACCACGGTCAGCACAAAGAGGAACGGCACGAGCGTGCCAAGGACGAAGCCTTGTGTGCTGAAAAGCGCGTGAAGAATCTCGTTCAAGACAAACCCTCAAATTCTTCCGCGGCGCGGATAGCGCCGTGACTGTGGCATCAATCCAGGCGAATCCAAGGCGCGGCGCGCATCGGGCCCTGAAATGACGCCTCTCAAACCGGAAACAGCCCCTGCGCCGGATGATCGGCGGTCGCCGAAATCCAGCCGATGACGTATAGGGCGAAAGCCGCCGCGACAAGCCCGTCGACACGGTCCATGACGCCGCCGTGGCCGGGGATGAGCGCACCCGAATCCTTGCGACCGTGGCGGCGCTTGATCCAGGATTCAAACAGGTCGCCAGCCTGGGCGACAATCGACAGCACCAGCGCCACAAGGCCGAGCAACGCCAGATTGCCGACGCCGGCAACCGCGGCCAGGATGAGCCCGGCCACAACTCCGCCGACAGCGCCGCCGAGCGCGCCGCTGCGTGTCTTGCCGGGAGAGATCGACGGCGCCAGTTTTGGGCCGCCGACCGTACGGCCAACGAAATAGGCAAAGATATCGGTGGCCCAGACGACCGCGAACAGGAACAGGATGGCGACGAGGCCTGAACGATCCCCGTCGCGCAACAGGGCAAGCGACAGGCCGGAAACACTGGCATAGGCAAGACCGGCCGCGTCCCATTGTCCGGTCTTGCGAACCGAGGCGGCAATCGCCACTGCGGCAACCGCCACCACGACAAGCGGCAGCAGCCACGATGCGGCAAGGCCGGCAATCAAGGCCCCAATGAAAACAACCAGCAGCGCTTCCGGCAGGAAACCCAGGCCCGTGGCCTCGGCTGGGCGCGACATGCGTGTCCATTCATAGAAGATCACCGCCGCCATCACGGCACACAGCAACCGGAACGGCAGCCCCCCAAACCAGGTCAAGCTAAGGGTAATGATGGCAAGCACCACTGCCGAAATGACGCGAAGCTGGAGATTGCTCATCCTGCGGCCGGTCGCGAGGCAACGTCCTGCGAGCCAAGTCCGCCGAATCGGCGTTCGCGGCTGGCAAATTCGCGCAAGGCCTCGGCAAGATGCTCGCGGCTGAAGTCGGGCCAGTAGCAAGGCAGGAAGACGAGCTCGCTATAGGCAGCCTGCCACAGGAGGAAGTTCGACAGCCGCAGCTCACCACTGGTGCGGATGACCAGTTCCGGGTCGGGGATGCCTTGTGTGTCGAGTGCGCCGGCAAAGCTTTCGGCGGATATGGCCTCGCTGTCGAGTTCGCCACGGGCCACGGCCGCGGCAAGCTTGCGCGCCGTGCGCACGATCTCGTCGCGTCCGCCATAGTTGAAGGCGATGACCAGCGTCAGCGCTTCATTTGCGGCGGTCAGCGATTCGGCCTCGTCGAGCAGCCCCCTGATGTCGGATTGCAGCCCTGCCCTGTCACCGATGATTCTGACCCGCACACCGCTCTGGTGCAAATCGGCGAGATCACGGCGGATGAACAGTTTCAGCAGGCCCATCAGGTCACTGACCTCGGACTTCGGCCGCGACCAGTTCTCCGACGAGAAGGCATAGACAGTCAGGAAGGAGATGCCGAGCCCAGGTGCGGCGCGCACCGTCTTGCGCAGCGCTTCGACACCGGCCCGATGGCCAGCAAGACGAGGCATGCCGCGCGCCTTGGCCCAGCGTCCGTTTCCGTCCATGATGATCGCGACATGCGCGGGCGTTGCCATGTTCTCGCTTTCGGGTCAGCCGATGGCCAAACCCTAAACCTGCATGATTTCAGCTTCCTTATCGGAAAGCAGGTGGTCGATGGTGCTGATCGTTTCGTCGGTAAGTTTCTGGACCTGGTCGGAACGCTTGCGTTGATCGTCCTCGCTGATGTCGCCGTCCTTTTCCGCCTTCTTCAGGAAGTCCATGCCATCGCGGCGCACGTGGCGCGCGGCGACGCGGGCGTTCTCGGCGTAGCCGTGCGAGATCTTGACCAGTTCCTTGCGGCGCTGTTCGTTGAGCTCGGGCAGCGGAATCCTGAGATTGGTGCCGTCGACGATCGGGTTGAAGCCCAGATTGGATTCGCGGATGGCGCGGTCGACCGCGCCGACCATCGACTTGTCCCAGACCGACACCGAAATCATGCGCGGCTCCGGCACCGAGACGTTGGCGACCTGGTTGATCGGCATGGTGGTGCCATAGGCCTGCACCTGGATCGCGTCGAGCAGATTGCTGGAGGCGCGACCGGTCCGCAGCGAAGCCAGATCATGTTTGAACGCGGCGATTGCCCCGTCCATGCGCCGCTTGAGATCGTCGTACTCACCACTCATCTTAATCTCCTCGACCCGTCTAGCGCGGGTTCACTGCTTCGGGGCAAGGCCCCGTGTTCGAGCCTGATTTTCGAAAACCTGCATCCCTTTTTCGGGACCAGGCCCCAGGATCAATCGTCCGCGACGACCGTGCAGCGGCCGCCGCCCCTTAGAATATCGCCAAACCCACCTTTTTCGTGGATCGAATAGACGATTATCGGAATGTTGTTTTCGCGCGCAAGTGCAATCGCAGCCGTATCCATGATGGAGAGGCCGCGTTTTATGACTTCGCCATGGCTGATGCGCTCGAAACGCGTCGCATCCGGGTCCTTCTTCGGGTCGGCCGAGTAGACACCGTCGACCTGAGTGCCCTTGAACAGCGCGTCGGCGCCGATTTCAGCCGCGCGGAGTGCCGCCGCCGAATCAGTGGTGAAGAACGGATTGCCGGTGCCTCCGGCAAAGATCACCACCTTGCCCTGGTTCATGTAGGCGGTTGCCTGTCGCTGTGAGAAACTCTCGCAGAGTTCGGGCATGGCGATCGCAGAGAGCACCACGGCGTCGACGCCGATCTTGTTCAATGACGTGCGCAGCGCCAGCGAATTGATGACCGTTGCAAGCATGCCCATGTGGTCGCCGGTGACGCGGTCACCGCCCTTGGAGGCAACGGCCACGCCGCGAAAGATGTTGCCGCCGCCGATGACGACGCCGACCTCGATGCCCAGTGCGCGGGCTTCGGCGATATCGGCGGCGATGCGATCCACCACCGAAACGTCGATGCCGAAATGCTGTTCGCCCATCAACGCTTCGCCCGACGCTTTCAACAAGACACGTCGGTAGAGGGGCTTCACCGTCATCTGGTCCTCGTCATTTTGCGTGTGACGCGTTCCGGGTGGCTACCCTCGCGCAGGCGCCGCCCCGAAACATGGCGCGATGCCGTGTTCCGATACACGAAGGGCGCCGCGATGTCACGCGGCGCCCGAGCCGGAAATTCGAGATCGAGACGCTCAGCCAATCATTAGCTGACGCCGGCAAAAGCGCCCTCTATCAGCAGGTCCGGGAAGTAGCCCATCGGCTTGCCGCCGACCGCCTGGCCCCCGGTGAGGCCGCCCTGGATTTCCGGTCCGAAGAACGAATATGGAAACGGCGTGACTGGCCGGCTGACTGCGTCGAGCCGTGCCAGAAGCTCCTGCGGAATCTCGAAATCGAGCGCGCCGAGATTGTCCTTGAGCTGATCCAGCCTGGTCGCACCGATGATCACCGAGGCGACACCTGGCCTTGTCGTCGCCCAGTTCAAGGCGATCTGGGCCATGCCGCGGCCAAGCTCGCCGGCAACCTTTTCCAATTCGGCAACGATTGCCCAGTTGCGGTCGCTGAATTTCTGAAAGCCCGGATTGCTCGAGCCGCGCATCGTCTCCAGCCTGCCGCCGGCCTTATTGATTGTATCCGAACGATATTTGCCACTCAGAAGGCCGCTTGCCAGCGGGCTCCAGGCCATGATGCCGGCGCCGTAGCGCGTGCCGAACGGCACGAATTCATGCTCGATGTTGCGCTCGGCCAGCGAATATTCGAGCTGCAGCGCCGAAACCGGTTCATAGCCGCGTTGCTCGGCGACGGATTGCGCCCTGCTTGCGTACCAGGCGGGGACGTCGGAGAGGCCGACATGGCGGATCTTTCCGGCGCGCACCAGATCGTCAAGCGTCCGCATCACCTCTTCCGGCGACGTCAGCCTGTCCCAGGCATGCAGGATATAGAGATCGATATAGTCGGTACCGAGCCGCTTCAGCGAGCTTTCGACGGCGCGGATGATGTTCTTGCGGCCATTGCCGCCGGCATTCGGATTGCCCTGCTCCAGATTCATGCTGAACTTGGTGCTGATCACCGCCTTGTCGCGCAGGCCGCGCTCGGCGATGAACTCGCCAAGCCAGGTCTCGGAGGTGCCGCCGGTATAGGCGTCGGCGGTGTCGAAGAAATTCCCGCCTGCCTCGACATAGGCATCGACCAGAGCGCGCGCCGTCTCCTTGTCGGCACCCCAGCCCCATTCGGTGCCGAAGGTCATGGTCCCGAGTGCCAGGCGGGTGACTCGCAGCCCGCTGTTGCCAAGGGTGTAGTAGGACATGGTCATGATGTCGTTCCGATACTGTTCAATGCCGATCCTGTCCGGGGGTCGCCTTGACCCACGGATTGCCGCGCTCATGCGTCATGCGGAATGTGAAGCCGTCCACCATCCAACCCGCGCCCGAACGGGTCAGGTGGTGTTCGTAAGTGCCCCAGACTTCCCAAAGCGGGTCGCCATTGCCTTCCATCCGGTTCCAGGCATAGCCATTGGAGGACACGGTCGCGGCGTCGCCGTCGATGGCGACCTGGTGGTTGGTACGAAGATGCAGGCTGGTCTTGCTGCCCCTGAGATTCGCTGCCCAGGTCCCGATCAGATCGTCCGAGGCGATGGTGGCCGAGGGCTGTCCGCTCAGGCTGCTGAAGTCGACGGTGACACGGTCGGCGAAATAGCTGCGGGCCAGCCGCCAATCCTGTGCATCGACGGCACGATAGATGGCATCGGCGATACGGATGACCGCGCGCTCATCGGCGAGCGTCATTTCGCGCGATGGCTCGGTTCCGCCGGCGTCGACTGGCGCCAGCGCAATACCCGCCGCGAAGGTAGCGTACTTCAATGCATTCATGTCTCTTCTCCTTTGCGCATCAGCCGCCGCCGATCCGTTGGCGACAATGTGGGCCAGCGCGCCGGCGTCGAGAAGATTGCATTATCTGTATAGACTATGCGAAATCACGCATGAATGGATCGCGACCTGCTCAGCCATCTTCCCGTCATCGTCGCCGTGGCGCGGCGCGGCGGCTTTGCGTCGGCCGCCGCGGAACTTGGCATGAGCCCTTCGGCGGTCAGCCACGCGGTGCGCCTTGTCGAAGAGCGGATCGGCCAGCCGCTGTTTGCACGCACCACGCGCAGCGTTGCCTTGACCGAGGCCGGTGAGGCGCTTGTGGCGGCAGCGGAGCCTGCCCTGGAGGATATCGCGGATCGGATCGAGCGGATTCGCTCGGTGAAAGGCAGGGCGAGCGGTCTGCTCAAGATCAATGTGCCGCGCCTGGCGCTGCCGCTCACCTTGATGCCCATCCTGTCGGCAATGGCCGAGCGCTATCCCGAAGTGACGGTGGAGGTGTTCACCGACGAGCGCCTGAGCGACATTGTCGGCGAAGGCTTCGACGCCGGCATAAGGCTGGGCGAGATGATTGCCGAGGATATGGTGACGGTACGGCTGACTGAGCCGTTCCGAACGATCATCGTCGCCTCCCCTGCCTATGTTGGCCGCCACGGAAAGCCGCGAACGCCGGCTGATCTCTCCAGCCACAACTGCATCGGCTATCGTCTGTTGCGATCGCGCGCGCTCTATCGCTGGGATCTGTCCGACCAGGGCAAGGATATCGGCGTCGAAACGCGTGGCAGCGTCGTCGTCACCGATCCGCTGTCGGCGCGCGACATGGCGCTGGCCGGCATCGGGCTGGCCTATCTGTTCGAGCCGCTGGTGCGGGCCGATATCCAGGCCGCCCGGCTGGTCGAAGTGCTGCGCGAAGCCGCGATCGACGAGCCGGGGCTGTTCCTCTATTTTCCCCGCCGGGCGTCGATGGCGCCGAAGCTCAGGGCTTTCATCGACACCGCACAAGAAATCGGCCGGGCATCCCTGCGGACACCCGGCCGATAAAATTCGTCAGAAGGACAGCTGCCGCGGCAGCTTACTTCTTGACCGCCGCCGCGACTTCCGCCGCGAAATCGGTCTCTTCCTTCTCGATGCCTTCGCCCAGCGCAAAGCGCAGATAGGCGGTGATCTTGGCCGGGGCGCCGATGTCCTTCTCGGCATCCTTCAGCGCCTTCTCGACAGTGATGTCGGGATTGAGCACGAAGGCCTGCTTCAGGAGGACGACTTCCTCGTAGAACTTGCGCAGACGGCCCTCGACCATCTTCTCGATGATCGCTTCCGGCTTGCCGGACTGGCGCGCCTGATCGGAGAAGATCGCCTTCTCGCGCTCGATTGCCGCCGGATCGAGTTCTTCTGTGGTCAGCGCCATCGGGCTGGTGGCGGCGACATGCATCGCGACCTGACGCGCAAACGCGTTGGCCGCATGCTCGTTGCCCGTGGTCTCGATCGCAACCAGCACGCCGAGCTTGCCAAGGCCATCGGCAACCGCGTTGTGGACGTAGGTGGCGACGGCGCCATGCGGAACGGTCAGCTTGGCCGAACGGCGGAAGCCCAGGTTCTCACCGATGGTGCCGACAGCATCCTTGATGGTGTCGGTGACCGACTTGTCCGAACCTGGATACTTGGCCGCTGCAACCGCGTCGGTCTTGCCGCCGTAGGCGAGCGCGACCTTGGCCACATTGGCAACGATCTCCTGGAACGCAGCGTTACGAGCAACAAAGTCGGTCTCGGAATTGACTTCGACGACGGCGGCTTCGCGCGGGCCGGAATCGACGCCGATCAGGCCCTCAGCCGCAGTGCGGCCAGCCTTCTTGTCAGCCTTGGAAATGCCCTTCTTGCGCAGCCAGTCGATGGCCTCTTCCATGTTGCCGTTGGTTTCGTTCAACGCCGCCTTGCAATCCATCATGCCCGCGCCGGTCAAGTCGCGGAGTTCTTTGACCTGTGCAGCCGAAATGCTCATTGTCGCCTCTTTGTTTTAAATGCACCGACGCACCATCGAACCTCGATGATGCGTCTGTTTAGCGTGCCAAAATATGAGAAAGATGAAGGCCGCAACCGGCCTTCGATTGTTATGCTTCGGGGGCTTCCGATGCCGGAGCCGGATCGAGAGCCGGTTCGACCGGAGCTTCGACCGAAGCGCCGATGTCGACGCCGAGCGCGCCCTGCTGGCGGGCGATACCGTCGATCGCAGCCTTGGCGATCAGGTCGCAATAGAGCTGGATGGCGCGGGCAGCGTCGTCATTGCCGGGGATCGGGAAGTCGATCTTGTCCGGGTCGCAGTTCGAATCGATGATGGCGACGACCGGAATGCCGAGGCGCTTGGCCTCGAGGATTGCGATCGCTTCCTTGTTGGTGTCGATGACGAACATCAGGTCGGGCGTCGAGCCCATGTCCTTGATGCCGCCCAGCGCCTTGTCGAGCTTCTCGCGCTCGCGGTCGAGGTTGAGGCGCTCCTTCTTGGTGAGGCCCTGGGCCTCGCCGGCCAGCATCTCGTCGAGCTTGCGCAAGCGCTGGATCGAGTTCGAGATCGTCTTCCAGTTGGTCAGCATGCCGCCGAGCCAACGTGAATTGACATAGTACTGGGCCGAACGCTGTGCCGCATCGGCGACGATGTCGGACGCCTGGCGCTTGGTGCCGACGAACAGCACGCGGCCGCCCTTGGCGACAGTGTCGGAAACCTGCTTCAGCGCCTGGTGCAGCAAAGGCACCGTCTGCGAGAGGTCGATGATGTGGATGTTGTTACGGGCGCCGTAGATATAAGGCGCCATTTTCGGGTTCCAGCGGTGAGTCTGGTGGCCGAAGTGAATGCCAGCTTCCAAAAGCTGGCGCATGCTGAAATCAGGCAGAGCCATTCTTAGTTCCTTTCCGGTTAGCCTCCACGGACACAGGCATTTTTGGACTTTGTCCTCGAACGCCACCGGAGGTTTCAGCCGGATTTCTCCCGGGCAGACACCAAAGTCCGTGTGTGGAATGAGCGCGCATATAGAGGGGATGCGCGACAAACGCAAGCCGTGTGGCGTTTCACCACTCAGCGTGCGGCAATCAGCGCTCCTGTGCCGATCATCGCGCTGCCGGCAAACCTGTTCATCAGGCGCATGCGTCTCGGCGTCCTGAACCAGCCCGAAGCCCGCCCGGCAATTGCAGCATAAATACCCATGGTGAGGATGTTGACGCTGATTACGACCGCGACCACCAGCAATCCGTCGGCAAGGGTCATGGTGTTGAGGTTCAGGATCAGCGGCATGATCGAGGCATGGAACAGGATCGCCTTCGGATTGCCCAGCGCGATGGATGCACCGAGGAAAAACGACCGTGACAATCTCGCCTGCGACGCCTGCGGTTCAGCCGATTGCGTGGCGGCGGCTCGCCACATCCTGATGCCGAGGAAAACCAGATAGGTAGCGCCCGCGTATTTCAGCAGGAGAAAAACCCATTCGAAAGTCTGGGCCAACGCCACCAGTCCGGGCAACGCCAAGGTGACCAGCACGGCATCCCCGGCGGCGACGCCAACCCCGGCCACGAAGGCACGAAGAAACCCGCGCGACACACCGTTGGTGATGACTGCGAACATCGCCGGTCCAGGTGTTGCAGCCGCAAGCGTGATTGCGGCGCAATAAGCCAGAAATGCCGTTGGTGTCATGGCCGAGCCTTTCCGTTGGGCACCCGTACCCGCCGGAAGATCGCGACGATCTCCTCGCGGCTGCATTCGAAAGCGCCGAGCCGCACCGCACGGTCGCGCTCGAAGCCGGTTATGTCATAGTGCGGCGCCGATGTCTTGGGCGGCCCCTGGTAGGATGACCGCTTGACGCCGAGTTGCGCAGCGAAGCGATGCAACTCGTCAGTGTCGTCAGCCATCAGATGGCACCAGCGATGGCCAGCCCAGTTCCAGATCGCCGCGTCGACATAGACTGCCATGAAGCTTGCTGTCTGCCTTCCAATCTTCGCAACCCGCCATTCTTCGCAAGCGAATGACGATCGGCCACATGGCCCGTGTGAATGTCAGTGACGATAGAATGGATTCGGATAGAAAATGAAGCTGCCACCGGCCGTAAGCTCAGCCACCGTGCTGGCGACTGTGGCCTGCATGCGACGGTGCAACTCGGCAACCGCATCGTCGACCGAGCCGGCATGTTGATGCAGGCCAAGTGGATCGGGTACCCGGATGTAGGCGCAGCGCGGTCCGGCCGGCTGCGGAATGAGCCGGTTCATCGTGTCGCGCAGTCCGCTGCGGCAATAGTCGTTGCGGATCCGCTTCAGGTGCTCGGCGATCTCCTCCTGCGTGATGCGCGGATTGGCCGAGGCCCACGACCCGACGCGTTGCAGCCTCTGAATCGTGTCGGCGAGCGCGCGGACCTTCTTTTGCTCGTCCGCATCGCCGGTGTTTTCGCGCTGCCAACGACGCGCCAGCCTCAGAAGCTCGGTGGTGTCGGGGACGGCGGTGTCGGGAGAAATGTCCTGGCCAAGCCGACGGCTGAGTTCGGCGACCAAAGCCTTCTGGCGCCCGGCATAGCTCTCGCCCTCTTCGAATGACAGGCTCCACGCGGCTTCATCGCGGGCCAGCAGCGTCGAATAGATATGGTGGATGCGCTGCGGCAGCGTGTCGGTCGCTTGACGTTCTATTTTCAGGTTTTTCTCGACATAGGTGCATTCCTTCACCAGTGCCGCTTCGACATTCCTGGTGAAGACCAGTTTCCAGACGACCGGCGCGATCCAGACCTTGAAATCTGGATCCGTGGCCCTCCCCCGTTTGAGTGCCTCAAGCCCCATTTCGACGGCGCCCGGCAGCAACGGCGCCACGATGTTGGCATGCCAGCCGACGCCGCCTTCGGGATGCAGCAGCACGCCATGACCTTTCAATGCCCAGGCGACGGAGTGTTCCTTGGCTGCCCCGCTGTTGCCGGGAATCTGGGCGATCAGGTTGTTGGCCAGCCAGAATTTCTGCATCAGCCGGCCAAGGCCGTTGACGACGCCATTCGTTGCCCAGGAGGCGGCAAGCGGGCTGACCTGCGACACAATCTCCTTGTCGATCATCCAGTCGGTGAAGAACTCTGGATGATTGGGCGTGATGAAGGTTGCCTTCTCCGCTCCGCAACTGGCCCTCAGCCGCTCGAGGTCGGCGTGGGGAAAGTCGATATGGCGGACATTAGCGACGCCACGCAGCCCGGCCAGGCGGTTGAACGGCAAGATATCGCGAAAACCCGGTATTCCCCGCAGCATGACGATCCGGTTGACTGTCGTCATGGCCCTGATCAGCGCCGGATTTGGCCTCGGCGCCACGAAGACATCGATCCTGCTCAAGCTTGCTCCCCCCTTTGCGTCTCGACGCAGGAGGAAGTTGGGGAGCAATTACGGCGCGTTCAAGTCGTTCGCAACGGCACGCCGTGTCGTGATGAATCAACTGGCCAGCTGAAGCACTATTTGGTCGGGCAGGTTTTCGCCTGGTCGAACAGCGAAAGATTGACCAGCTTGCCGGTCATCGAGAAGTCGCCATAGTCCATGACGAGGTCGCGGGTGATGCCATTCTCGTGCAGCTTGAAGCTGATCCGGTATTCCGGCACCTCTTCGCCCGTCTTGTCGGTGTCGTCGAAATAGGCGATGTCGACCGGCCAGTATTTGTCGGTGGCGAGCTTTGCCAATGCCGGGGCCTCCGGGTCGGCCTTGTCGGCATCGGTTTTCTTGCCGACGACGACCGTGGTGGTCATCACCTTGTTGGCGTCTTCGGAACCGTCGAAAAGGTTGGTTTCGTAAAAATTCTCGCCCTTTTCGGCTTTGCCGATCAGTTCGACCAGATGCTGGGTCGGGAATTGGGTCATAGCCAGTTCGAGGCTGTTCTTTTCGGGCTTGTCGATATCGACCTTCAACCCCTTGGTCTCTTTCGTGGCGATGCCCTTGACCTCCTTGTCGAGGTTCTGGTCGACGAAGGACTTCGTCACGAATGAAAAGGTCTTGCCTTCGGCGTCCTCGAAAGTGGTCGTCTGCTGGTCGGTCAGCTTCGTGTTCTCGTTGGTGACGATCTGGGTGACAAAACGGAATTTCACCGTATAGCCTTCACAGGCCGAGCCGTTGAACTCATAGACCATGCGGCCGGATATGCCAGTGATGCCGGATTGATCGGATGCCTTGTTGAGGGTGAGATCGTAAACAGCGCGGTGGGCTTGCAGCGCCGGCACGGCGAAAGCAGGGCCTATCGAGAACACCGCCGACAACAGGACGGCATTGAATGCAAGGCGCGTTGCGCGCATGAGGTACTCCGATCGTCGCGGCTGATGGCAGGCCGCATGGAAAGATGGTCCAGCTTAAAAAAAGTCGTGGCGGAAGCGAGGCAAAAATAGCAATTTCGGCCCGGCCAGCGCGGCGTCACCCAAGCAATAGGGAAATACCATGAGTGAAACAATCGAAAAGCGGCTAAGCGATCTGGGCGTGACGCTTCCTGTCGCCGCCGCGCCCGCCGCCAACTATGTGCCCTATTGCAGGACCGGCAACCTCTTGTTCACCGCCGGGCAGTTGCCTCTCAAGGACGGCAAGCTGCAGGCGAGCGGCCTGCTCGGTCGCGACGTCGACACCGCGGCCGGCAAGGACGCGGCAAAATACTGCGCGATCAATATCCTGGCGCAGGCCAAGGCCGCACTCGGCGACCTCGAGAAAATCCGTCGCCTGGTGAAGATCACCGTTTTCGTCGCCTCAACGCCGGATTTTGTCGAACAGCATCTGGTTGCCAACGGTGCCTCCGATTTCCTTGTTGCGGCACTTGGCGAGCGCGGCAAGCATGCCCGCTCCGCTGTCGGCACCGCCTCGCTGCCACTTAATGCCGCAGTGGAAATCGAAGCGGTCTTCGAAGTCGAGTGAGCCAGGAGACGACCATGACCGACCTATCCTGGCTGACCGCCCGGCCTGTCGCCCATCGCGGTTTCCACGACATGAACAAGACGCGCTGGGAAAACACGCTTTCCGCCTTCGCCGCTGCGGCCGAGCGCGGCTACGCCATCGAATGCGACGTGCACCTGTCGCTGGACGGCGTTCCCGTCATCATTCATGACGACGATCTGCAGAGGCTGACCGGTCAGGACGGTTTCGTCTGGCAGCGTACCGCGGCGGAGCTCACGGCGCTCAAAGTCGGCGGCACGTCGGATCATGTACCGACACTGCAGGAAGCGCTCGACCTGGTCGATGGCCGGGTGCCGATGGTCGTTGAGCTGAAAGGCATCCCGGGCCGCGACGAGGGTCTCGTGGCGATCGTCGGCAAGATGCTCAAGCGCTACAAGGGCAAGTCGGCTATCATGTCGTTCGACCACTGGCTGATCCGCGATTTTCCGAAACACGCGCCGGGCATTCCGGCCGGACTGACCGCCTACGGCAAGGACGTCAAGCTGATCGAGGCGCATTTCGCCATGCTGGCGCATGAGATCGCCTTCACCTCCTATGCCGCCGGCGACCTGCCCAACCGGTTCGTAAGCTTCGTCCGTGAAAAACTGAAAATGCCGGTCATCACCTGGACGGTGCATGACCAGCCGGCGGTCGACCTGACCTATAGATATGCCGACCAGATGACGTTCGAGGGGTTCGAACCCGACTTGGTCAAAGTCGCCTGAAGCCGGTGTCTGAAACGTGACTTGTACCCGGCCGGACGGAGCTTAAATAAGCCCCATGGATCAAGGCGACGACGGCGATGACCAGATGGCGAATGCGGACTATTTGATCCGCATCGCCGCTGGCATCGGCGCTTTCACCCCGGACGAGTGGAACAGCCTCAGCGGAACCACGAGTGGCGACGCAGAAAACGGCTACAACCCGCTCGTTTCATTCGCTTTTCTGAGCGCACTTGAAGACTCAGGCTGTGCCGTGCGGCGCACAGGATGGCAAGGTCATCATTTGCGATTGGAGACCGCGCAGGGCAAGCTGCTCGGGGCGGTCCCGTGCTATCTCAAATCGCACAGCCAGGGCGAATATGTGTTCGATCATGGCTGGTCGGATGCCTTCGAACGCGCCGGCGGCCGCTACTATCCAAAACTGCAATGCGCGGTGCCGTTCACACCGGTCACCGGCCCTCGCCTGCTGGTCACCAAGGGCGAGGATGTCGGCGCCGTCAAAGCGGGACTGGCAGCGGGCCTGAAGGCGGTCACGCAAAAACTCGGCGTCTCTTCAGCGCATGTGACCTTCGCCCAGGAAAGCGACGTCGAGGTGCTGGAAGCGGCAGGGTTCCTGCATCGCACCGACCAGCAGTTCCATTTCTTCAACGAAGGCTTTTCAACCTATGACGACTTCCTCGCCACCCTTGCCTCGCGCAAGCGCAAGGCGATGAAGAAGGAGAGGCGCGAGGCGCTGACCAACGGCATCTCGATCGACTGGCTGACCGGCAAGGATCTCACCGAAAAGGCCTGGGACGACTTCTTCGCCTTCTACATGGACACCGGCAGCCGCAAATGGGGCCGGCCCTATCTCAGCCGCCAGTTTTTCTCGCTGATCGGCGAACGCATGGCCGACGACATCCTGCTGGTGATGGCCAAACGCAACGGGCGCTACATTGCCGGCGCCATCAATTTCATCGGCTCCGACGCACTCTACGGCCGTAACTGGGGCTGCATCGAGGACCATCCCTTCCTGCATTTCGAGGT
Organism: Mesorhizobium sp. P2_F8; assembly: GCF_056403655.1. NCBI lineage: Bacteria > Pseudomonadati > Pseudomonadota > Alphaproteobacteria > Hyphomicrobiales > Phyllobacteriaceae > Mesorhizobium > Mesorhizobium sp. P2_F8. The sequence goes on from NZ_JBFUFB010000006.1 coordinate 468,269, forward strand.
CTGCTACCATCAGGCGATCGACTTCGCCATCGAGCGCAAGCTCAGGGTTGTCGAGGCCGGCGCTCAAGGAGAGCACAAGCTGGCGCGAGGCTACCGCCCGGTGACCATGCATTCCGCGCACTACATCGCGCACCCCGGCCTGCGCAACGCCGTTGCCGACTATCTCAGACGCGAACGGCACGAGGTGGAGCGGATGAGCGAATATCTGGAAGAGCACACTCCATTCCGCAGGGATCTCGAGGAGTAGCGACCGGGCTGCCCTGATCGGCGGGGCGACTTTACCCGATTGTCTTGCCGATTTTCGACGGCTTCGCTACACGAAAGGCACAATCCGGAGCGTTCGCCATGGCTGAGACCGCCTATGACACCGACAACATCTTCGCAAAGATCCTGCGCGGTGAAATTCCCTCGCACCGCGTCTACGAGGACGAAGCGGTCGTCGCCTTCATGGATGTGATGCCGCAGGGGCCCGGCCATACGCTGGTGGTGCCGAAGGCGCCGTCGCGCAACCTGCTCGACGCCGATCCGTCAACGTTCGGACCGCTTTTCACGGTCGTCCAGAAAGTGGCGCGGGCCGTCAAACAAGGGTTTGGCGCCGACGGCGTCACCGTCATGCAGTTCAACGAGCCAGCCTCGGGGCAGACCGTCTATCATCTGCATGTGCATGTCATCCCACGCTTTGACGGCATTCCCCTGAAGCCGCACACGGGCGGGATGGAGAAGCCGGAAGTGCTGGCTGAGAGCGCCGAAAAGATACGAGCGGCGCTGCGAAGCTGACGCCGCACCTCACTTTGCGACGAAGCAATTTTACCTGGCGGTGGTTTGAGCCAGTTGCTCGATCGCGCTCGGCCCAACGATCCCTTGCTCCAGCCGCCGGCGGATCGCATCGGCACATTGCGTGGGGCTCAGCAAGGAGGTGTCGACGTCCAGGTCGTACAAGCCTGGCCGGTGCACCTCCTCGTGCCACAGACGCACGGGTATCGGCACGGGATCGCCGGGCGAGCCGGTCACATGTCCCCGTGCCGCCTCACTGGCGGCGCGTCGTTGCATGATGATTGCAATCGGGCAGCGGACGCCGACGAACAGCACCGGCAGGCCGGCGAGACGGCTCGCGCAATCGGCGAGGCAATCGAGGGGTTTTGAATAGGCATCATGGTGGCCGACATCCGCCACGACGTTCAGCCCCAGCCGGCTATGGGCGGCAATGGATTCGTAAAGCGCGGCGTAGAAATCGGCCACGAGGCCTTCAAGGTCCGGACGCTCGCCGCCCGGCCGCAAGCCAATTCCAGGCCGATAGCGTGGTGGCGTGGCCTGTTCGTAAACGTCGACGCCGAGATTGATCCAGACACCATCAAGATTCTCCTGGATGGCCTGGACGATACTTGATTTTCCCGATCGCGGCGCACCGTTCAGGATGACGATCTGCCCGGCCATGCGTCCCTCATTGCTCCCATGAAAAAAGCCCCGTCTCCGGGGCTTTTTCGACTTTTGTCAGGGTCAGTTCTTTCTGGGCAATTGCGGCACGAGGCTGCGCTTGCCGCCGTCCTTGCCCTTGGCTTCGGGCTTCGACGCCACCAGCTTCTTGGCCGCGGGCTTTTTCGCGACGGCCTTTGTGGGCTTCGGCGTTTCTTCCGGCTCTTCCTTCTTAGGCTTCACCGGCGCCTCGTCGGCGAGCGATTCGAGCTTCAGGCCGGTCTCGCCGGTTTCCTTCTTCTCGACGGTGACACGCACCGTGCCGCCCTTCTTGAGCTTGCCGAACAGCACCTCGTCGGCCAACGGCTTCTTGATGTGCTCCTGGATGACACGGCCGAGCGGCCGCGCACCCATGCGCTCGTCATAACCCTTGTCGGCGAGCCAGGCGATGGCATCGGGCGACAGATCGAAGGTGACGCCGCGCTCGGAAAGCTGGGCCTCGAGCTGCATGACGAACTTCTGCACCACCTGATGGATGACCGGCACCGGCAGCGAGCCGAACGGGATGATCGCATCGAGACGGTTGCGGAATTCCGGCGTGAACAGCCGGTTGATCGCCTCGACGTCGTCGCCTTCGCGCTTGGTCGAACCGAAGCCGATCGCCGCACGCTGCGCATCCGACGCGCCTGCATTGGTGGTCATGATCAGGATCACATTGCGGAAGTCGATCTGCTTGCCGTTATGGTCGGTCAACTTGCCGTGGTCCATCACCTGCAACAGGATGTTGAACAGGTCCGGATGAGCCTTCTCGACTTCGTCCAGCAAAAGCACGCAGTGTGGATGCTGGTCGACCCCGTCGGTCAACAGACCGCCCTGGTCGAAGCCGACATAGCCGGGAGGCGCGCCGATCAGCCGCGAGACCGTGTGGCGCTCCATATATTCCGACATGTCGAACCGGATCAGCTCGACGCCGAGCGATGCAGCCAATTGCTTGGCCACTTCGGTCTTGCCGACGCCGGTCGGGCCCGAGAACAGGTAGGAGCCGATCGGCTTCTCTGGTTCGCGCAGGCCGGCACGCGCCAGCTTGATCGCCGAGGTCAGCGCGGTGATCGCGGTATCCTGGCCATAGACGACGCGCTTGAGCTCGATATCGAGACCCTGCAGCACCTTCTCGTCGTCGGCCGAAACCGTCTTCGGCGGGATGCGGGCCATGGTGGCGATCGTCGCTTCGATCTCCTTGATGCCGATCGTCTTCTTGCGCTTGGCTTCCGGCACCAGCATCTGCGAGGCACCGGTCTCGTCGATCACGTCGATCGCCTTGTCCGGCAGCTTGCGGTCGTTGATGTAGCGCGCCGACAGCTCCACCGAAGCCTTGATCGCCTCGTTGGTGAACTTCACCTTGTGGAACTCCTCATAATAGGGCTTGAGGCCCTTCATGATCTCGATGGCGTCCTCGATGGTCGGCTCGTTGACGTCGATCTTCTGGAAGCGCCGCACCAAGGCACGGTCCTTCTCGAAGAACTGGCGGAATTCCTTGTAGGTGGTCGAGCCGATGCAGCGGATCGCACCCGACGACAAGGCCGGCTTCAACAGGTTCGACGCGTCCATGGCGCCGCCCGAGGTGGCCCCTGCCCCGATGACCGTGTGGATCTCGTCGATGAACAGCACCGCGCCGGGATAGTCCTCGAGTTCCTTGACGACCTGCTTCAGCCGCTCCTCGAAATCGCCGCGATAGCGCGTGCCGGCGAGCAGCGTGCCCATGTCGAGCGCGAAGATCGTGGCATTGTGCAGCACTTCGGGAACGTCGCCCTCGACAATGCGCTTGGCGAGGCCTTCGGCGATCGCCGTCTTGCCGACGCCGGGATCACCGACATAGAGCGGATTGTTCTTGGAGCGGCGGCACAGCACCTGGATGGTGCGGTTGATCTCGGACTCGCGGCCGATCAGCGGATCGATCTTGCCGGCCTTGGCCTTGTTGTTGAGGTTGACGCAATAAGCGGTCAGCGCGTCCTGCTGCTGCTTCTTCTTGCCGCCTTCCTCTTGCGGCTCGGCGCCGTTCTGGCCGCCCTGCTCGTCATCGGCGCCGCGCGGCGAACGCGTTTCCGACGCGCCCGGACGCTTGGCAATGCCGTGCGAAATATAGTTGACCGCGTCGTAGCGGGTCATCTGCTGTTCCTGCAGGAAATAAGCGGCATGGCTCTCGCGCTCGGCGAAGATGGCGACGAGCACGTTGGCGCCCGACACTTCCTCGCGGCCGGACGACTGCACATGGATCACCGCGCGCTGGATGACCCGCTGGAAACCGGCGGTCGGCTTGGAATCCTCGTCGTACCCGGTGACCAGATTGTCGAGCTCGGTGTCGATATAGGTGAGAACCGTGTGCTTCAGC